>CBFCZG010000235.1:0-7379 GCA_965602375.1 uncultured Phycisphaerae bacterium | reverse complement strand
CGCCGCCTCGACATCGGTCTCGACACCGAGCCCCTGCTCGTGCGCCTCGCCCAGCCCCACGCACCCCTCGAACCGTACACCCCAATAGTCGTCCGACAGGGCATAACGGAATCGCTCGACCGCTTCGGCTGCCGACGTATCGGATAGGGCCTCGAGTGCGCGGACCCGTATCGCCGCCGAGTCGTCCAGGCAGTACCACTTGAGGTAACGGACCGCCTCGGCGCGAAGCTGAGTCGGGTCGATCGGATTGAGGTGAGCGCATCCCGCCGCGCCCGTGATCGCCCACATGGCGGCCAATCGGATCATCGCCCCAGATGGCAAACTGATTCTCAACATGACCCCTTCATCCGGACTGCGTGGCGCCTGCGTCCGCCGCGGACCGGTGCAGCCTCCACCACCGCCGAAGTCTGCCAATCACCGACTCGACCAGCACCGCCGCCGCCAGCAGGCCGCACACCCTCGCGAACCAATCTCCCCATTGCGTGTAGGGCGCGAAGCGATCGGAAAGCTTGAGGGTCCTAACCAGATACCCCGTTTCACCCTCGCCGATCATCCCGTGAACCCGGCCGATCGGATCGATGAACGCGCTGACCCCTGTGTTGACCGCTCGCGCGATCGCCACACGGTTCTCGACCGCACGAAACACGCATATCGCCAGATGCTGCACGTGCTCGGCCCCGTGGTGAAACCATCCGTCATTGCTGATGTTCAGCAGAAAGTCCGCCTGTTTGGCCTCATGTCCTTGCCCAACGAACGCTCGGCAGACGTATGGCATGCAGTCTTCATAGCAGATGGGTACGCCGAAGCGGTACGTGCGATCGTTTTGCGAACGCGCCCGCAGGCTCAGCACCTTGAACTGCGAGCCGGCCGTCAGAGAATACTCGGTCCCGCTACGACCCCAGGGTGTAATGTTGTTGAGGCTCTGGTACAGAAAGTGCAGCCGTCCGTAACGAAACGGCACAAACTCACCGAACAGCACCAGGTGCACCTTGTCGTAGCGATCGGGTTCCTCTCGGCCGGTCGACTCGTACAAGTACGCCGAATTGTACCGCTTGATCTTGGGGTAGACGGCCGTGGGGAAAAGCTCGTACGCCAACGAGCCGACGAGCACGTAGGTGGGGCCCAGCCCGCCGACATCATCCATCCCAATACCCAGGGCTCTTAGATGGGTGACGATGGCCCCCTCGTCACCCCGGGTCAGCGCGCGCAGGATGGCGTCGGTGCGTCGTGAGTACAGCTGTCTGGCCCGGCTGACATAACCCGCAATGAGTTGTTTCGCCTCCAGAAAATCAGGGTTGAGCACGTCACCCCATGCCGTCTCCGGGAAGGCGAGGATATCCGGCTCATCGTGTGTCGCCTGGATGGCCAGCCTCAGATGCGCCGCCAGCTTCTCGAACGCAGACGGTCCTTCGCCTTCGTCAAGCACCTCGAGTGGATAGTGTTCCTGAATTACCGCTACTCGCGGGCCCTCCGTAAGCGCGATCGTGGCAAGACAGTAACGCCCGTAGGCGATCGTGGCTGCCAGGCTCAACACCGTGACGACGACTGACGCACCCACCATCCGGCGCCGAATGCGCCACGGGTGACGCCGCACCCAAAACCACCCCAGCAGCAGGTCGACCACACACCCGTTGACCATCGCAATGACGAAGGTCACCCCGTATGCACCCACCAGGTCGCTTACCTGGATAAGAGAAAGTACGCGGTAATGGCTGTGAGCAAGGAAGAACCATGGGAAACCGGTCATCACCCATGCTCGCAGCATCTCGCTGGCCACCCAGACGACCGGAAAGACGATCGCGGCAGGCAGGCGCCAGCGCACCCACGCGTGGTGGACCGGCCAGGCCGACAGGGGGAAGTAAACCGCCAGGTACACGGCCAGGGCAAAGGTCCCCACAGGCCAGTGCACCCCCGCCTTCTCGATGAACGCGACATCCCACAGCCAGTGCAGATTGATGAAGAAGAACGCAAACCCCGTCAGGTAGCTGCTGAAGTAGAGCCAGCCTTGCCGTTCGGCCGTGCAGATCGCCACCAGCCACGGCACCATGCACACGTACGCCAACGCCCACCAGTTGATCGGTGCGAAGATCAGGCTCAGCAGCAGGCCCGTCAGCATGGACAGCCCGAGCGTCGCCCATCGCGAACGCACCCGCAACGGTTCGCGTTCGTCCGTGTGCTTTGATCCCGCCTCGGCCTTCGACGTGCCTGAAGGAGTCTTCAATGGTGCTTCCCGTTGCCCGCGTGTGCCAGAACTCGATCGTGAGGGTGCAACCGGCTCCGCCGGTGACGTACGCATGATGCGTTCGTCCTGGACGGGTGCACAAGCCCGCTCACCGCCTTGTACAGTTGCGTGATTGTGGCAGAATCCTTCGTGCCGATCAAGCGGAGGCTTGCGGATGCGGCCCGCCGGTGCCGTAGCCGTTCGGATGGGCGGCAAACCACCGCCACGCCGTCTGGACGATCTCGTCGATGCCCTCGAACTGCGGACGCCACCCTAGTTCCGAGCGCAGCTTGCCTGCGTCGGCGTATAGCTCGGGCGGGTCGCCCGGGCGGCGGTCGGCCTCATCCACGTCCATGGGTCGGCCGATGACTCGTCCCATGGCGTCGATCACTTCGCGAACGCTGTACCCACGACCGATTCCACAGTTGAATGCGCGCATCACCCCCGGCTCGGCCGCTTCGAGCGCCAGCAGGTGGGCCGCGGCCAGATCGTCGACGTGGATGTAGTCGCGTATGCACGTGCCGTCGCGCGTGGGGTAGTCAGTACCGAAGATCTTGAAGCCGTCCAGCCGACCCAGCGCCGCCAACAGACCCCGAGGGATCAAATGGATCTCGGGATCGTGATCCTCGCCAAGCGTCCCGTCCGCCGCACAGCCCGACGCGTTGAAATACCGCAGTGATACCGCCCCCAGCCCCCAGGCCGAACCGCAGTCCCGCAGCATGTGCTCGACCGTCAGCTTACTTTGCCCGTACGGAGTCACCGGGTTCTGGGGGTGCTCCTCGGTGATCGGCAGCTTCTGTGGCACGCCGTACGTGGCACAGGTGGAACTGAACACGAAGCGTTGAACGCCGAACCGCTCCATGTGCTGCAGTAGGACGACGGTCCTGGCTACGTTGTTTTCATAGTACTTGAGGGGTTGGGCAACCGACTCCGACACGTTCAGATAGCCCGCCAGGTGAATGATCCCTTCAACCCGGTGCTCAGCCAGCAGGTTCCCAAGAGCCGACCGATCGGCCACGTCCGCCCGAATCAGCGTAGCCTCACGATGCACGGCGGCCGCGTGCCCGGCCGACAAATTGTCCAGAACCACCACCTGATGCCCACGCTCGCAAAGCAGCTTTACGCAGTGACTGCCGATGTACCCCGCACCGCCCGTAACCAACACCTTCATCCGGGTTTCCTTTCTCCCGCCGCTGCGTCCCTGGCGGATGTCTCTGGACTCCTAGCTGATGACCTCGTCCAACAGCGACGCGCTGACTACCACCGACCGCATGACGAATACACGACTGCGATTAGCGCGTATCCCGTGCAGGCTCACCTCCAGTACATATAGCTCCTTCGACGCCTGCCCGTCGTTCCGGTCGTGCACATCCGCATCCGTCAGCCAGTACCCTTCCCGATTGATCCGTTCGAGCGTGCCGAGATACACAATCGGCCCCGCTGTATCCAGCACCACCTGCCGACCGATCCACTCGCTCAATTCCGAATCGTCTTGCACGACGAACACCCGCCTGCGACCATGGTTATGCCCGCGAACGCGCGTGTATACTATGTCTCGTTTTCGGAGGCGGTCAAGGCTTCCGCGACGCGGGCATGGGCGGGTCGTGCTCAGCCCGGCGGCGGTCGGTTTGGGATGGAGGCAGCGGTGTCGTTGTTCCGATCGGAACCTGCGCGGGAACTGGTCGACGTCGCGCGTAGGCGTCACCTCGTTATTCACCATACCGATCCGTTTGACCTGCCCTCGCGCTACAGTGCACTGTACCTGTTCACGATCGGTCATGATCGTGGGGTGACCTGGGTCGCGTCGGGTGCCTGCCAGGCCGGGCAACTGCTGGTGTTTGAGTATACGCATAGGCTCGGTGCCTCGCAGCGTTGGGCGCGTGTGGTCTGGACCGTCGTCGTCGTGGAGAGCAGTACGCCGCGCCCGGGTGCTTTGTTGCAGGGAGTGGTCGAGCCAATCGCCGTTGGATCCTTTGCCCGATATCGTCACCTATCCCTGGAAGGTGCAACCGAACTGACGAAGCTGCACAAGGCGTTTTGTGAGTCGGCACCGACCTTGCGCTGCTGGCTGGACAAGGGTTTGGTGGGCTTTCTCGGCCAGCAGGACCCGCGTACCACCTGGGAGTTGCGGGGCAGACTCATCGCCGGATACCGACCCGATCCGGCCCACGCCGCCGGAGTCGATCGCCTGGTGGATGCGGTCGTGCGGCTCCATGATTTGACCGAACCCGCAGGGCATGAGCGATGAGGCCCAAGCCGGACAGAACGGCCGTGCATCCAGCAGGCTCATGCCCGTATAATCACTCGCGTCTTTCGAACGACGAGGAGAACAGATGAGCGTTATAGTGGGAATTATCATGGCTGCGATCGTTTCGCCCGGCGCGGCAGCAACGCAGCCTGCCGTGCAGGGCGTGGTCATTTCGCCGCGCGTCACCGTAGAGGGTCAGCCCGATTACAGCGAGCTGGGCCGCTTCGTTCAGTTCTTCAGGGACAAGGGGCTTACCGGCCAGGACTTGGCTGTGGCGGTGTGGCAGCGCCTATGCGGCACCGAGACCGGGCTGTATCACTTCAACGAAATCTTTGAGGGTCGTGAGACCGACTATGCGCTGGGAAACAGCCGTGACCCGCTCAAGAACATGAACGTGCACAATCACGGCTTCTGCGGCATTCAGGGGCCCGTGATGGCAGGCGTGTTTCGAGAGGCCGGCTTCGAGGCCCGCAGCTTCAGCGTGCCGGCTTGGAGTCATGTGGCCACCGAAGTGTGGTACGACGGCGAGTGGCACTATTTCGATCTGGACCTGCGAGGCGCCTTGCTGCGCCCCGACGGCGTGGTCGCCTCGGCGGTCGAGGCCCGCACCCAAAGGGAGCTGTGGACCGACCCGCAGCAGGCGATCGAGCCCTTCTTTCCGAATGTCCGGCCCAAGTCGGTCGGTTTCGAGCGATTCGCGGCCAAGCCTCTCGACAAGCAGTATCACTGGACCGTGCGCGGCTGGACGACTGACCACGTGCTTCGCCCGGGCGAGTCGCTGACCCGATGGTGGCAGAACCAGGGAGGCCGTTGGCATCACTGGCCTACCTACGTCGACTGGATGCGCAAGCTTCTGGAGAAGCTCCCGCGCGGCATCAAGCCAAACCACGCCGATTTCAGCATCTGGGGAGTGGGCTCCGCCCTGATGCACTACGTGCCCGATCTGACCGACAGCACCCGCGACGTCGAGTTGGGTGCGTACCGCATCGACAACCTCAAGACCACGCCGAAGGGACTCACACCCGCCGAGCCGGGCCGAGGATCCATCGCCCTTGAGGTGCTCAGTCCTTACATCATCGTGCCGATCATGGACGATCTGGACGACCCGAACAACTTCCAGCTCAACCGCGACGCGGCCACCGTCATGGTCGATGCAACCTCGCCGGTAGAGGGCGAAGTCAGCACCGACGGCGGACGAACCTGGACGCCGCTTGGAGTCCTGCCGAACAGGGCTCGCCTCGATCTTACTCGTTTCGTGCGAGGGACGTATCAGTACCTGCTGCGGCTTGCGGTCGACGGTCAGCCCGACGTAGCCGTAGTGCAACACCTGGAGTTGCGCACGTGGGGTCAAGTCGCCCCCATCTCCATCCCGAGACTCGCCAAGGGCACCAATGTGCTGCACGTGGCTGTCAATGATCCCCAGGGACGACCCACGCGATTGCTGCCCGTGCTGCCCTATCTGGGCGATCCGGACGACGTCAAAAAGTTCAACATCGAGATCGACGGTAAGTACCAGCCCAAGCAGGCTACCACGCGAGTGGCCGGTCGGGCGCTTGTGCCGGTGCAGGCGCCGCCCGGTCAGCAGATCGAGTGGCTCAGCGTCGGTGGAATGTTCCGGGCGCATCGTCTCTCTCGCGCCCACTTGACGGCCAATAAGATCGAGGTTGCCACCGCGCCCACCGGGCCGTTCAAAACCGTATACGACGCAACCGGCACCGTGGCAGACTGGAACGACCATTGGCATTACGCGATGGATGTCGATGTCGTGTTGGACGAACCCGCGCCCGTCGTCTACGTCCGTTATACCGGTGATCCCGCCTTCAACGCAGTGCGGATCTACGCGCACTGTCGCGACCCGCGCCCGGCCAACACCGGGCAGATTCGCGTGACACACGATTACTGCCTCGGCGACGAACGAATCATCAAGTCGGTCGACGTGCCGGCCGGCGGCGGCTCGTACTCGATCGAGTGTCCGTCCGCACCGACGAACGTGTCGCTCAAGCTCGAAGTGCCCCATGCCTCGCTCGCCCAGCCGTCCGAGGACTGACGCAGCCACAGGGCATACCGAGGCCGACAGGACCATCCAATTGCGCGCGAGCGATCAGTGCCGAAGTAGCGCCGGGACGGACAGCGAGAGTTGCCGGCACATGCGAGCATAGGCTGCCTCAAGCCGCCGACCAACGTCCTGTGGCGGAGCGTACGCGTAATCCTCAACCGTCTGATGCAACGTCTCGCGAGCGCGGTCGAGAACGTCTTTTTCGCCGCCCTCCAGCCACGCGTCGGTCATGCCGTAGTCGAACAGCTTCGGCGCCCAGTACATCCGCTGGTACTGCGTCAAAGTCTGCTCGTGCGACAGGAATGCACCGCCGGCAGCCACCTCATCGATGACGGACAGCCCCAACGCCTCCTCGTCGAGGCTGATGCCTGCCGCAAAGCGCTCCGCCCAGTCGCGAATCTCGCAGTCGATCACCAACTGCAACCCGGAGAACACCTCATCAAGACTCAGCAGCCCGGCCCCACTGAACATCCGCGATCCGGCCAGAGCCCCTGCGACGGCGCTGGCGGCACGCTCGGCGGAAGCCTGTACGCCGGGTCTCTTGGCCATGCTGCGTATGCTCCGCGTCGCCGTCTCCCGGACACCGTAGAAGCGGTTCACCTCCATACGGGCGATCTCCGCCAGATTGTGCTCGGGACTGCCATACACCATCCCGCCCCTCTTTATGTCCATGCAAAGCAGGGCGATCGAAAAGCTTGTCGGAAGGTCCGGCCACAGGAGACGCGCCAGAACATACGCGCCCAGCACCTCCGCAATCCCCACAATCAGTCCGCCCGGCACGAACAGGGGGGCCGTCGCGCCGCACATCGGCATGCTGCTGATGTGCAGCCCCGCCAACCGATCGTGTACGGCTT
>CBFCZG010000234.1:0-7405 GCA_965602375.1 uncultured Phycisphaerae bacterium | reverse complement strand
CCGTCTCCTTGCTCGCGAAGTGCAGGTAGAAGGTGCCCTGGGCGACGCCGGCCGTGTCGACCGAGGTCGATCCCGCCAGATACCCCGAGCGGCTGACGTTTGAGCCGCAGACGGGCGAATGGGTTCAGATCGCCTCGCCGGTACCGGGCACCGAGGACGGCGATCTGGAGCTCGCACGGGCCATGCTGGCCCGGGGCAAGGCCAAACAGGCGAGCAAGCAACTGAAGAAGTGGCTGGAAATGTATCCCGACTCGCCCCGCTACGCCGAGGGCCTGTTCTATCGGGCCGACGCCGATTTCCAGCGAGGCAACTACTACAAAGCGTACCAGCGCTATGAGGAGTTGCTGGACTTGTACGCCGGCAGCAATCTGGTGGAACGCGCCCTGCGGCGCGAGATGGCCGTCGCAGCCAAGTTCTTGGCCGGCACGCGGCGCAAAGTGGTGGGGGTCCGGATGCTGCCGGCCGCCGAGGAGGGGCTGGACATCCTGGACAACATTGCGGTGCACCGCGCCGCCGGCACGTCGCTGGCGGCCGACGCCTTGAAGATGCGGGCCGACTATTTCTATCAGCAAGGTGAGTTCATCGACGCCGAGCGGGAGTACGCCCGTCTGGCGAGGGAGTTCCCCAGCGGTCCCGAGACCCCCCTGGCGATGCTTCGCAGCGCCCAATCGGCGATGGCGTCGTTCGCGGGTGTCAAGTTCGACGACGCGCCGCTGATCGAGGCCGAGATACGGTTTCAAGAGGTCCTCAGGCGCTTTCCCAAGCTGGCCGAACAGGAGCGGGTGCCGCAGATACTCGAGCAGATACGCGACACGCGAGCGGAAAAGGAATACCGCATCGCCCAATGGTACGACAGAACCAAGCGCTACCGGGCCGCCGGCTTCTACTATCAGAGCGTAGCCAGGTACTGGCCCGACACGCACTGGGCGGGCCTCGCCGAACAAGCAGCCGCCGAACTTCCACCCGAAGCCGAAGCCCCGGCCGAGGGTTCCGGCGAGATCCCACAGGCCCCGAAGATTCCGCTGGGTCTGCCTGTACGATGAGGAGCCGACCAACGATGACGACGCGCCGGCATCGATCCGCTATCGCCACGCTGTCGGCGGCTGCCTGCATGGCGGTCGCGATCTGTGGGTGCAACTACACGACGGCCAGACCGTTTCCCGCCAATGTCCGCACCGTCTACGTCGAGATGTTCCGATCGAAGGAGTTCCGGCGCAACCTCGAGTTCCAGCTGACCGAAGCGATTCAGAAGCGGATTCTCACGGACACCGACTACAAACTGGCCGACAAGAACCGAGCCGACACCATGCTGACCGGGCAGGTCCTCGAAGTCCGCCAGGCTACGCTCGGCACGGACTTTAGAAGCGATCTGCCACGCGAAACCCAGGCTACGTTCATCGTCAGCTTTCGGTGGAAGGATCTGCGGACCGGCAAGACGCTGGTCGATCGTCCGCGCTTCGCCCACGCCGTGGATTACATTCGTCCCGTGGGGGAGGACTTCTTCGACGCCAGCCAGGAGGCCCTCGACGATCTGGCCGAGCGGATCGTCGAACAGATGCAGTCGGACTGGTGATGGACTCCTCTCGCCAAGCCGATATGATTCAGTGATAGATCACCAGGGAGTGTACCTATATGGCCGAGTCGGACTCCGGCAATAACCGCCCGTCGCCCCCGCAGGGGCCGATGCGCCTGTCCCGCGGCGTGCTGGGTTGGATCGTTTTTATCGGATGCGCGCTGCTTCTGGTGATGTTGCTGACCAACAACATGGAGAAGCGGCGTCAGTTGACGTTCAACGAGTTCCTGACCTACGTCAAGAACGGGCAGCTCGAATCGGTGCAGATCAAGGAGGATCTCATCGTCGGCCGGCTGAAGCCTGAGGCCCGAGAAGGCCAGGCCCCCGACGCCCAGCTTAGCTTCGAGGTCCGAAGTTTCCCGCAGCTGATCCCCACAGTGGTCGAGGAGTTGCGGAAGACCGACGCCGAGTTCGAGGTGCAGGCGGGCGGCAACCTGTTCGTTCAATTGCTGGTATCGCTGCTGCCTTGGGTGCTGATCTTCGCGTTCATCTGGTTCTTCATCTTCCGGCAGATTCGCAGCGCCTCGACCGGGGCGGGAATGCTGGGTCATTTCGGCAGAAGCCGTCACCGCATCAGCAGCAAGGAACACACCAACGTAACGTTCGCCGACGTGGCGGGCATCGACGAAGCCAAGGACGAAGTCAACGAGCTGGTGGAGTTCCTCAAGAACCCCAAGAAGTTCCACCGGCTTGGCGGACGCATTCCGCGCGGCGTGCTGCTGGTAGGCGAACCGGGCTGCGGCAAGACGCTGCTGGCCAAAGCGATCGCCGGCGAGGCCGACGTGCCCTTCTTCAGCATCAGCGGCTCGGACTTTGTCGAGATGTTCGTCGGCGTCGGGGCCAGCCGGGTGCGCGACCTGTTCAAACAGGCGAAGGAACATTCGCCCTGCATTATCTTTTTGGATGAGATCGACGCCGTCGGGCGGCGACGCGGCGCGGGGTTCAACGGCGGCGGGCACGACGAGCGCGAACAGACCCTCAACGCCATCCTGGTGGAGATGGACGGGTTCGACAGCTCCGACCAGGTGATCGTCATCGCCGCGACCAACCGGGCGGACGTGCTCGACCCGGCCTTGATTCGCCCCGGACGTTTCGACCGACAGGTGGTCGTGCCCCTGCCGGACATCAAGGGGCGCCTGGAAATCCTCAAGATCTATGCGGCCAAGATCAAGCTCGGTCCCGACGCGGACCTCGAGCGCCTGGCACGCGGCACGCCGCTGTTCAGCGGTGCCGACCTGGCCGCCATCATCAACGAAGCGGCTTTGGTCGCTACGTTGGCCAACAAGCAGTACGTCGAGCAGGAGGACCTGGAGGAGGCCCGCGACAAGATCCGCTGGGGGCGTGCCCGCAAGAGCCGGGCCATCGACGAAGAGGAGAAGGTGCTGACAGCCTATCACGAGGCCGGTCACGCGCTGCTCCAGTGTCTCGTGCCCGGTGCCGACCCGCTGCACAAGGTAAGCATCATTCCGCGCGGGCAGGCGCTCGGGGCGACCTTCAACCTGCCCGAAAAGGATCGGTACACCCTGGCGCGGAAACAGGCGATGGCCCAGTTGACCATCCTCCTGGGTGGCCGCATCGCCGAGAAGACGTGCTGTGAGGATGTCACCAGCGGCGCTGCCAACGATATCAAGGTGGCCACCAGCCTCGCCCGCACCATGGTCTGCGACTGGGGCATGAGCGAAAAGCTTGGCCCGGTTCGCTACTCGACCGACGACGGCCGGCCGTGGTTCGCCGATGCGGGGGCGAAGGAGTACTCAGACCACACCGCCGAGACGATCGATCGGGAGATTCGCCATACCATCGACGAGGCGCAGAATACAGCCACCGACTTGATCGAGAAGCATCGTGACAAAGTGGAAGGCATCGCCCAGGCCCTTCTGAAGTACGAGACGCTCGACAGTGAGGACGTCAAGCGCATTATCGACGGCCAGCCGCTCGACAAACCCACGGTCAGCGATCTGCTGGCCGCCGAGCAGGCCAGCAAGCCTGAGGCACCCTCCAAGCCGAAGGCCCGACCTGCCGCCAGACCCGACCCGGACATGCCAGGCGGCGCCCTGCCCCAGCCCGGCGTCAATTAGATCATCGAATGACGGGCTCTCCCCGGATAGCCTGATCACCTTCCTGCCATACCAGCGAGCCAGACCGGCCCGCCTTTCGTCGACAGTCATGCCAGCCACCAAGCGACACCACCTCGATTCGCTTGCCGGGATGTTTCGCCTCCATTATTATCTGTCCGCCAAGTGCGTTCTTCTCCTGACTTGTGGGGTGGTCGGTGGCCAGAGGCGAATCGTTGATCCGGCAGTGGAAGCTGCTGTCGGCCCTTCAGAGCAATCGTGTCGGTGTCTGCCTGGACGACCTGGCCGACATCGTCGGCTACAACCGCCGAACCGTGCAGCGCGACCTGCGCATGCTCAAGGAGGCGGGCTTTCCCCTCGAGCACGAAGCGGACGAAGCGGGCAAGCGTTTCTGGCGGCTGCCGCCCGGGTTGATCGAGCGACAGGCCATCATTCTCAGCTTCCCCGAAGCCGTCTCGCTTTATCTGGCCAGGCAACTGCTGGCGCCGCTGACCGGCACACTGCTGGCGGAGGGGCTGGATTCGCTGATCCAGAAGATCCGCTCGACGCTGCCGCAGCAGGCGCTGAGGCATTTCGAGCACCTGCACGAGCTGATCGCCGTCCGCGCCGCAGGCCAACCCGACTATCGCAGACACGCCGACCAGTTGCGCGTCCTCAGCGAGGCGGTGGCGTCCAGCCGTGCCGTGCAGATCGCCTATCGCGGTGCGTGGCGGGCCGAGCAATACAGTACGTTGATCCATCCGTACGGGATCGTGTTCTACGGCGGCGAGTTGTACGTGCCCGCCTACTCAGTCCGCGCCGGCGGCGTTCGGCTGTTCAAAGTGTCACGAATCAGTCGGGCAGAACCCTCTGCCGAGCGATTCGCCCGCCCCGGCGATCTGCGGCTGGAGGACCTCTTCACCGGCAGCTTCGGTATCGTTCGGCCGGCCGGCGGCAAGGCGATCGACATTACCTGCCGCTTCGACGGACCGGTGGCCGTGCTGGTGACCGAGCGCCAGTGGCATCGGTCGCAGCGTGTCCAAAGCCGGCGCAACGGCTCACTTCTGGTGCGCTACCGGCTCGGCGAGACCAGCGAGTTCAAGCGGTGGATCAAGGGGCTCGGGCCCGACGCGGCGGTGCTCAAGCCCAACTGGCTGCGGCGCGAGATCCGCGCCGAACTGCTCGAGGCGGCGCGGTGTCACGGCGAGGTGTAGGCGCCGGCGGGTACGGCAGCGGGTGCCGAGGACGCGCCTGAGACCATCGGCCCGCGCAGATGCGGTTTTTTGCATTTTCTCTTCGCCAGTCAAAAAACAACCTGTTGGGGGTGGCGTGGCAGCCGAGCCCTGCGCCTGGTGGGTGCGACCGGAGCTGTCGCGTCGGCTGACGCGGCGGTGTGACCCACCCTGTCGCGGCCGTGGCGCATACTGTGGACGATCGCCCAGCGAAGTTCACGATGGCGGGGGCGATGGGGGGCGCTCCCGCCCCAACATACAAGGCTGCGAACACGTCGCGGCGGCGGCTTGCCTGACGAGCGGCCGTGCCGGTCAGAACTCGCCGTCCTCGCGCCGCTTCGCCTCGATGTCAAATTGCATGTAAGCCATCGACAGCCGGAGCGTGTCCAGCGCATCGGCGATGGCGCCAAGCTTGGCCTGAAGCGCGCCCCTGTCTGAGGCGACCCCCTGCGAGCCCGGGCCGGGCTGCGTAACGGCCTGCTTGATGTCGTCGTGCCGCTGCTGCGTTTCGCGCGCCAAAGACTCGAGCCTCTCTTTCTCTTCACCGGCAGGCAGCCGCTCGATGGCTTTGTGCAGTCTGGCAAGTTGCTCGTTGAACTGTTCGTCCATCATGGCTCAGGCGCGGGAAAAACCCCGTGCTTACGCTATACCTGCGCGGCGAAGCAGGCCACAGCTCACTCGCTGGAATGTACGATCCAACCTCAGGCGCCGCAAGGTCCATAATGATCCTACCGGCCCTGAAGCGTTCCGGTTTCGCGCGGGACACACAGTCGTCTCCGAAGGACGGCGTGGCTTACCGGACGCAGGGGCGCTCTCGCGCGGCAGGTAAGAGGCTGACAAACGAAAGCGGCGACGAGGTTGTTCGACTCGCTACCACGTTCTTCCCCGTGGGTTGGCGCCCGGAGATCCGTACTTCGCGGTTGCGGGGTGTATGGCTCAGGCCGCCAGCACGCTCTCTTCCAGCGCGATTCGGAGTTTGGCCAGAGCCTTCTTCTGGATCTGTCTCACGCGCTCCTTGGTCACGCCGATGACGCGGCCGACTTCTTCGAGGGTCATGGGCTCGGGTTTCTGATCCTCGGGCGTATCGAGGGCAAAGCGTGCCCGGATCACCGTCTCCTCAACCTCGGTAAAGTGGACTGAGTTGCTGGCCATGATGGCTCGCAGTTCGTCGACGCAATCGATCTCGGTGTTCTCCCGCCGCGTTTCGAGATAATCACTTTTCTGCATGGCCGGATCGAACTCGGTGGGGAAACGCCCGCGGTAGCGCGACGCACGCATGGCGACGCGGCTGAAGCTTTTGAGGATGGCGCGGCAGCCGTACGTGCTGAACTTGAACCCTCGCGAGCAGTCAAACTTGTCGACAGCCCGCAGCAGGGCCATGTTACCCTCACTGATCAACTCGGCCGGATCCACGCCGGTGAGGCGCGACCGCTTGGCCATCGCCAGCACCAGAGCCATATTCGCCTGCACGATCTCGGCTCGACAATGCAGTGCAAGCCGCTGCCAGGCGACGAGTTCGCGGCCCTGAGTGAAGGAGACTCTCTGCCCGCGTTGCCCCCACAGAATGCGGAACACCCTCGAACGCGCGTAGTTGAATCGCAGAAATGCCTTCTGCTCCTGCTCGGCCGTAAAGGTGATCGGGCCGTCTGTGGCGCGGTCGCGAACGATGGGCGGCGGCGTGGCGAAGCGGATGGGGGCGATTGCTATCAGCTCGAGTTCGCCGTCGAAAAGCCGCTGCTCGACACCGCGTCGCCGGAACGAGGGATGAATAATGTAACCGATCGGATCTCGCACGGCACTGGTAAGCACTTCGCGATCGGCGGTAGACAACCGTCCCAGGACGGACGGCGGTGGAAGCTTGACGCTTGGCGTCATCTGTCGTGCCACTCTTGACATGCTGACCTCCCTGCCTCCTCGGACGAAAGCGGTCGCAAGTGTTTGGGACCCCCGTGTTGCGTGCCTGCGTCGACGCTCGGTGCACCGGCCGCCTCGTTTCGAGACAGCCAAAGTTCTCGCGGCCCATGGACGGCCGTGCACCGATCGTCGCGGACATCCGTGGTCCGCCCGGCGTGGCATCGGCTCTCGCCGAACCCCGCCGACTGGCCCGAACGCGGGAGGGGTCCTCCGGTTCGCTTAAGGGTCACCGTCGTCGCTTTACGCGCGGCGGTTACAGTCTAGGTACACCATAAAACCCTTACGGGCTATAGGGCTTTTGCTTAGGCATCACGGCAATGCGCGACAGCAGGTCCGTAAACCACGTGTGCGCAAGCGCTTCGGTTACGGCACGAGATGTCTGAAAGCTCCGACGAACAAAAAGAAAACCGTGGATTTGACCGCCCGAGGTTTGCGGCCAATCGTAAGGCTTCGCGACGGCCTGGTCGGCGGCGCTGCGATTGCACTGTCCATTGGTAGTCCGACGGATCGAACCGGACGGCTCAATGAACAGGATTTCAGCCTGGGGACCGGTCGCGCGTCGGGGGCGGGCCGGATGGTTGCCGGGCAATCTCGAGCATACGAACCAACTCCACCAGCGAGTCGATCTGAAG
>CBFCZG010000233.1:0-7408 GCA_965602375.1 uncultured Phycisphaerae bacterium | reverse complement strand
GAGCCGGGGTCAAGGAGAGACGGCCACCGCGCGGCTGGTCGGCCTCCGAACGCGAACCTTCTGCAAATCGGTCTGAGCCCCCGTAGCGACCAAATCCAGCACCACGTGGCGCCGCTTGGAGTCCAGGTTCACGGCTAGGCCGAGCCAGCGCGAAGCCTGCTCGGCTGCTGGAGGCCATGCCGGGACGTCCACTGGCAGCAGCGCACTCACCCATGACGCGACTCGCCTGGCCACATCGGGCCACGGCGCCACCATCAGCAGCCGCGTCTCGCGGGGCAGCCCCGCCGTCACCCGCCGAAATCCCTCGTGGCTGGGCGTCCCAGCGGCGGTCGCCGTCGGCCGCGCGATCACGGTCTCGATCGTCTCAGCCCGGTACGCGATCAGCAGTTGACCGCGCCCGACCGCCCAGGCAAAGCCCGACCGCGCGTCGTCCGGCTCATACAGCGTAAACTCACCGACCCGACGCGGCCGCCACGAAACGTTGAACGCGCCGGCCAACGCCGCCATCCAATCCGCCAGTTTGGTCGCGTCCCGTATCCCCGCCATCACTGTAGTTGCCGGGGCCTGACCTGCACCGCCCACACGTGCGATGACCAACTCGTCCTGGATGTTCGACGCGAAGTCGTCGAGTGGGTCGAACCCCACGTCGCGTTTGAAGTTCGCCCGTTCGTCGTCGAACTCCTTGACGACCTCGGCGTCGATTTGCTCGATGAGGCTGTTTACCGCCCCGATGCTCGCCCGCAGGTCGGAGATCGCGATGCGCAGCAGCCCGCTCGTTCCGGAAGGCAGCAGGTCAATCGCTTTGCCGCCAGAATCCCGGGCGCCCAGCAGCGACAACAAACCTCTTGCCGTGTCTTCCACTCGCAGTACCACGCGCACCTTCGTGGCGGCGTCGTCACTGCCCGCCTCCAACACCATCGCCCGGAAATTCTCCACGCCGAGCAGAAAATACATCCTCTGTAGGAACGGGTCTTCAGCGGTCACATGATTGGCCAAATGGTAAAACGCGGGCAGCGACACATACGCCCACAACGTACCCCGCTGTCCGAGCGACTCCGCAAGCGATCTGTACTCGTCGCACAGAACCAGCTTGCTCTCCGGCCATTTGCCCTCCAGAACCGCCGAGAGGACCCGCCGATCGCTACTCAGCAGCAACTGCCCACCGCGACTGATCCAGTAGCACGAAGGCGACCAGCCCTTCACGACGATCTCAGCCAGCAACCCGTCACGCCGGATCGTCGCCCCACTCGCCGCTGTCTCGTTGACGGCGGGCAGAAGTCGTTCGGCAACGAACGACTCCGGTTGCCAAGCCGACCCATCCAGGTCCAGCGCGACCAACAGGCTTGCGGGCTTCTCCTGCACAGCCGGATCACCCACAACGACAACCACCGCCGGCACCGGCACCCCGCGCAAGGCCGTCGGCAGCGCAGCAGCCATCGGCCAGCGACCGGCCATTAGCCCGCCCCCCCACGCGCCGAGAGGGTTCGTCACCGCTTCCGCCGCGTTTTCGACATACGCCGCGGCAGCCGCATCCTCGGGCACCAGCAGCAGCAGCGGCCGCTGATCGCGCACGTTACCCGAAGCTGCAAGCAACGAGGACAACGTCATGGCTACCACAAGTCCGGACACCTTGCTGATCGAGCTCCTTCTACTTCGTCGGCTCACCGGCGGCAGGTTGCGTCTGCGGCATCCTGCCGGCGAACGGCTCGACCTCGGGTAGGGGAAAAACACGCACGAGGTCCACGCTGTAATTGATCCCGCCTTCGCCGAGCTGGCCGCCGTCGTCGACGCAGTTCTCGCCCACGCTGTACAGCACCCAACCACCGTTTTCCACGCGGTAATGGTAGGCCTTGCCGCTGTACGGGTCGGTCGGCGCCTCACCGCCCAACTCGCCCTTGATCGCTTCCAGTTGCTCAGGCCACTCGCCCCTGCGCTGCCGATACAACTGAAGCGCCAGAATCACACGCGCCATCTGCCAGTCACAACGGACACGATCGTACAACACGGCTGCGTCGGCCACCGCCTGCACATGCCGACGCGCCAGCCGATTCCACATGGGCACATTGGCCACCAGCAACTTGTGTCGATAGCGACTCGCCCATGCGGCCTTGGGGGTGGGCATGGTCGCCTTGTGAGCCAGATGCGCATACATCTTCTCGAGCTGACGGCGCATCGTCTGGTCCGGAAAGGCCAGACGCACCAGGCGCTGGTTCATCGTATGCCAGCCGCCTACGCTACCCGGTGTCCACGACAGCCCGGTCAACTCAGGCCGATCAAACATAAGCTCAAACGTATCCAGAGCGATTGCCCGGTCGCCTGCAATCATCCGCGACGGGCTCGGCGCCTCCGATTCAAGGGCGCCCAGAACCTGTATCGCATCCGCCAACGCCTGCTCGGGCAGGTGACCTCCTAGCGCGAGGCGCCGCATCTGTTCCATGGCGCGAAGCAGCGCGACGTTGGCCACCTCGTGCTCCCACATGCCGATGCCCCGCCCGAGATGGCAGGCTGCCCGCACGCTAACCAGCACATCCTCCATCGCCTCGACGTGGCGACCCCCTGCCTCCAGGCAGCGCGCGTTGGCCGCCAGCATCCGCATGAGATAGCGCATACCCGGAAGCGCCGCGAAGTTGAGCGCGGCCAGCGGCTCGTCGGGCCTCCCCAGATACGGCAACTGGCACTGCCCCATCCGCGACGCCTGGCGGGTGATCCTGATGGGCTCATCATTGGCACGCAGGAACTCTATCAGTCGACTGGCCGCCGGCTCGCCCGGCCACGCCTCGCCAACGGCGTAGGTCCACGCGTCCCACAGGTCGTCGGGGGGCACCCGGCAGGCGTTGATGGCGCGGATGTACTCCCACGCCGCATTGTCGGCATCGGGCAGTTCGAGCACATCCAGGCCGTGTCGCTTGAGGTCGGACCAGGGCCACATCGGCCCGCTGCGCTGACGGATGCGCACATTCCGCGGCTCGGCAGGCTTGCTCGCCTGAGCACACCCACTACACGCCAGGACCAGCGCTCCCGCTAACAGATGCATAACTCGCGAATGGTAGCACTAGGCCCAGCCGCGGCAAGCGATCTTTTTTGCTTGCAACGGACGGGGCATTCTCGCGTAGAATACCCCAGCGAAGTGGATATCGAGGTCGATGTCCAGAGAAATGGAGTGAAGGACGATGCGGGCGGCGATGCACGGTATAGGGATCTGTTCGTTGGCGATCGGCTGGGCGGTTCTCAGTGCCCCCGGAGCGTGGGCCGCACAGGCGGACGGCTCGGCTTCGGGCGGCTTCTGGCCCAGCGATCGCATGTTGGAGTACTTCGTCAAGAGGGCGTCGCGTGACCTGGCCGAGGAATACGAACTCAGTGATGAGCAGCTCGGCCAGACCGAAGCCCAGATGCTTTCTCGCTGGCCTAAATGGATTAAGAAGAAGCAGCAGACCATCCAGCCGTTGTTCAACGAGATGATCGAGATGCGGATCAATCCCGATCCGCCCGATCCGGCCGCTGTCGCCGATTGGGCCAAACGAGCCCTGCCGATATTCAATGAGTTTCGCAACGAGATCGAGAAGGGCAACGAGGATTTTCGCGCCGTCCTCAAGCCGAGGCAGCAGGCCAAGTTCGACGCCCAGCGACTGGTCTTCGCCATGGGCCTGGACGTCACCGAAAAGCGCCTGAAACGCTGGCAGCAAGGCAAGGTCGAGCCCACCGAGGTATGGGACGCACCGGGCCGAGACCAGCGACGGAAGCGCAACGCCGCACAACTGGCAGAGCAAGAGCAAGGCGCCCGACCCATTGATCGCTGGCAGGCGTACGTGGATCAGTTCATCCTGCGATATCAGCTCGATGAGAACCAGGCCGAGTCGGCCCGCTCCATCCTCGCGGAGATCCGGACCCGCGCCCAGAAGCACCTCGACACCGTCGCCGACCAGCTTGCGACGATCAACCGGCAGATGAGCGGCGCCACAAAGGACACGCGCGTAGCCTTAAACAAGCAGCGGAAGAAACTTCAGAAACCTGTCGAAGACCTGTTCGACGAATTGCAGCGGCGGCTCGAAGCCCTACTGACCTCGGCCCAACGACGCATGGGCGGGGCGGAATCCGGATAGCGACCGACGGCACCCTCACGGACCTGTGGGTTGGCTAACAGCAGGCTGTTGTGCCGAGCGGGTGGTCGTTGTAGGGCCCGTCAGCTCGGTCAGGCGCCTGTCCCATTCACCCTCAATCAGATTGCCCAACTCGTCACGGAGCATCTGAGCCAATGCTCGGGCCTGCTCATCCGTCCCGGCAGCCAGCAGTCCCCTGATATACTCGCAGAAAACGGTCAATACAGCTTCGGTCCCGGCCGGACTGCCGTGGCCAAGTATTTTGCGCGCCGCCTCAACGGCATCGGATTCCTGATTCGCCCGAAGCCAGTTCCCGATCGCCATGGTCGCCAGCTCAGCGGCTTGCGGGTCGTCGCGCGCGGCAGCGAGATCGTAAGCCGCCGACGCCCGCTGGGCTGCAAGCTGGCCCTTGCCGAGCTTGGCAGCAGCCACCGCCGACTGCCGCAGCAACGTCACAAGCTCGCCTGGCCGATCATCCAGCTTCCTCTCCAAGAGCTGGTACAAATCGAGATATCGCGTCGCCCACTCATTGCTCAAGGCCGGATCGATCCGTTTCAGCCACCCAAGTTGATCGTCGATGTCACTGGAATCGACAATCTTGAGAAAGGCCCGCCACAGCTGGTTGCGTACTTCGTATACCGACTCGCGGTCGGGCTCCAGCCGCCTGAACAACACCGCCAATTGCTGCGCGCCCCCGACACGGCTCAAGCCTTCGGCCGCCGCAAGACGAACCCCGGCATCGGGATCGTCCAACGCATCAACCAGCGGCTCAAGGCTCTGACGACCCTCCAGACCCGACAGCCCTCGCACAGCCGCCTGTCGAACGGCCGGATGTTCGCCATTGGACATGTGGGCAATGAAGACGTCGCGAAACTGCCCGTCCCCCAGATGGGACATCGCCTCGATGAACCGCTTGCACATCGCCCAGCTATCAGGGGGGATCGTTTCGAGTCGCTTGCGCAAGACGTCAGCCGCAGCCGCCAATTCGGTGGCGTCGACCTGCTTGCGGTCTGCCAGGCTCGCCAGGCTGGCAGCGGCCTCGGCCGCCACCACCGGTGACGGATCCGACAGGGCCGCCACGACCGCGTCCAGCACGCTCCCGTCGCCGCGGGCGCCCAACGTGACGAGCACGGCCTGCTTGACCTCGCTGTCCGTCTCCTCCGCCAGACGCGAGACGGCCAGTTTGCCGTCATCCGGGTGAGGCGGCGGATAGCGAAGCAACACCATCACCGCCTTGCGTACCTCCGGGGCCGGATCAGCCGCCATCTGCCGGACCTGGGCCGCCAACTCACTGCCTAGCGGCCTGCGATCCGCAGCCGCCTCCAAGGCCAAATCCAACGCCAGCAGACGTACCTCCGCAAACGGATCCTTCAACCACGTCAGCAGCAGGTTCGGGCGGTCCGACTCCGGATGAGCCTGGTACTGTTGAGTCAGTGCGTCCCGCAGACGCCCCCGAAGCAGGTCCAGTTCCCGCCGAAGGGCATTATTGCGACGGGAAAGGGCTTCGTTTATTTCCGTAATCCACTCCGAACGCGTCTTGCTTCGGTTCTGACGCCACCATTCCTTCCAGGCGGCAGGCTCCTGGCCCGGATCCACACCCGTCACCGTGTGCAGGGCCTCGACTGCCTTGGTGGTGATTTCGGCGTTGCCGTCATCCAGGAGGGCGATCAGCGGCTCGATCGCCGTCCTGTTGTTGATCCGCTTCAACGCCTCGATGGCCGACAGCCTCTGAGTAAAGCTCGCCTGTCCGTCGCGCGACACCTGTCCGAGCCTCGCTGCCACCGCGGCATCGCTGTGGTTCGCCAGCGCCGCCGCTGCCGCCTGACGCAACTCCGGCGCCGAATCACCCAGCAACGCAAGCAGCGGCTCGGCAAACCTCTCAGACGGACTGTCGGCCTGGGCAATGGCCTCGGCCACCGCCAGCCGGGCCGCCATGTCCTTACCCTCCACCAGAATGGTCAGCAGCTCATCGACAGCCTGAGGCCAGCCGGCATCCATTAACTGTCGGGCGCCCAGGCGCCGGGTGCGCGGAGAGTTCGGCCCGGTAACCAGGTGCCGATAATCATCGAGCTCTTTCTGCTCCTGAGCCGACAATGCCGCGGGCGCGATGGTTTCAGCCTGCACGAGCCTTGCCCATCGGCCACCCACCATCGCCGCTGCGGCAAGAAGGACGCCAGCCGCCGTAGCCCCGCCGAACCGTCCCATGCTTTGCACCGAAAGCCGCATCAGCCGTCCTTGGGCGTGCCCATATACCTTTCCATCGGATGGGAGCATCCGGGAATTATACACCAAACGCCTACTTCGGGTTCACATCGGTTTGCAGCGAGCCCGCCGCTCGGCGAGCGATGCGACTTTCGCCCCATGCGCAGCTCACGCCCGCCCTCCCCACACAGGCCGAGCTTCGCACACACCAGCAAAACGCGATCGGCCGCCTACGGAGTGGCCGGCGTCCGAGAACCGTTGTGGGCCTTCACTACAGAATAGTCCGCAGTCGTCACGCGGCCGCTGCCGTTAAGGTCGCAGATCGCATCGGTCCGCTCACCCATGTGGGCCTTGACCACGCTGTAGTCCGCCGTGGTCACGCGGGCACTGAGGTTGGCGTCGCCCGTAAGCGTGCAGGCATGCACCGTGAAATCCTCGACCCCGAGTGACGCGGTCGGCCGAATCAGGTACCAGGTCTGGTTGGCCAGCACCTCTCCGTCTGCCACCGCCTTGAGCGTTCGACCATCGGGCTCCACCGAATAAACGAACTGCCCCCCTAGATCGTCACCCCCTGCGGTCCTGACCACGCTGAGCGCCGGGCCCGGCGGCAACGTGACCGGTGCCGGGAACCGCAGGCGAATCACATTGGCCTGACTCTTGGGAAGCAGCATGTCCCGGCGGAAGGCGGGCCGGTCAATCTGCCAGCCCGGATTGGCCGCCCCGACGACCTCGTACGCACCTACATCCGCCGTCCCGTTCTGCGGCCTCTCCGTCAACTTGTTGTAGTCATCGGGTGGAGCCCACGTGTTGTCCCCGGCGTCGATCAGCGACGAGCCCGGCTTGGGATACAGGTCCACCACCCCGGGGGTGAGATCGATGTTGATGAACTCCTGATCGGCCGCCTGGCCTTCGCTGAACCCAGCCAGCCCCGCGATGCCGCTCACGTTGCCGCGGTAGTAGTTGGCGGCGAACACCGCGTCAACCGGCACGTCGCCGGCGATGTCAATCGCCTGACTGTGGTCGAGGCTCGGAGCCCAGAAGGCATTGTTGGCGATGATGATCGGGCTGCCAAGCAGGTCGGTCATCTGCAGACCTACTTGACCCGAGTA
>CBFCZG010000232.1:0-7409 GCA_965602375.1 uncultured Phycisphaerae bacterium | reverse complement strand
CGCTCGCCCGCAACGGACGCGAAAATCGCCGGCACCTTGGATTTTCCCTCCTCATACCGGGCTACGAGGATGACGGACTTATTCGGGTCCGTGGCCATGGCCTTCAAAACCGGCAATTCCACCGCCGAGTACACGACGTACTCGGCGTCGGCGTCCCTCTCGGACAGTTCGGCCGAGCCCTCGCGCTTGCCGTCTTCAGTGCGGTAGCGCCCGCTGAGCGAAACCGGCTCCCCATCCGACCGAATAGCCGTGAACGCGATATCACCAACGATGCGTTCCGCTTTGACCATCCTATCCATGTCAAACTTGAACTGCTTCGCCAGGTTGTAGAAGATCGATCCCTGCCGTCCGCTCGTGCTCCGCTTGCCGGCTGCGCCCTGTCCGTCCTGACCAGGCAACTCCCCCACCCCGGTCAGCACGATGTCCAACTTCGTGTCGACTTTCCCGACACTTCGCGCCGGTTCGTCGCCTCCGCCGCGTCGGTCTTGCGCGCGGTTCGGCTCGGTGAACTCCAGCACCTCAAGTGTCTGCGGCGCCCCGTCCACCTCGGGCAAACGGTCTTTCTCGACCATGAGAGGCGCGGACAAACCGTACGCCAGAGCTTTGCTGCCCGCGCCAGCCTGTTCGTCGATCTTCTTGGCAAACACATGCGCCAGAATGGTGGCATTTCCATCCAGATGCTTGGGGACCGTGAGGCACACATTGAGCGCAAACACCCTTACGCGTGGCAGCTCGTTGGCCCACAGATCGAGTTCTTTCCGCCAGTCCAGTCTGGTCGCGGCCCGCACGACTGCTCCGGTCGTGTTGCCCGAGACGATGCCGACATTGAGCCACGCCTCATCGCCGCCCTGCTCGGCCTTCTTCCTGCTGCCGATCTCAAACATCCGCCTGATAAAATCCTCCGCCGCAGCCTGCGCGAAACAGTCCGGGTCGGACCCAGCCACAACGGTAATGCCCTCCGGCAGTTCGAGCTTTTTCCGATCGCGCAGATCCTCTCCCCGCTGCGGCAGCCGGTAGTGCCGGATCCGCAGATGCCCGTCGTCATACAGATGCTGTAGAAACGGTTCGAACTGGCGAACGTCCAGCTTACAGCCCGTCGCCTTCCCGACAGCGTCCATGATCCCTTTCCTGCCCACGTCGCGCAGTGGCTCGGCATGATCTTTGCTCGGACGGAGGGACCTCTCCAACTCTCGTGCGAAGCACTCCAGCAGTTCCCGTCGCCGTGCCAGCGGCTGGCTTTCCAGCCTGAATCTCGACCCGCCCTCCCCCGATGCCTTCCTCTTTCTAGCCATACCAACACCTCCTGCCGACGATTTGCCGTAAGTCCAAGTGGTTCCGACGCTTCTCTAGATGCTCCTGGATCTGTGGGCGCCTTCCGCGCCCTCACCCACTAACGCCCCCAGCCAACACGGCCTGGACGCCTCACAATGGCAGCCTACCGTACCGCCGCCCCTCTTTGTAGCACAATCACGCGCATCTGTGCACCCCCCGTGGGCAAATCGACCTCCGCAGCGACAAACCGAATGCCCGTCGCGCGCTCGAAGACCGCCAGACACACCTCTACACACCCAATGATCTGCATTATACGCTTAGCAATGCAGATCACAAGGCCCTTAGCGCATAATAGGGCGCATTACTTCGCGATATGGTAGCCCTACCACTATCTAGCGCAGATGGTTGACACGGATGCGCCGTGATGTATACTGAGTAATAAGATCGGGTTATGGGACGTGCACGGAGGCGGGGGTCGAATGTTGGGAGCGCGAAAGTGTGCTGGGCAAGCCGCTCGGACTGCTTTGCGTGCAGAGTGTGTTAGCCCCGCTGGACCTCTCATGGTTCGTCGCCTCGTGGGTCATCGCCAACGCGGCTGTCGTCTTGGCCGTCTATGTGCTGCTCCGGCGGTATCCGGCGGACGGAAGTCGTTGAGCGGCAGCTTGCACACGCCGGCGCAAACAGGGACCACTCAGCGAGACGAGCGGTCATGAATAGCCAGGCTTTGACGAAAACAGCAGAGGTAAGCCGATGAAGAGATAAGTGGTGTGCCAAGCGCGTGATCGACCGTAGACCCGTGTGGAGGAGCAATCGCCATGGTTATCGATAAGGAGCAAGTCGAACGAGAACTGCGCAGGCGAATTCGCTGGGGCTATCAACCCTACTATGGCAAGGAGTCAGCAGAGGATCACGATGCGAACTGGCTTGTGCTCAGTGAAGCCGAATTCGACCGAATCGTGAAAGAGGAAACGCACAGGACGGTCGGCGGTCCGATGGTCTGCCAGTGCTGAGCAGGTCGTTCACGCCCAATGTAGGCGTGCATCCCTCTGGAAGTGGCGAGCGTTGCCGTCCTCGCCCGGGATCTGAGACATATCCGACCTGAACCACCCGTGCCGGAACTGCTAACGACCTGGGCTCTTAGCGACCCCACGCACGCGGTACCGCCCGTATCGGCTGCTTCATCCGAGCAAACGTTTGCAGCCAATGAACATTTCGGGGGCTGGCCCGGCCAACATACTCGTCCCTGGTGAAGTGAACATCCGTGCTTACGCGGCGGGTCGTCCCTGCCGGCTTGATACTCAGCCCAACAGTTGCAAGAATCCATGATGCAGTAGTTCTCTTGATCGTCCAAAGACGGAGTTCTCACATGGCGCGAACGAACCAGGCTAATTCTCGCGGACAGGCCGGCAAGTCCCCGTCCCGACGGCGACAGGCTCCTAATCCGGCTGGTCAGGTTCAAGAGCTCGTGCGGCAGCTCGCCCGCCCCAACGGTGCCGGTGAACTCGAAGCAGCGGCGGACGCTTTGGTGACCGAAGCGATCAGCTCTGCCGGGCAGCGAAGGCTGGCCCTGAAGGAGTTGTCGGATGTCATCGGACGGAAGGAGCCGCTTTTATACCGTTCCACTCCCGACGGACTCAAGCACGGCCAGCAACAGAAGTACAATACGATGATCGATGCAGCGACCAGCGTACAGGCAGTCGCCCGGTGTGCCCTCCGTATTGTGGGCCCCCACACCTTTCTCGACGATCCGCATTGGCGGGGCTTACTCGACAGGTCGCGCATGCTCGAGCGGCTCGGGCGATGGGACAAAAACGTCGAGACCATGTGGGGGGGAGCCGAGGAAGCCGGTCGCGCCTTTAAGAAGCTGCATGCTCGCGCGCGGATGGAAGAAGTGAGGTTCTACGGACTCGGCGGAAGCGCCGCGCCACACGACATCGCGCGGGAGATCATCGCAAACGCCCGCAGGTCCAGGACGCCCATCGGCGTCGTGCGCGCGGACAGCCCGCATACGGATGATCTCGGCGCGGGCACGTTGGCGATCTTGGCGAGCTTTTCCGGCAATACGGAAGAAACGCTGGAGTGCCTGCGTCTCGTCAGGCGCCGCACCAAACTGCTTGCCGCCATTGCCCGCGGTGGCGAATTGGAAAAGATCGCACGCAACGCCAGAATGCCGTTTATTCAACTGCCGGACGATCCAGAACACACGGCATATGTCCTCCAGCCAAGAGAAAGCGTTTGTCTCCAGGCCACGTCCTCGCTCGTGTTCCTGGCCACAGTGGGTCTCAGCCCCGGATCGCGCGGGGCGTTCACGGTGCGGTATCTGAACCGAAACCGCATCACGAAAAAACTCCGGGCGTGGCGATCCCGCTTCGGCCCGGAAGTGCCTACCGGCCGGAACCCGGCAAAACGGCTTGCGTGGTTCGCAATGCACGGAGCATCACAGAGGTCCGAAGCTCCCCAGGATGCGTCTGGGATGCGTCTGCTCATTCCCTACCTCGTCGGAGACCGCAACCTGCAAGCGGTTATGCACGAAGCCGCCACTCAATTCAGAGAGCGGGCGAAGGTCAATGTGATTGAGGGTGTGGCGCCGGAGGATTTGCACAACGCGGTCGAGTCGATCCGCGCCCACGTCGAGGCGGCCAGGGCGCGCAAGCGGCGGGTGCCCTTCACGTTTATCTTCTTCGAGTCGGCCGACGCCGAGCCACGCATTCAGTTGCGACTTCGAGAGACGCGTCGCCTCATTCTTGAGAACAAAGCCGACCTCGCGGTCATCCGCGCAGAGGGAGACAACCCTCTCGAGCGTGCCCTGTTCTTCACCTGTTTCATGGCGCACGTAACCACCTACGCAGCACTGCTCCATGGCGCCGATCCACTGCCCGTCCCGACCATGAGTTGGCTGAAAAACGTGATGGCCGCCATCCCTCGCTCGGCCGCCGAGAAGGCGCCGGCTGTTCCGGCAGAGAGCGAATGTCTCACGATCCACGCTGCGGCCGCCTCCAGACGCGGCACGCGTGGGTGAACGTGCCGCTTTTGACCACGCACCGCCTCACGCGACGTGACACCAAACCCGTCTCGTCGTCGCCTGCCCCCTCAGATGAGACGCTGCCGCACGGCATGACCGCGGCACGAGACCATGCTATGATGGACATGGAGCGACGACAGGCACGGCCGACCGGAAGGAGTAAGCTGATTCATGGGATGGCAAGATCGCCCCTATGCTCACCGTGACGAGGATGAACAACCGCGGCGTCCTTACTACCAAGGCGCGCAGGCGGGCGGGGTAAGCGTCACAACCGCCATTATCATCGCCAACATCATCGTCTTTGGGCTCATGGCCTATGCCGGCCCGAGGATCTCCAACTGGATCGTGAACTTCGGCATCATGCAGGGCGCCGCCGTGCTCCATGGTCAGATCTGGCGGCTGCTGACGGCTACGTATATGCACGCCGGCCTCACCCACATCTTTATCAACATGCTTTTTCTCTACTTTTTGGGACCGGCTCTGGAGCGAGTATGGGGGCGGCGACAGTTCCTGCTCGTGTATACCCTGGCGGGGGTTGCCGGCAACATTCTGCTGACGGCCGCCGGTCTGGTCGGTTTCATCGACCCATACCTGCCCGGTCTTGGCGCCTCGGGCAGCGTGCTGGCGCTGCTGGGCGCTGCGGCGGTCCTCTTTCCCGAGGCAGAGGTTTACGTCTATTTCCTGTTCCCGGTGCGGATACGAACCTGCGTCATCTTCTATAGCTTGTGGTACGTCTATAACGTATGGCAGCAAGGGCCCAACTACGGGGGCGACCTTTGCCATCTGGCCGGCTTGGCGGTGGGAGTCTGGTGGGCCTACTCGGGAGGATTCTCGCTCTCGGGCCGACACCGCACCAAGATAGACCCGTCATCGGCCGTCCGGCATCTTGCGTCAGTGTTGGGAGGACCTCCGACCAGATCGGATCAGGACGCCCGTGACCCAAGTAGCGCCGGCGAGCAGCGCCACACCGACGCCGAAGCCATCGACCGCATCCTGGCCAAGGTTCACGAGCACGGCGTGGACAGCCTTACGCTGGAGGAGAAACGCGCCCTGGCCGAGGCGAGCCAACGCCGCCAAGCCGACCAACGCCCGGAAAACACGGACGACGCGACATGACGGCGCACCCGGCCGTCAGACCCCAATCACGCCGGCGGAACGACACCACACGGGCCAGCCAGACGGCCGGCGCCAGGGCTATCAGAAGCGACGCACCCACGCACGACGGCCCCGCGGGACCCACGGAGTAGAGCGTCTGGAGTGCCGACTGAGGGCTCGCCGGCTCGATGCAACGATAGCTGAAGGTCACTCCCTCCGGACCAACGTCGACCAGCAGATAGGCCCATCGATCGAGCTCGTAGAACGCCCATTCATTCAGTTCTGCAATGCGACCCATCGTTGCGTCAAATGCCCGCCTGCGAATCGTCGACTCCAGGCAGTTTTGCACCGGAAGATACTGATCGATCACCAGCGACGTCTCGAACCGGAACGTGCCGGCCGCAAGCGGACCGACCGCCAATTCAGGCAGCACAAAACCATCGCTCAAACGATACCCCGGGCGATGCTGGCGAAAGAAGCTCGCCACATCGGGGTTGTATACATTGGCGTGCACTTCGGTGACGAGGCTGTACACGTTGGTGATGCCCGCCAAGTCGATGAATTCCAGCAAGGCGCGACGTTCGGCGTCGTAGCCATCCCAATGGTCGGCCGATCGCACCACGTAACTGGTCAACGGCACGTTGTTGACGATGAACTTGTAGCGCGCCGTCGACTCGGCCAAGCCGTCGAGCAGCCACTGAAGCTGCTCGGCCCCCAACATGCTGCGGCCCTCAGCCTCTAGACGATCGACGCAATCCTGATCGCGGGCTGCAACGACCAGGCCGTACGGATCGAACGTGCCGTCGCATTCGGGCGGACGGTGACTTTGCCGATATTGACGGCCGTCAATCAGGAAGAACTCAGCCAGTCGGCCATAGCGAAACCGCCGGTAGGTCCGGAATTCGTCACCCCCAGCGTTCTGCGCCCGAATCGGCATGTACTCGAAAAAGGCCTGATACGCCTGCTCCATCCGCTCGCGGGTGACCGGCGGCTGCGGCTCGCCGCCGTCGTAGTCGTCGAACACCTCGTGGTCGTCCCACCCACACCAGATCGGCACCTCACTCAGCAACTCCTGCATCGGCCCGTCCGCGTGGGTTTCGCGGTACTTGGCGCGGTAGCCCGCCAGGTCCTCCGCCGGCGGCGATCCCGGATGGCTCAGATCAGCATACGTCACGTCGCCGAACCAGAGGAAGAAATCAGGCTGCTCGCTTCGGGCATACTCCATCAGTCTCCACGGCGAATGGGCAGCGTCCGAGTCACCTGAAAAAACAAACCGGAACCGCTCCGTACTCTCCAAACGCGGCGCCGTGCTGAACCGTCCGACCCGACTGCGCCGCTGGGGATGGTCCGCATCGATAAAGCGGTAGAAGAAAAGTGTCGACGCCGCCAGGTCGTCGACCTCCACCTTCACCGTGTAATCGGTCTCGGCGCCTGCCGTGACGGGCGCACTCACAACGACGTTGGCAAAGGCCTGATCGGCAGCTACCTCCAGAATCAGGTCGGCAGGCTTATCACTGCGCGTCCACAGCACGGCCGACCTGTCGGTCACATCGCCGGCCGCAACGCCCAACGAGAAGCCCTGCCCCCACGCCCGCTGTTGCCCGACACCAGCGCCCGCCAAGACAGCTAGCAACGGCGCCAGCATCCATGCCCTTCGCGCGAACACACTTGGCGCTAGAGCTTTGACACGCTGTGTCGAATGCCAACTCATCGGCGCCCATGCTAGTGCACCGATTAACTCACCGCCACAAAGGGGCCACTATCTTGGGAATGCGCCAATCGCAGAGCGACAATGCACCCGCTCAGGATTTTGCCCGTCGCCCCGACTTGCGGGTGGGTCGTGACTGCGCCGGGGATCCCGCAACATTGGAACCCACCAGTGGTGCCTTGGCGGCCGCCCGGTAGTTGGCGTCCAACTCCTTGCCCAGCAGGAGCAGGGCCTTCAGGCGGCGCACAACCTGAGTGACGTAGGTCAATTCCTCGCCCTTCAGCGCGCGACCCAGAACCTTGTGCTCGCGGT
>CBFCZG010000231.1:0-7414 GCA_965602375.1 uncultured Phycisphaerae bacterium | reverse complement strand
GTCGATTAGGGAGTATACCTGCTTGTCGGTTTCGTCCAGCAGATGCTGGCAGCCCGGCAACACCAAAACCAGCAGCGATCCCACCGCGGCCAGTCTGGCCTGGCTAGCGGCCCCCGCCGACAAACGACGCATCGGTCACCTCATCACACGATCCCCAAGACCTTCATAGTACCGAACATTCGCCGACACGCCAACCCCTTTCACTTGTATACGTTCAGCCAAGGGGTCGGTTTCACGCGAGGGATGAACGGGCCATGCTTTGGTGCCAGCCCTGTCGCCGGCGAGCCGATCGTGTATGATCGAAGGACAGTCCCGGGAGAGGTGGCCGAGCGGCTGAAGGCGGCGGTCTTGAAAACCGCTAGGCCCGCAAGGGCCTCGGGGGTTCGAATCCCTCCCTCTCCGTTGGCATCATCGGGCGGCGACCCTTGCCCGGGCACGTCGGCGGGGCCGGTCTTGTCAGGTACCCGATGGGCAGTCGCCGTTGCCTCTAAGGCCAGAAGGCTGCCACCGCCAAGACGACCCAGGCCGCCACGGCCACCACCAGCTTCAACACCGTTCCCAGCAAGCGTCCGGTGCCGGCGCCCAACCCCGTCCTGACCGAGTCGCGCATCGCCCTGCCACCGGTCAGTTCCAGGCCCAGTGCGCCCAAGCCAGCCCCCACGCTCGCGCCGATTAGCGATCCGAGCAGGGGCATCGGCAACAGAACCGTTCCGGCAATCGCCCCGACCAGCCCGCCCACCAGCGCACCGACGGTTCCCCGTCGCGTGCCGCCCGCCCCGCGCGAGCCCACCGCACCGGCGGCGAACTCCAGAATCTCGCCGAGCGCCGCCAGGGCCACGATGGTAGCCAGCGTTGCCACTCCGAACATGGGCGCGGCCTCACCGTGCTGCCACCAGGCGACGACAGCCGCCGTAATCACCATTAGCCAGATGCCCGGCAACCCCAACAGCACAAGCCCCAGCCAAACGGTATTCAGTGCGATCAGCGCGGCCGCCCACAGATAGGCCATCGGTTCTCCTCACCCGAAGGAATGCCAGCATAACCGAAATGCATCGTCGTTTCACAGAAGCACGGCGTTGCGGACCTGGGCGACGAGATCCGAGCCGCTCCGTGATTGGCCGCTGCCGGCTGCAACGCCCGGCCGAGTTGACCCACCGTCGGATAGCTGCGAGACTCTGCTTGAAGGCGAGTTTCTTGCCTGTTTGGAACTTGAGTATCCAGGCAGTCGTATGGGAGCGAACATGACCGACAGCGGTAGGCAGTTGATCGACGCAGATCGCTTCGCCCGGTTCACCGGTGTGGAGCTACTGGAGATGGGCGACGGGCGTGCGGTGACCAGGCTCGAAATCAAGGATCATCATCGCAACGGATTGGGCGTCGTGCAGGGCGGGGCGCTGTTCACGCTGGCCGACGTGGCGTTTGCCGCGGCCTCCAACTCGCGAGGCCAAGTGGCTGTGGCCTTGAACGTCGGTATCACGTTTGCCAAAGCGGGCACCAACGGAACGCTCACGGCCGAGGCCTCTGAGGAGTCGCGAGGCCCGAAGGTGGGTTCATACCGCATTCACGTCCGAGACGAATCCGGCGACCTGCTGGTCACCTTTCAGGGACTGGCCTACATCAAACGCCAGACGACCGCTGAGGCCGTTTCCCACATTCGCAGCAAGTAGCGGGCGGCGGTTCTGTCACGAGCAGTGCAGGTACTCATTGACCAGCCGTCGAATCTCGATGCCCTTGCCGTAGAACCGTTCACTCAGTCCCTTGTCGTCGTAGCTTTGCAGGGTCTTGCCGATCTCATCTATGACGCCCGGCGGCAGCACGTCGTCCTTCTCGTATATCGAACGTTGCTCCAACAGACGCTGGGCCGACTCATAGCAGGAGTCGGGCAACTGCGGCAGCTTGGCCTGTACCTTCTTGTGTTCCTTGGAGAAGATATTGACGTCGACGTACAACCGATCTGCTACCTCGGGGGCGTCGGACATCTCGAAGCCGTGCCGCGCCGCCACAGCCAGCCCCGCCAGAAGAAGGTAGACGTTGGCCGAGCCGTCCGGACAGCGGAATTCGACCGTCTGGCTGTCGCTGTAATCGGGCAGATCGCCCGTCTCGTTCGGGTTGGCGTGGCGAACCATGTCGTTCACGCCCAGCCATCCCAGCGGCACGCGGACCAATACCGACCGGTTCCGATCGCCCCAGCAGATATTGGTCGGCGCTTCCTGGTGCGGCACCAGGCGCAGGTAGGACGTGGGTACCGTATTGGCAAACGACGTCAGCGACGGCGCCAGGGTCAGGTACCCGGCGATCATCCTGCGTGCCGCCTCGCTGAGCTTGCCCGACTCGATCATCACGTTCTTGCCGTTTTTCATAAGCTTGGAGTGGATGTGCAGCCCGCTGCCCGCGTGGCCCACCATGATCTTCGGCGCCAGCGAGATGGTCACACCGTACTTGTGGCCGATCATGCGCAGCATCCACTTGGCGATAGCGATCTGGTCGGCCGCTTCCTCCAGGGCGACGGGTGAGAACTCAATCTCGTGCTGCTCCATCTCGCGGTCTTCACCGCTGATGTTGCCCACCTCGGAATGGCCGTACTTGATCTGACCGCCTGCACGGGCGATCGCCTGCATAGCCTCGCAGCGAAGCTGCTCCCACTTGCAGAACGGGGCCGACTCCTGATAGCCCTTTTGCGCCGGCGTGGGGTACGCGTGCTGGCTGTCGAACATCACATAGAATTCAAGCTCGCCCATCGCATCCAGGGTCAGGCCGGTCGCCTGGGTCAGCGATCGGTGGGCCTTGCGGAGGATGTGCTCGGGTGCGCTCGGCACGGGTGTGCCCTCTTTGGTGTAGTACGAGCACAGGATGTCCACCGTGGGCGCGCGGGCGAAGGGATTCACAAATGCCGTGCGGTACCGAGGCACTACGTACAGATCGCTCGACGCGGCATCGATGTACGAAAAGAGGCTCGACCCGTCCACGCGTTCACCGGCCGACAGAATGCGGTCGACCTGCGGTCGGCTGGTGATGATGAAGTTGAGCGTTTTGAGCCTGCCGTCGCCCGCCGCATAGCGAAAGTTGAGCATCTGGATGTTGCTCTTCTCGATGAACTTCATCAAGCCCTGCTTGGTGAACTGCTCCGGTGGTACGCCCAGTTCGCGTACGATCGGATTGGCGCTCATCGCTACGTCAGTCGCGTGCATATGCTGGCTCCCTGCACTTGCTGTCTGGCAGCGGCTTCTCGAATTCGTCCCCGCGGGTGCTCACAACAATGACACCGACGCAGGCACCCCGGATGCCCGCGCCGTGGCGACAGCCGACCAATCCCTGCCGCACCCGCATGGTTCGAGTACGTGCCGCTGACGAATACGACCGCGCGGCCCTCATCGGCTCGTCCGAACCATCACCCTCTTCGGCGACGTCGCTTGGCTACTGACGAAAGCCTGTGGTAGAAACGGTGTACCATACAGTCAGCGCAAACCACGCCGCCGATATCGGTTCGCGCCCGGACGCTACGGATCTGATCGATCCGGTTGGGGTGCGCCGCGCCGCGCTTCTGCCGACACACCCCTCACGCTGGGGCAGTCTACTATTGCAGACCGGGCCCTGCAACGATTGCGTGCTGCCGAGTCCCGGTCGCCGGAGGTTATACTGTGCCTCCGTGCCAACGGGCTCGGCGGGAAAGATGAGGTGACCCATGATCCGATTCTGTGGCCATACCATGGGTATGCCGGGCAGAGACCTGGGTGCCTGCCTCGAACTATTGGCGGAGATGGGGCACGAGGGCATCGAGGTCCGCTGTGCCCCCGACGGCCAGATCGACCCGAAGACATGGACGAGCCGCCTCGCCGAGCAGGCCCGCAGCCAGGCCGGGCGCGTCGGCGTGCGGTTCGTTTGCCTGACACCCTATGCCAAGAACTACCTGGACCCAACCGCCAGGGCGGCCGGCATCGAACTGATGAAACGGACGATCGACATCGCCTCCGACCTGGGTGCCCCCTTCGTCCGTGCCTACGGCGGGCAAGAAGCACCCCCCGAACTGCAAACGCAGGCATGGTCGGCCACCGTCGACGCTCTGGCAGATCTGTGCGACTACGCAGCGGAACGCGATGTGACGCTGGTGGTGGAGACCCACATCGGCACACTTACGCTTACGGCGGCCGAGGCGGCAGCCATGGTCGATCAAGTCGGCCGTCCCAACATCGGCGTCCTGCTGGACTACGCCTGGGTGCACTACGCCGGCCGAGAGACCATCGGAGAGGCGCTGGGCGCGGTCGGCGGGCATCTGCGGTACCTACACGTCAAGGACCACTGCGTGATCGACCGCGAACAGAACCTGCGTCGGTCGACTCTTATGGGGCAAGGCGAGGTCGACTGGCCACGGGCGCTGGCCGCCATCCGCCAGGCGGGCTACGAAGGGTTCGCCTGCGACGAGTACGAAAAATACTGGTCGAAAGACCTCCCACCAGCCGAGGTCGGCATGCGTCACAACCTTGGGTACCTGAGGGAGTATCTGTGCGGCGCGCGACCGTGAGGGGTCGGCCGGCTGGCTGCGCCATCATCCGTTGATAAAGCGTTCGAGGCTCGGCTCGCTCGTGCGAGGCGGAGCATCGGCGAGGAACCGGTCGACCTGTTCGGGCGTGATGGGGGTGGTCGCACCTCGCTGTGAAGCCACCATCGCCCCCACGGCGTTGCCCAGTTCGCAGCAGTCAGCCAACGATCGGCCACGCAGCAGGCGGCAGGCGAACCCGGCGGTGAATGCATCCCCCGCTCCGCACGTGTCGATCACCTCGCAGGCATATCCGGGGGCATAGAGCTTCTCGCCGTCCGCCGACGCGGCCAACGCCCCACGCTCGCCCAGCGTCACCACGCACGCCCGCAGCGACCATCTGGCCATGGCCAAATCGCAAAACGACGCGACCCCGACGTCGCCCATGTCGAACATGGCGGCCAACTCAGCGGCTTCGTCGTCGTTGCACTTGAGCACGTCGGCCCGCTGTAGCGAATCGAGGATCGTCTCGTGCGTATAGCAGTCGCGGCGAAAATTGATATCGAGCAGCTTGAGCACGCCGGCCCCGGCGTCGAGGATCTGCCCAAGCGTGCGGCGCGAGGTGGCTGTCCGCTGGATCAGCGTGCCGAAGCAGATGCAGTCGGCCTGTCCCGCCGACTGAAGCAGTTCAGCCGTCGGCTCGATGTAGTCGTACGCCACGTCGGGGATGATCACGAAGTCCGGGTTGCCCCGCTCGTCGAGGGTGACCGGCACGGTGCCGGTGGGCCGATCGGCATCGTGCTGCATGAGGCTAATGTCCATGCCGAGTTCGTCCATCGTGCGTCGTGCGTTGCGACCCAACTCGTCCTCGCCCAGGCGGCTGGCCATGATGCCGCGGTCGCCCAGGCAATTGACGCGGTAGGCGAAGTTCAGCGGCGCCCCGCCCAGCAGCGGCCCGCCTGGCAGCAGATCCCACAACACCTCGCCATATGCCAGAATGGTCTTGCGCATCGTCGGCTCTGCTCGGGCCTGCGCGGTCAGCAGTTCTTGCCCACCTGCCGTACGTCCACGAACTCATGCTGCCGGGCCGACTGCTTCGCCGCCAGGCAGGCGTAAACGCTCTGAATGCCCATCTCGATCGGCGTCCGCGACGTCCCGTTGCCGCGGAGCACGTCTATAAAGTCGTGCGCCAGCTCCGTATCGCCGCCGAAATGGCTCATCCCCTCGGCGGCCTTGACCGTGTCGGTGAACGGTGCGTGGTGTCGCACACGCCGCAACTGACTTGTATACCAGTCGAACGCCAGCGTGCCGTGATAGCCGCTTATCGTGGCGCCTCGCGTTGCGGCGTCCCGTCGAGTGTAGAACACCTGCGTATAGACCCCGTGCACCCCCGAGCCGAATTCGACCAGGGCGCTGGACGAGTCCTCATTCATGCCCGTCTCGGGCGAGCCGCAGTCCTCGCCGAATACGCACGGGTGATCGGACGCCACTCCGCCCGAATGGTTCCGCTTGCGATTGGCTGGACTTTCCAGGCACGTGTCGGCCTCGTCACACGCCGAGCAGGTAAGCCCCGCCGGCTTCGAGCCGCCGAAGACCCGTCCGCACGTCGCCATGGCAGCCACTCGCACGATCGGCGAATCCATCAGGTAGCTCATGTAGTCGAAGTCGTGCGTGGCCTTCTGCAAAAACAGCCCTTGCGTCATTTCGTAGTTGCGGTACTCGTGATCGAAGTACACCGTGCCGTAGGGTACGTAGTTAACGGCGCCGATATGCTCGGGACTGCCCACGGCCCCCTGCTCAACGTACTGACGCGCCAGCATGCACAACGGCGAAACCCGAAGCGGAAAGCTCACAACCACCTGGCAGCGCGAGTTCTCGAACGCGCGCTCCAGACCCCGCGCCTGCTCCATCGAGATGGCGACGGGCTTCTCCAGGTAGAGCGGCAGGTCGTACGCCGCCGCCTCGATCGCGTAAGGTGCGTGCAGGTGGCAGCGCGTCCCGATGAGCAAGGCATCCGGTTTGGCCCGTCGGACCATCTCTTTCAGATCAACGTGGAAAACCGCATCGTCGCGATCGCAGTCGGCCAGTCGCGAGCGGGCACCTTCCCGGTCGGGATCGACGATGCCCACAACGCGAAGGTCCGGCTCGACTTCGCGCAGGAAATGCTTGATGACGCTGCTGATGCGACTACCGTGTCCCGCTACGCCCAATCGAATCATGGAAGACTCCACAGCGGCCTAACTTACTTGGTGCCCGTACCTTACACGCTGGCCAGCCTCGGCCGCTGGGCCGAATGTACCATATTTAGCCCGTTCCGCAACGATGCCGCTCCGTGCTGCTCGGCACGCCAACGGCGGCGAATTGCTGCTACGTAGTGTGCCTCTAAGTTGAGGCTGGCACGTCGGATGGGTTTTCGAGCCACGAAGGCCTTCCGAGTAGCCTAACCGGTGTGCTCCGCAGCCGCTTGCCCACCCCGCCGGTGTCGGGTAGGGTCGTTCAGCCGCACCGGTAGCGAGCAGGGGCGGTGCGACCCGGACCCGCCCGTCGCGGACGGCCCGGCAAAGGAAGCCTCCTGCCCGACATTCCACGGGTGTCGTAGCTTCGTCTCTCACTCCAAGCGAGAAAGGGGTATCCAAGATGCGTCTCAGCAGGATAGCGCTACTCGTGCTGGTGGTACTGTTCACCTCGACCGTCTTTGCGGCGGAACTGCCGACCTGGAACCTGGCCGCGATGGAGGGCCTCTCTGCCCAACAGTGGGGTCCAGCCGCCACCGAGGACGGACACAAGTATCGTCCGGCACTGGCCGGCAGGCGAGCCGTGTGGACCGCGCCGATCTGGTGGGGCGACAGCTTTCGACCCGCAGAGGGCACAGTCTACAGCCTTCGTATTACGTACAAAGACACCGCAAGCGAGCCGGTGGTGCTCCACTCGCACGCGGGC
>CBFCZG010000230.1:0-7423 GCA_965602375.1 uncultured Phycisphaerae bacterium | reverse complement strand
GGATAGAGTCGCGCCAGGCGGGTGCGCACTACGTGCGCCATCCAACGCTGTTGGGTTGCGTATTGCCGCGGACTGACGATGCCCGCCACGCGCCCACCGAGCAGATATCCCAGCACGGTCATGCCCACCTGATGGTTGCCTAGGTAGGAGGACGCACCGACCACGCCCCGCCCGGACCGCACGGCTGTTATCAAGGGATCAAGATTCACACAGCGGATGTAACGCGACCACGTTCGGTGGCGGATGGCGCGGGCGATGAACTCAGTTTCGACGAAGATGTGTGCGAACTCCAGCACGTACGCGCGGGCAATCCTTTCGATAGTCTGGGGGTCGTAGGTTCGCCCAAGCGCCTCCTGGAATGTTCGGCGAATCTCATCATGGAACAGGGGGACGTTCTTGTACAGGAACCTGCCGGCCCAGCGCGCTCCGCGCAGCGATGCGTCCAGCCCCGCCGCCTGGCAGAAGAGCATCAGACCCCAGCGGTAGTACAGATGGCGAAGCCAAGCGAACGGATTGGCGCCCACGGCCAACTCCGGCACGAAGCGCGATGGGCCGTCTTGATCCATGCTCGCATGGTACTTCAGCGCCGCCTCTTGCTCCACATCTGCCGGTCGCGGCGGTCACGAGCGGCTCGGCCACGGTGGTGGCTTCGTCGGTCGAGTGGACGGGGCGAACCTTCTATAGGATTTTTCGCAACTGTGCTTTGCAAAACAGCCTGCGGAGCACGGCGCATGCCGACGCAGGTGTTGGGCACATTACGATCCGTGGCGCAGAGCCAGTACGTGCCCTCAGCTACTGCGACTGGCGCGGAGGTCTACTGTGCCCCGGTGAAGTTGACGGCCAAGACATGGAGGTCGGCCAGGTCGCAGTCGTTATCGCCGTCGAGGTCGGCGTCGGGGTCGGGCGACAGTTGGGCCGGCCCGTTCAGCGAGGCTTCCAATATTGCGTAATCGTCGCGGTCCACGTCGCCGTCGCGATCGAGATCGCCGAGCGGGTAGCACGAACCGTAGGCGGACAGATCACTCTCCAGAAAGTCCGGAGGCACGCCGTTGCCGTCGGACAGCCCGGCCAATCCGTCGAGCGCGCTGATCGTAAGCCACGTAATACGGATCCTGCCGTCGTAGAACATCTCGATCTGGAAGCTGTTGGTCTCAAAGGCAAGGAATTCGGGTACGCCGTCGTAGGTGACCGCGGCGCGATCGCTTAGCTGCTTGACCGACACCGTGCCGAACAGCGAAGGATCGAGGTCGTCGAACAGCCCCGATATCCGCGGTAGCGAGAAATGGGCGGCGGGCGATTCGTCGTATGCAGAATCCCCACTGCCGAATGTGACGTAGCCGTTAGTGGCGACGTAGAACGATGAGTAATTCTGACCGTATAGATGCACGTTCGCGCCGCCCGTGAGGATAACTCGCACGGACGTGTCGGTCTGAAGCGTAATCACCGTGCCACCGGCTGGATCGGTGGGAAAGTCGGTGGCGGGCTCGACGCAGGCGCGATAGAACGCCGGCGAGCCGTCCGGCGTGAACGTGATCATCCGGTTGTCCAGATCATTGTCGTTCGCGGTGAACTGTTCGGTGAAGGAGTCGACGGCGACCTGTCCGGCCACCGCTTGAGCATGGGCCGCTGGCGCGTAGCCGGTTTCTGTGTAGAGCGCCCAGGCCGAGTAGTAGTATCGCGTGCCGATCGTCAACGGGCCGTCCACCGTCGAGCTGCCAAGGGCGTCGTAGACCAGATTGCCATCGTTCGGATCGGACGGGAAGCCCGTCGTGCTGCGACGGATGACAATGCTCGTCAGGCCCGGGTCGGTGGGGTTCGTCCAGCTAAGTGAGATGTTCGGATCGCCGTCCGACGCGACGGCCAGGAAGTCTGAGACGCCCTGGGGCGGAGGTTTGATCTCGACCGCCAGACAGGCCTGTTCGAGGTTGTCCCGCTGAGCTTGCGTCCAGCTCAGATTGACGGCCGCCTGGGTGACGGCGAAGTAGAGGTCCGCGTAGTCCGAAGCCGGTGTGAGAAGGCTGGTCTGGCATTCGTAAACCAGTTCGGCCGTCATGACGACGTCCATGCCGGTGATAGTGTAGCCGTTGAACGTGTCGCCGTCGGTCAGCAGATAGCACAGCTTGTTACCCACGCCGCTGTTGATGTGGACTCCGCCGTTGTCATCGGGTCCGGTGTAGAAGTTGGGGCTGCCCATGCGGTCGGGATCGCCGAAGGCGGGCGGGTCGGCCATGTCGCGGATGGCCCCGATGGGCAGATCCTCGCCCATCAGCCATCGTACCTCGGGCGCGTCGTTGCCGGCTGCGTTGGACTGGTCGATCCACTCACCCCACATGTCCGATAGTGATTCGTTGATCGCCCCGGACTGATCCGAGTAGATCAGGTTGGACTCGTTCTCGGTTACGCCGTGGGTAAGTTCGTGCCCGACCACGTCGTCTACGGCATAGTCCTGGCCGAAGTACATCCGCGAGCCGTCCCAGAATGCGTTCGGGAAGGGACACGGGTAGAGGATCAGGCAATAGCGCACGGTGGCACTGAGTTCGGCGCCGGCACCGTCAAGACTGTCGCGTCCGTGGAGGTTGAAATAGAAGTCGTACGTGTCGCCGAAGTAGTCGTACGCGAGATCGGCATCGGCAATACCCGAAGGAGGTTGGCCCTCGGATCGCACCAGCGTGCCGGGGTCGGCGAAGAAGCTGTTGTTCGCGTCGTAGATCGAACGGTCAATCGCGTCGTGAATCAGCGGGTAGCGAAAGGCAAGCCGTCCGGTGTGGGCGTCGACCAGTACCACTTCCTTGACCGCGGGCGGGCCGACATTACTCACCTCGGTTTGCCAGACCAGTCGTGGATCGCCGTCTCGCCCGAGGACCGAAGGCGCGTATACCATCAAGACGGCCGGCGACGCGCGTAGCTCGAGTTCTGCACTCTCCGTAGCCAGCAACGCGATCGCCGCAGCTTCTGCATGGCCCGCTTTGATCGCCGGGCGCGTGGACGGCGAGCCGGAATCCAGCCTGTCGACATTGCGAAGGATATCACTCAGCACACACTCCACGCCGCCCGAGCTATCGACCTGTACCATGATGCGCGCACCAAACACGGGAATGTTGTCGTAGGTCTGCTCGAAGTGCACGTTGGATCGGTGTGCCCCGGACTTGACGCGGACGGGTCTGAATCCGACGGTGAGGCCGTCGGCGACCAGCAGCTCACGCCACTGCTTGAGGAAAAGCTGCGCCCGTTGAGCCGGTCCGGCGGCCGGTGTCGACGGTGTAGAGAAGTAGGTCGAAGGTGGGGCAGCCAGAAAACGCAGGTGGCCGCTGGAGGTCCGCGCTACACGAGGTGCTTCGTGGCGGGGCGCACCCCGCAGGGAGCGCATCAGGTTCGTCGTATCCTGTGCGTCGGTTGCCGCCGCCAGCGAGGCGACGAGCAGCAATGACGTGCACACGAACCGACAGCAAGCTGCAATGCCGTCGAGGCCCGCCCGACCGGATACGGTGAACCCAACCATGTTCACATTCCTCCCGCAACCGAAGGTGCCCGTTGTGATACGCGCATAGCCAGTGCGCGCACACAGGCATATCGGCCTAACAGATCATTGTAGGCGTGGCGTCTACGCGTGGACGGACGTTTTCCAGCCAATCGCATTGTTAGTGGCGTTAGTTGAACGGTTGGTCGGACAGATGCTGCACACGTCGTCCCATAATCATTGGTCGTGTGGGTGTGCGACGACGCGTTGCAGCGTTGCCGCGGAGATGGAGCTTCAGTGGATGCTCGACTGCCTTTGGATTCTGTGCGACGGCTCGGCATCCGGGCATGCGAACCCGCCAAAAGCGTCAGGCACAGACGAGCCCCTACTCTGGCCTCTACGAGACGCGGCGTGACGATGGACCGTGCACTCTGCCCGGCAAACCATCGGATTGGAGTAGGCAACAACGCGATCAGCGACGGCGTCACATTCGTCGTTCGAGCGAGGCTGGGGACGAGCGGTCGCCGCTTGCCCGCGCTGTGAGCGAGCAGCAAAAAAAAGAGGCCCCATCCGGGGCCCCGAATTACCATGAGTAAATGTTGGCGGCTCAAGTGTCGGCCGACCACATGAGCCGAGCCGTTCTCACGGTCCAGGACGGCCAAACGCCGGCGCCTGCCCGTCCCTGATTCTGAGTCTTCTGCGAAGAGTCCTGGGACGGTTACCAGCGCCGCCCGCGGCCGCCACCGCCGCCGGGACCGCCGCGGCCCCGCGGACCGCCGCCGCCACGGCTGGTCTTTGGCCGGGCTTCGTTGACGGTGAGGGTCCGACCGGCGATTTCCTTGCCGTTGAGGCCCTCTATGGCCGCTTTGGCCGTTGCGTCGTCGGCCATCTCGACAAACCCGAAGCCGCGAAGACGACCGGTTTCACGATCGGTAATCAGGCTGACGCTACTGACATCGCCGAATTCGGCGAACAGTTGCCGCACCTCCTCCTCGGTTGCCTCATACGAAAGGTTTCCCACATAAATATTGGCCATCGTAACGATCTCCTGCGAAATTGACTGATTCGAAGGCTACCGGAGGTGTGGCGACATCGCCATCAGACTCGACCCCAGCGAAAACCGTCGGACAGTCGAACGCGTGGAGGATAGTCTGGTGGGGCCCGGTTGTCAAGCGCCAATCCCATTGCCCGGGCAGGCTGTGCACGCCCACGGCACGTTCGGGGACGAGCCGCCCGTAGCGTGGGGCGGGACGAGATACACACATCATAAGCTGTCAGCTGACCGCGTTGCGGCTTGAAGAGGCGGGGGTGCAGGGCGCGGCGGGCCGTCCAGGCGCCCATACCGTTGCGCCCACTCCGCGAAACGTTGCCACGCGGGCCAGCGGGCTGTACCCAATTGCTGGCCTGCCCATGGTAACGGCACGGGGCAACCCCGTGCGAACACATGTTGCGAGCCGTGTTGCGCGAGCGTTAGTTCGATCGGTCTTCCGGTCGTCGCGACCGTGATACGTCCATCGCCCAGGCTGAGTACTTGGCCTGGCCTTGCGCTGATGACTGCCGCATCCCGAGCCAACTGCGCGCCGGCTACCTCGATTCGGCGCTCTCGCCACGTCACGGCGCAGCGTCCCAATCGAATCACACGAAGGATGAGCCAAGGTGGGGCGTTCCAGTCGACGGCTGTACGCCCGCGCGGGCCAAAGCACCTTTCCCAGCTGAAGTCAAAGGCCTCGTCATGCTTTTGCGGATGCCTCGGCACGCAACCGCAACGGAACCTCCGGACGATGTGCCGGTACATGGGGCGCAGCATACGAGCGGCCTTCGCGCAGATTTGCTCCTCAGTATCGGTCGAAAGGATCGGTATCTCACGCTGGAGGATGATGTCGCCTGTGTCGATGCCCTCGTCGATGAAGTGGATGGTTACGCCCGTCTGTGACAGTCCGGCGAGTAGTGCCCCGGGAATCGGGTCGTTGCCGCGCAGGTGCGGCAAGAGGGAGACGTGCGTGTTGATGCAACCCAGTGGCGGTGTATCGAGGACCTCGGGCCGGAGGATGCCCCAGCGCGACACGACGACAAGGTCGACGCGGCGCCGGCGGAGCAGATCCATGAACTCCGGGCGGTGGGCGTCCTCGATCTGGAAGACCTTGCCGGCGATATTGGCGGGCCACCGTGCGTGCAAGGCGATGTGCATGCGCATCCGCCAAGTGCGGAGGCGATCGGCCGGGCAGGTTCTCGGCTCGACGATGGCGGCAAGCGTCCCTCCGGCGTCCAGAATGCCGCGTACAATTGGCAGTTGAAAGCAGCTTGGATGGGCCAGCAGCAACACCCGGACATTGCGAACTCCGTTGCCGAGCGACAATGTAGCTGAATTCCTCACGACGCGCCCCTGGCTCAATGCGGCTGGACCGAGCAGTGAGACTGCACCATTATCTCTTCGGCCGGATAGTGCGATTCCTGTAGAAATGACGGTGTGAGCCGCGACTTGCGTTGCCCGTAATGGAAACCCGCATTTGCGGCCGGTGGCGTCTCAGCGCCGACGGCCTATCCGAGCCAGCACCAACATGCCGATCGCCAGGCCCAGCGGCGTGACCGGGCCGGCAGCCCCACAGCAGGCCGGTTCGCATGCGTCACCGACGCCGTCGCCATCGGCGTCGGCCTGGTCGGGGTTGGGGTCGGTGCGGCAGTTGTCGCAGACGTTGCCCACACTGTCCGAGTCGGCGTCGGCCTGATCGGTGTTGGCGTCGTCGGGGCAGTTGTCGCAGACGTCGCCTACGTCGTCGCCGTCGCCGTCGTCCTGTCCGGCGTTGGCGATATTCGGGCAATTGTCATCGGGATCTCCGATGCCGTCGTCGTCGCTGTCGGGGGTCATGAGAAAGCCGCGCGTGTTGCCTCCGATATCACCCCATCCGACGATCTGGCCGACTTCGTTGATGTCTTCAGCCTGGGTAAGCTCCCAGCCGGAACCGGGCGGCAGCAGATCGTTGAGGTCGATCATCGTGCCGTTCTCATATAAGAAGGCATGGGGCGTACCGCCGGAGGTCCCCGACTTGCCGACGATCTGTCCGGCGTTGTTGATGGCCCGAGCGCGGCCGTTGAGGCCCCCGCCTAGCAGGCCCAGGTCCTGGGCGCCGCCGCTGGCGAGCCAGAGCACAGGGTGTTGCTCGCCGCTGACGGTAGCGTAGCCCACAATGTCCCCGTCGTCGTTGATGTCCTTGGCTTCGTGATTGCCGCCGAGGCCGCCTAGATCGGTCTTGGTGCCGTCGCTGTAGATGAAGGCGAACTTGTCGCCGGATGCGTTCTCCCAGGACCCGACGATCTGCCCGGAGTTGTTGATCGCGTACGCCCAATTGTAGAAGCCGCCGATGTCGACACCAATGTCCGTTGCGGCACTCTCACTGTACAGGAAGGAGGATCCGTTCAGCGTATAGCCCACGACCTCGCCTTCCTCGTTGACGTCCTCGGCCTGAGCATCGTAGCTCAGTAGACTGCTTATATTTGTTTTGATCCCACCATCGTCGAGGAATGCGTTGTAGTCAACGTTCCAGGAGTAGCCGGCGATCTGCCCTGCGTTGTTGATGGCGAAGGCTTTGCCTTCATCGTCCCCGCTGAACACACCAACGTCGAAGACCAATCCGTGCTCCCACAGTGCCGGTCGATCGTCGCTGGCTGAGTTATGGGCCATGCCAACGACTTGCCCGGCGTCATTGATGCCGCGTGCCTCGCTGTGGGTGCCGCCCACAGGGACAAGCTCAGTGATGATGTAGCTCTGAGCCGCCGCGGGTGGCGACGCGGTCAACACCAGAGACACGAACAGCGTAAGCGCAGCAACACTCGCAAAAGTCCTGTACATGCACATGAGAGACCTCCCCGGGAATTGGCCCGCATTGTGCGACATCTTACCATTCGGGTCCGCTTGAGTGCAAGGGATAATGTGCACGGGGCGCCTGCTTCGGAGACGGAGGATAGAAT
>CBFCZG010000229.1:0-7477 GCA_965602375.1 uncultured Phycisphaerae bacterium | reverse complement strand
GCACGGTCCGACAGAGCCGCGCTGTAAGAGCTAGGGTGGGTCGTGACCCACCACTTGGCTCTCATGTCCGATCAGGCGACCACCGCGGCGAGCCCAGCCCGTGTGGCCAACTTGGTCAGTTCGGCGAGTCGATCTGCGTCCTGACCTTCCGCACCGAACTCAAAGGGCAAATCCAGCCACTCATACTTGGCCGCCGCCGACGTGTTGTAAGGCAGCAAAGCCAGATCGCGCAGGCCCGTATCGCGCATGAACGCCGCGATGGCTTGGACGTTCTCGTCGGTATCCGTAACACCGGGGATAAGCGGCAGGCGGATCTGTACCCGACGCCCCGCCAGCCGTCGCGCATTGTCGAGGATCTGCGCGTTGTCGCAGCCAACCCACCGCCTGTGCTGCTCGGGGTCCATCAGCTTCAGGTCGTAGAGCACCAGGTCGGCCGCGTCGGCGAGCGGCGCCAACTGCGGCCAGGGGCACGCGCCGCTGGTCTCGATGGCGGTGTGGATGCCTTCAGCACGACACCCAGCCAGGACGGAGGCTGCAAACTCGGCCTGTCGGGCCACCTCGCCCCCCGTAAGCGTCACACCGCCGCCCGAGTGGTCGAAAAACGGCTTGAGGCGCGACGCCTTCGTGACGATGTGCGATGCGGGAACCAAATACCCCTTGATGCCCAATGCCTGAGTGGGACACGCTTCGACGCACCTGCGGCAGGCCACACAGCGATCACGACGGATCGTGTGCGTATGATCCTGCACCTTGTGAACGGCGTTGGGGCAAACCGCCACGCACGCGCCGCAGTACGTGCAGCGCCGGCGGATGCAAATCAGCTCGGGCTGACTTCGGCGCGACTCAGGACTGTGGCACCACCGGCAGTTCAGCGCACAGCCCTTCAGATAGACAGCCATTCGGATGCCCGGACCGTCGTGCACGGCAAAGGTGTCGACGTCGAAGACGAGCCCCTCACAGTCGCCGGCACCGTCGTGTGCGGTCACGAACGCGCCTCCTGCCGACGGATGTGGTGCTCCTGCTGCTCGCCGCTGAGCATGGTGAAGTAGGCGCACCACCCGCCCATCCGCACGCGCAGCGACTTGTACTTCTCCGGCTCGTCCTGCGCTGCCCGCAACTCGGCGGTGTCGGCGACGGTGAGCGTCATCATGGCACCGCCGGTCTGCACGAAGCTGCGGAGCAGGCCGATCATTCGGGCCATCCCCTCGTTGCCCTCGATCAGCCGGCGAGCCAGCCGCAAGTCCAGCGGGCCGCCCGCCGGCAGATTAGCGTGGCCCATGCCCGCGTACGAGAGGATGGCGGCCGGGATGCCCTCCATGTCGCGCCCCAGCGCGGGCGAGAAGTTGCTCGACACGGGCTCACCGGCCAGCCGCCCGTCGGGCGACGCCCCGAGCCCCTGCCCGATGCCCACGTACCACGAGAACGTCGCCACACCACAGGGGAACCTGATCTTCGCCTCAGCCTGCTTGGCGTGTTTGGCGACGGTGCGCGTGAAGGCGTCGATCAGCTCCCGCCCGACGCCGTCGGCCGTCTCGTCGTCGTTGCCGTACTTGGGAGCGGCCAGCAGTCGGCTCCGCAGCGCGCCGTATCCCTCGAAGTTGGCGTCGAGCGCGTCGCACAGTTCGCCCATCGTGGCGTGCTTCTGCTCGAAGACGACCGTCTTGATGGCGGTCAGCGAGTCGATGGCGTGGGCCGCACTCTCGGCCAGCAGCGCGAACGTGCGGAACTTGGCGCCGCCGGCTGTCATATCGCGTCGCGAGCGAATCGCACCATCTACCAGTGCGCTGAGCAGGGGCACGGGGGCAATCGTGCTGCGAGCGTCGAGCAAGTCGACAACCTGTCGCACCACCCGGGCGACCATCGCATCAAGCTGCGTGAGGAAAGCCGCCCAAAGCTGCTCGTAACTGACGAACGTCCGCGGGTCGGCCGTGTCGACGCCGTGCAGCGATCCTTCGACGCGAGGCCGGCCGCGGTTCAGCGCCCACTCCAAGCACAGCATCATGCTGAGGCGCTGAAACCGGAAGTCTGTTCGACCCGGGATGATGATCTCCCAGCACCCGTCATTCGTGTAGTCGCGGGCGTCGGGCGTGGGAATGCCGATCCGCTCCAGCGCCGGCACGAGCGCCTCGTCGTTAAAGACAGCCGGCATGCCGCCGCCCTCTCGAATCGCCTCGCACGTCACGCACAGCAAAGGCTCAGGCGATCGGCGGTGCAGGCGGACGGTCATCAGGGGGTTGGTCATCTTGTTACGGTGGAAGCTCCGCAGCAGCATCAGCGTCAGCGGGTTCGTGCCGTCGCCGCCGCCGGGCGTCAGGCCGCCGACGACAATGTTCTGGAGCCAATGGTTGGTGGCGTCGAGCCGGTCACGGGCCGTGCCCATCTGGCTCGACGTGCCGTGTCGCGTGCGATCGACAGGTGCGTTCTGCTCGTCCGTACGGGCCTCGGGCCGCTGGTCGTCGGTGGTCTTGGCCCGCTCGTTGAACTTCAGGCAGAAGCAATCCACCAGTTCGGCCGCCTCGATCACGCTCAGACGGCCCGAGGTCAGGTCGTCGGCCAGATACGGCCAAACGTATTGGTCCAGACGCCCCGCTGCGTTGCCGTTCATCGTCGAGTGAAAGATCATGTGCAGCAGCCAGACCGATTGCAGCGCCTGCCAGAACGTGCCTGCCGGTCCGGCGGGCACTTGGCGGAGGTTGGTTGCCATCTGGCTGAGTTGGTCGGCGCGAGCGGTGTGGTCACAGGCGTGCGCTTCGGCATCGCAGCGGGCGGCCAGGCGCTCGGCGAAAGCCATCACCGCGTCGACGGCGATGACCACCGAATCCACGAAGGCGGTCTCGGCGGGACTCGCAGCATGTGGTCGCTGTGCCTCAGCGTCCGACCGGATGCCTCGCAGACCCTTCGCCAGCAGCGTCGGATAGTCGGGCACGATATGGCCGAAGACCGAGTGGATGCTCAGGCCTTGTTTCTGTGCCGCGCAGCGTTCGGCCTCGGTCGTGTAATCGGGGAAGCCTCGCTCGGCGTGCACCCGCGGGTGCTCCAGCGTCATCGATCCGGCAAACAACTGACCGGCCCACAGATCGGTGGGCATGGCCGACAGCTTCAGCGCAATGGCGCGGGCCTTGCGAATTGCCAACGGCTCGGCCATGAACCGTTCGTCGATCCGCGCCGGACAGTCCCAGTCCGCCGGCGGTGCCTCCATGGCATTCCGCACGCGCCGGCGAAGATCGGCGACCCTGTCGGTGTTCGGCAAATTCCAGATATCGAGAAACGTGATATCATTCACGATGGGGTATTCAAGCGTTGCGCCCGACACGGCTCAATCCCACCTCCACAACTATGTACCACAACTTGAGATTATAGCATGATGTCGCGGCGCGTAGGAGTGGTGTCCTGCACACCCGCCGGCTTTTGATCATCATCACAGATCGGCCAATACGTGCCGCATCGCGGTCAGCAGCGCCTCGACGTGGCGGGTGGTGGCGCTTTCGCCCATCAGGCCGATGCGCCAGGCCTTGCCCTTGAATGCGCCCAGGCCGCCGCCGATCTCGATCCCGTGCTCGTCCAGCAGGCGCGTGCGGACAACGGCTTCGTCCACGCCGTCCGGTGCGGCTACGGCATTGAGCATGGGAAGCTGATGGTTCGCGTCGGCCAGATATCGCAGGCCCATTTGCGTCAGACCCGCTTTGAGGGCCTCGTGGTGTCGAGCGTGCCGTGCCCACCGTTGGGGCAGGCCTTCCTCCAGAACGATGCGAAGGGCCTCGTGCAACGCGTAGTTCATGTTGATCGGGGCGGTGTGGTGGTAAAGCCGCTCCGAGCCCCAGTACTGCCGCACCATGTTCATGTCGAGATACCAGCTTTGCACCTTGGATCGACGGCCGGCGATGACCTCAGCCGCACGGTCGCTGAACGTGACCGGCGCCAGGCCGGGCGGACAGGACAGACATTTCTGCGTGCCGCTGTAGCAGGCGTCGACTCGCCAGCCGTCCACGTCGACCTCCATCCCGCCCAGGCTGGTAACGGTGTCGACCAGCAGCAGGGCACCGGCCTCGTGCACGACCCGACTAATCGGCGCGATCGGCTGGGCCGCGCCGGTGCTGGTCTCGGCGTGTACGATGCCCACGACCTTGACGGGGCCGTGCTCGCGCAAGGCCGCTCCGATTGACTCGGCGGCAAACACCTGTCCCCACGGCACCTCGACCGAGACCACGCGGGCGCCGGCCCGTTCGGCTACGTCCTTCATTCGCTGACCAAAGACCCCGGCGATGCACACCAGCATCGTGTCGCCCGGCTCGATAAGGTTGACCACGCACGTCTCCATGCCGGCTGAGCCCGTGCCGCTGACCGCCAATGTCAGTTCGTTGCGCGTCTGGAAGACGCTTCGCAACATATCGCGAATTTCGTTGAGGACCGCGAGGAACTGACCGTCCAGGTGGCCGATCGTCGGACGACTCATCGCTTCGAGCACCCTCGGATTCACATCCGACGGGCCCGGCCCCATCAGCATACGCGGCTGAATCTCGGCAAGATTGACCATTTTGGTGACTCCCGGTGCGGACACGTGGCGTTCTGTAACGCCTCGGCGGCCCGCGAGCACCCACCATACAGGCGTCTGTTGGCCATATGCAATGGTACGGGGGACACACTGTTCGCCCCGCCCCAGCGCTCGGTGGATGGGTGTGCTAGGCCGGCCCGGATGCCGCCGACGGTGGCGCCGAGCGCGTGGCGCGCTCGATCTCGGTGATCATCTGCCCCCGCCGCCACACGCGGACCGTGCCGTTCGACTCACTGATGGTGATGGCGATGCTCTTGGTGATCGCTGTGATGCCGGCCGCGGCGCTGTGGCGCGAGCCCAGCCCGCGAGGCAGTTCCTCGCCCGCCAAGCCCGGCCGCACCGTCGTGCCGGCCGACATGATCGCCCCGTTGCCCTTGAGGATGAACGCTCCGTCGATGCTGCAAAACTCCTTGACGGTCTCGGCCATGCCGTGGTCGAGGATATGGCGCTCGCGCTCGAGATATCCCTTGAACGGATTGATGATGCTCTGCTGGCAGTGCTTTTGCACTTCGCGATAGTCGCCGAGCACGAACATCGCCCCCACCGGTTTGCCCTCGCGCCCTTCGCTGGCCAACTCGATCGCCAGACCGAACACCCGTTCGAACACGGCGCGGCGAATGTGCTCGGTGAGCTTCGGCTGATCGACCGACTGAAACATCTCATACTCGGCCCCCACGCTCATCACCATCAGGGTGTCGGCCGGCTCAGCCGGCAGCCCGCACAGGAACACGAAGGTTTCTCCCGGCTGGAGCAGCCGCTGGCTGAAGGCGATGACCACCGCGGTCTTGATGCGCCCCGTGCGCGTCAGGTGTACCGCCGGTACGGTCAGCACCTTCGCGCCGAGCCGTCGGGCGCGACTCTGTTCGTCCTGGTTGCGGGCGACCAGGATCAGCTCGGCCGCCGCATTCTTCAGGTCACAAAGAGGCTTGTCGTCCTCGAACTCATCCACATAGGCGAACACCGACCGCGCCTTCAGACTGCCGGCCACGGCGGACGTCGCGCCGATCATGGTGGACGTTATTTCCTTGCGAGACCTAGCCATACGCCAACCGTAAAAAGAGCGGACCCAGTCACCTGACTATATTTTCGACGTGTCGGTTGGGCAAGTTGAGACTGGTGGGCGTCCTAACTTTTCGAACACGTACACGAATACACCGTCGTGTCGTGTCGATGGCGACCGGTAGAGCAGCTTGTACTTGTGGGGGTGGTCTCGCAAAGCCGACAGCGGCAGCCCGCTGCCCACCTGCGAGCCATAGCGCTTGTCCCAGGCGATGATGGTGCCCGGCGGGGCCTTGGCCACGTCGTGACAGAACAGCCTCAACTTCGGCGAGCGGGCCTGGCCCAGGAAATGCTCGAACCATAGGTTGGCTACGACGATCGGCCGATCGATAAGCCCCTGCTCGCGCAGCCACTGGGTCGTTTCGTACATGGCCCACTGATCGGGCTTGAGCCCCATAGGGCGAATCTGACCACCCAACTGCACCGTTACCATGGTCGCCGCCGTCGCCGGTACCAGCCACCGCCACCAGCGTGTCTGCTCGCGGCGCGCCAGCCACAGCGCCGCACCGCACACAACCACAACACCGAAAGTCGTGAAGCGCAACACCCAGGTTTCACGGCCCAGCCAGTACACGTCGGCGGCCCGCAGCTCCCATTCGGCCGAGCCTTCCAGTACCAGCATGGCCAGGCCGAACGTGAGCACAGCCGCCACCGCCCGGCGCCGCTGATGGGAAAGCAGCTCGCCGAGCCCGGCACACGCCAGGATCCCGATCAGCGGCGCGATCGGCACGAGGAAGCGCGCATACCCGCCCGAGCCATAGCTGCCGCTCGCCCGCAGGATCGTCTGCGTGGCCAGGTACACCACACAGCATGCGACGGTCAGGCGACCGAGCGGCCGTCGCCACACCGACCGCACGCCGGCGACGGCCAAGCACATCACCGCCGGGCCGAACGCGATCAACGTCTTGACCAGAAACGTGGTCCAATAGCCGCGCCCGTACTCCACCAACGGCTTCGGTTCGAGGAATTTCATTACGGGCGACTGCTCCAGCAGCGACGGGGCCAGCGCGTTCTGGATCAGAGGAGCCCACAACAGCAGCGCCATCGCCGGCCATCGCCGCTTGCACCGCCAAAGGGCAACCAGCCAGATGGGCAGCAGCACCACCGCCTCGTACCGCGCCGTCAGCCCCAGCGACAGCACCGCCGCCGACGACACCGGCGAGCCCACCAGCAGCAGGTAGGCCGACGCGGCGATGTAGAACGCCAACGCCGTCTCCGTGAGCGTCGTGTACGAAAGCATCAGGAACATGGGCTGAGCGAACACCAGCACCGGTACCAGCCACGGGTGCGGAAGCTTCTGTCGCCGAGCAATGCAGTAGGCCAGCCACGCCGTCGCCGCCGACAGCGCGCCCGACATCCACCGGCTCGCCAGCCAGCCGAACCGCGCGGGCAGAAAGTGCAGGACGGTAAAACCCGGGCGACCCCACTCATGAAGCAGGTATTGTGGCCAGATCCACGCCCACCGCGCGAAGAGATAATGTGTCAGGTCGTCGTCGTGATAGCATCCGCGCGACGCCGTTGCCAGCGTCATCGAGACGGCCACCGCAGCCAGTACGATCGCACCGGCCAGCCACGGCCGATCGGGTCCGGCCTCGTCAGTCTGCAGGTTGCTCTGAACGTCCGGGTTCACCACGCCTCGCCGTTCGTGCACGGTACCCATTGTGCTGCACAGTCGATCGGCCTCGCCCATCCACAACCGTGCGGTGGGCAACTGATACCGCCGCTCGGCGACTTGTGCAAGGTTGCGATGGCATGACAGTGATGACAGACACAAGCAGTGCAAGTATGCTTAGATGGCGCTGCATCCGGAGGGTCGTTCCATGGATATACAATGCGTCGAGTTGAGTGGCAGCCCGCGCGAGATGG
>CBFCZG010000228.1:0-7513 GCA_965602375.1 uncultured Phycisphaerae bacterium | reverse complement strand
GCGCGAGGCGCGCGAATTGGCGGGGCGTTTCGGCTTCGACGCGTACCTGAACGTGAACGTGCACGTAGGTACGGCGCTGGCGGGTAGCTTTGGCCCGGCGGGCGCCGAGCGGTTCGACGTGATCGGCAAGACCGTCAACATCGCCGCGCGGCTGGGCCGGCGGGGCGTGACGCTGTCGGCCCAGGCGTTTCGCTGCCTGAGCGACGACGGGCGGAAGCGGTTCGACAAGCTCATGCAGCCGATTACGTACCGCTTTCGCGGCTGAGCGATTGTCGGGCACGTCGAATCGGGAATTAGACGGGGCGGGGCATGATCGTTTACCACGGCACGACCGACCAGCGGGCGAGGCGGATCTGCCAGGAGGGCTTTCAGCCGCGAAAGCCGTCGCGCCGGGTATGGTTTGCCGAGAGCCGCGGCTATGCCGAGCGGCGAGCCAGACAGCAGGCGCGGCGGCGGCGCGACCGGGCGATGGTACTGTCGTGTGAGTTCACCATCGATCAGATGCGGCGGGTTCTGGGGGCGAGGCGGGGGTTTCGCCGCAACGGCGTGATCGCGCTCGACGGGGCCGTACCGGTGACGGTGCTGCGATCGCACCCGGGGCTGGAGACGCCCACCTCGCCTGAGGAGCTGGCGGCGTGGGTGAACGACGTGCTGGGCCTCAAGCCGCACAAGGGTGTGGGGCGGCGGCATCCGGGCATTGCCCGGCTGTCACGCTGGGTGATGAATCGGGTGTCGAGTCAGCCCGACAGCCGTCTGTCGCAGGGTGAACTACTGCACATGGCCCGACAGTGGCTGGGGGAGTTCTTTGAGGGTGTCGAGGTCGACCCGGAGCGGTTGCGGGCCCGCCGCACGGTGCAGCAAATCGACGTGGCCCCGGCGGCTGAGGAATCCGAGCCGGACCCGCGCGAGCAGGAGGCTTTGGATTGCCTGCAACAGACGAGCGCCCGGTGTCGCGTCCGCGGGCTGAAGCTGTTGGTCGAGTTGGACGACCCGGACCTGTTCGAATGGTGCGTGATGATGCTGGATGACGAATCGCCCGCGGTGAAGGTGGCGGCGCTTCGGACGATTGCCTGCTGCCAGGAGGGCGACGTCGAGATGATCGCGCCCTTCGCCGCGTCGGGCGACAAACGGATGCGGGCGGCGGCGATTGCCGCATTAGCCCGGCACGCGGGCGACGACGCACCTCGGTGGTTCGAGCGCGGTCTGAAGGATCCCAGCGCGTGTGTGCGGATGTCGGCGGCGGCGGCTCTGGATAAGCTGGACCCGACTGAGCATCGCGCGCTATTTGAGTTGGCGCTGCACGATCCGAACCCGCACGTTGCTCGCACCGCCCGGAAGCTGACGGCCGGCAAGGGGTTCTCGAAAGCTTCGTAGTAGCGGGCACAGCTCAAGCGGCGGAGTGCTTGACGGAGTCGGTTGAAACTGCGAGAATGTCGGCATGATGAATCGTTCTGGCGGTCGAGCCTGGTTCATGTCGCAGACGACGAGCGGGGTGTGTGCGTACGTTTCGTCGTTTTACTGCGCGCCGAGGGCCAGGAGCGGGCCGCGATGAGCGATTGAACAGTCGAAGCTGAATCGAATCCACAAAGCCCGCTCCCATCAGAGCGGGTTTTTTTGTGCAGCGACCCTGGACGCCCGAAGGGAGGCAACACATGAAAGGATTAGCCAAACACCAGGATGCCACGGGGCAGGCGATATACGATTACTTCCGCGGTCACGGCGGCTATGAGATCGTAGAGCGGGATGGCGGGCTTGTCGCTCCATCTGCAGGTCCGAAGGTGTACTTGGCCCCGTACGAGGATTGGCCGGCGCATCAGCAGCGGGCGATTCGGTTGGCCCGCGGGAGGGTGCTCGACGTCGGCTGCGGTGCGGGCCGGGTGGCGCTGCACTTGCAGAGCAAGGGGCACGACGTTGTGGGCATCGACAACTCGCCTCTGGCGATCAAGGTGTGCAGACTTCGCGGGGTCAAGAACGCCAGGCTGATGTCGGTCACCCAGGTATCGCAGCGGCTGGGGACGTTCGACGCGATTGTGATGTACGGCAACAACTTCGGGCTGTTCGGCGGCTTTGCCCGGGCTCGGTGGTTGCTGCGGCGGTTCAGACGAATGACCAATCCCGGCGCGCGGATCATTGCCGAATCGCGCGACCCGTACGACACCACCGAGCGCTGCCACCTGGCGTACCACAGGCTGAATCGCCGGCGCGGGCGCATGGCCGGGCAACTGAGGGTTCGCATTCGCTACAAGACGCTGGCCACGCCATGGTTCGACTACCTGCTGGCCTCGAAGGATGAGATCCGCGCGATCGTCGAAGGGACGGGCTGGCGCGTCGAGAGGTTCATCGAGGCAAAGGGGCCAGGATACGCAGCCGTGCTCGCGCGGGTGTGACGGCAGAGGGTCCGCGTGTGCTGCCAACGCCGCGATGGCGCGCAGGCAACTCCCGCGCGCGGCCGGTCCGAGCGCGCGCTGCGATCGATGCTCTCAAGGTGTGGGACGGCGCTGCCCTATTCCTTTCGTCGGCCGACCAGGCGAGCAAATCCGAGGTATCGGCCCTTGTCCTTGCGGAGCTGGGCGAGTTCGTTGTTTTCCTCGGGTCGCGCGCCGCCGCGGGGCGCCTCGAGGAACTCGTGCCACCGGACCCAGAGGTCCCAGCCGCCGGGCAGGGCGTCGGCCCGCTCGACGTCCAGTTCGGGGTAGCGCCGCCACTGGTGCCGCCACCAGTCGACCGAGTTGACCCAGTACCATTCGTCGTCGAGGTGGTCGGGCAGCGGGTGGGGCAAGTCTTGCGGCGAGGCGGGCACGATGATGCCGATCTGCCCGCCGCGCCTGAGCAGCTTGAGCATGTGAAACTCGAGGTAGTGCACGTCGGTGCCGTAGTAGTGGTAGCTGTCGAGGCTGATGACGGCGTCGAAGAACTCGTGGCCAAACGGCAGCGATCGGGCCTCGGCGTAGATGGGGAACACGCGGTCTTGCACACCGGCCTGGCAGATCCGCTGCCAGTTGTCGGTCGGCTTGATCCACAGGTCGGTCGCCCAGACCTGCAAGTTGAACTCCTTGGCGAGAAAGATCGAACTCATGGCTCGGCCGCAGCCCATGTCGAGCACGCGCATGCCGGGCTTGAGGTCCATCACCTCACACAGCGATTCGGTCAGCCAGAGCACGTTGGGGCCCATTTCGTTTTCGATGACCCATTGCGGGTCGTACTTGGACGAAAGGGGGAAATCTTCGTGTTTGAGTAGTGTGGCAAGTTCTTCCTGATTGTCGGTCACTTTTGCTCTCCTGTGTTGATGGAAGCACTCGCTATCGTTCGCGGTGTCGTCGGGCGACCATGCGGACGAAGCCGAGGTAACGCCCGCGGTCGGCCTCAAGCGCCTCGATCTCCGACGCGCATCGCTTGGTGCCAGCCGCAGCGACCACCCTGTAATGCTGTAGCCAGAGGCGCCATCCATCGGGCATCGCATCGGCCGCCTCGACGTCGACGAGTTTTGTCCTGGCCCACAGATAGCGCCACCAGTCAGCGGTGTGCAAGTACCAGCATTCTTCGTCCCAGAAGACCCCGCCGCTTGGTTGCTCGCGGGTCAGGTGCTCGGGGACCGGTCCGTCGTAGTCGTGCGTCAAGGCCGGTACGACGATGCCGATCTGCCCGCCCGGCTTGACGAACTTGACGAAGTAGTCGAAGTACAGGTCGTCCGTGCCGTAGTAGACGTACGAATCGACACAGACGATGGCGTCGAAGAACCCTGCGGCGTAGGGCAGCGATCGGGCCTCGGCGTGTATGGGGAACACGAGGTCGGCCACGCCGGCATCGCGAATCCGCTGCCAGTTGTCGGTAGGCTTGACCCGCAGGTCGGCTGCCCACACCTGTACCCCAAACTCCTTGGCGAGGAAGATCGAACTCATCGCTCGGCCGCAGCCCATGTCGAGCACGCGCATGCCGGGGGTCAGATGCATGTTCTGGCAGAGCCATTCGGTCAGCCAGAGTGCATTGGGGCCCATCTCGTTTTCGATGATCCACTGCGGGTCGTACCGGTTCGACCGTGGGGAACGATCGTTATGCAGCAAGCTGCGCAAATCGACACTCTTGTCGGACAACGTTTTTCTCCTTGGCTGAAGCACGCTTCGCACGCGCGAAGCGCGCCGCGCTTTGATCTGTCAATCGATTGACACTGGGGTAAGTCGGCGTCGCGCCAACGGGCTGGACGTGTACGTCGTTGGGCCGATCGCAAGTCGACTTTGATCGTGCAAAGTCGACGGTGTCGACCGGCCAGGGCAGAGCTGTCCGCTACCGGCGGCGTGACGACCTGACGAGTGTTGTCTGAGCTACCAGCATACGATACCCCCTTTCGCACATGACGTGCATAGTGACGAAGGACGGTCCCGGTACGGTGGGTACTGTAGCCTTGGCGGCCGGACGGTCAAGGCCGGTCCGAAAGGAACCGTTTTGCTGAGGCGGCGAGGGGCCGGCGCGGTGGCGCCCGACCGGCGGTGGAGGGGGTGGCGTTGACAGGACCGCGGGGGTGGTCTACTGTTGCCGGCCCTGCCGGATCACGAGGGCACACTGGAGGAACGCATCGGATATGTCCATGTTCGACTACGACTGGTGGCACGGGCAGCCGCTTCAACAGCAGATCGAGCACGCCAAGCTGCGCTGCGCACAGAGGAAGTTTCCCGACGTGGATCCATCGCAGGCGGGTGAGGACAGTGACTTTACCCGCTTCCGAGGCGATCTGGAGGCGCGGATCCTGGTGTACCTGCGCGACGGCTTCAGCTACGAGATCGCCGAGATGGTCGAGCTGGGCCCGCGAAGCTATCTGACCGTCGAGTGTGTGCCCGGCGACGACGCCTATCGCGTCGGGACGTTCGTGGTGGCTATTCCGTTCGAGGACATCGTTCGCGTCGAGGTGTTCGCGGTACATCCGACCGAGAAGCCCAGTGACTCACCGCACATCACGGGCTTTCGGGCCGGACCGGACAGCCCGCCGCCGCGCGATTGATCGGCGAACCTATGGGTGGGCGGGCGAACGCAGAATCGACGAGGCGATGACGCATCCTGCTCCCGTTGGATTGTTCCTGGACTTTTACGGCACGATCACCTCGGGCGACCGCGATACGGTCGAGTCGATCTGCCAGTGTGTCATCGATGAGCATGATCTGCCGCTGACGGCCGGCGAGTTGGGGGTTCGGTGGGGACGGCGTTTCTTCGACCTGATTGAGCGTAGCAACGGCGAGCACTTCCGCACGTTGCTGGACTGTCAGCGGATCAGCCTTGCCCAGACGCTGTCGCAACTGGGGCTCGACGTGCCGTGCGACGGCTACGTGGAGCCGTTCCGAGAGTACATGCGGCAGCCTCGCCTTCAGCCTGAGGTAGCCGACGCGCTGGGGGCGATCGACCTGCCGATCTGCCTGGTGAGCAACGCGGACGACGACGATCTGCGTGCGGCCATGGAGCACAGGGGGCTGCGGTTTGACGAGGTGGTGACGTCGCAGCAGGTGCGGTGCTACAAGCCCGACCCGGGCATTTTCCGGCAAGCGCTCGCCCGTACCGGTTGGAGCGCCGATCGCGTGCTGCACGCGGGCGATTCGCTGCACAGCGACGTGGCGGGGGCCAGGGCGGCGGGTCTGCCAGCGGTTTGGGTGCGGCGGCAAAGGCGTATCAGCGACCTTCCGCGGGGCGAGCCCGATTACACGGTGGGGGATCTGTGCGAGTTGGCTGCGCTGTTGCGGCGCCTATGAATTGACCGTTTCGCGGCGCGGTGATAGAGTGGTTGCAGGCATGTCGTAGGGCTGCGGAGACGGCCATGAAGGTCGAGCTTGCTAGTGTTGAAGATGATTTCGATCAGTTAGCCCAGCAGATGGGCAAGATCATGGACGAGATGCTGGAGCGCAATTTTGTGCGCTTCCGGTGGACGCAGAGGTGGCGTCCGTCCGTGAACCTCTATGAAGCCGACGATCGCTACGTGGTCTGCGTGGATTTGGCGGGGATGGACCATCGCCGGATCGAAATCCACGTGGAGAACGAGAAGCTTACGATAAGCGGCACGCGACCCGGTCCGCGGCCCGGCCAGGCGGAAGGCGAGATTCGGGTGCAGATGATGGAGATCGACGAGGGGCCGTTTTCTCGGGAGCTGACGTTGGCCAGCGACGTCGATCAAACGCGTATTGCCGCGCGCTACTGCAAGGGCTATCTCTGGATCGATCTTCCCCGGTCGAGCGATTGATGGTCCTGGAGCCGGCCATGGCCGACGACGACGCCGTCGATCTGACGCGCGAGCAGCAAGTCGAGCAGGACGATTCGGAGCAGGAGCAGCCGGTCGCGACGGTGTTGGGCGGTCGGCCGGAGGGCCCGCCCGAGCACGTCAGCATCCCCGATGAGCTGCCGATATTGCCGCTGCGCGACTCGGTGGCCTTTCCGGGCACGATCATGCCGTTGACGGTGGGTCGCGAGAAGTCGCGGCGGTTGGTCGACTCGGTGCTGACGGGCAACAAGATCGTCGGATTGGTGGCGCAGCGTTTCTCAGAAACGGAAGATCCGCAATTAGGCGACCTGTATCGCGTGGGTACGGCCGTGATGATCCTGCGGCTGCTGAAGATGCCCGACGGCAGTCAAAGCATCGTCGTGCACGGGCTGAGCCGATTCGGGCTTGAATCGCTGATCCGCACCGAGCCGTTCATGGTGGGCAAGGCGAACGTGCGCGAGGATCGCTTCGAACCCTCCACCGAACTGGATGCGCTCGTCCACAACTGCCGGCACGCAGCCAGTCGGGTGATCGATTTGAGCCCGAACGTGGCGGACGAGGCCAAGATCGTGTTAGGCAATATCGAAGAGCCCGGCGCCTTGGCCGACTTCCTGGCTGCCAACCTCTCGATCAGTCTGGTGCACAAGCAGGAGCTTCTCGAGACGTTCGACGTGACCGACCGGCTTCGCAAGGTGCACGCGGCGCTGGCGACACAGTTGGAGGTGCTCGAGCTGTCGGACAAGCTTCAGACGCAGGTAAAGGAGCAGATCGGGGAATCGCAGCGCCAGTATTACCTGCGGGAGCAGCTCAAGGCGATTCAGAAGGAGCTGGGGCAGCTCGACCAGCAGGACGTGGAGATTCAGCATTTAAGAGAGCGGATTACCAAAGCCAAGATGCCCGAGCCGGTGCGCGAGGCGGCCGAACGTGAGGTGGATCGGCTGAACAAAATCCCCACCGCTTCGCCGGAATACTCGGTGGCCATGGACTATGTGGATTGGCTGTGCCGGGTTCCGTGGTCGGTGAGCACGGAGGATCAGCTCGACATCGAGCGGGCGGAGCGCGTGCTCGATCACGACCACTACGGGCTCGAGAAGGTCAAGAAGCGGATCGTGCAGTTTTTGGCGGTTCGCAAGCTCAGGCCTCACGGACGCGGTCCCATTCTGTGTTTCGTGGGCCCGCCGGGTGTCGGCAAGACGTCCCTGGGCCAGAGCATCGCTCGCGCAATGGGTCGCAAGTTCATCCGTATGTCGCTGGGCGGCATGCGTGACGAGGCCGACA
>CBFCZG010000227.1:0-7519 GCA_965602375.1 uncultured Phycisphaerae bacterium | reverse complement strand
ATCGCGACCCGCAGCGGAGCTCTGGTTGCGGCCGTTCTGTGGCTTGCCTGTGCGCTGCCGACCACTCCGGCAGCGGTGGGGGCATCGCGGCAGCCCACGACGCGACCCGATGCCGGGCTTGCGCAGGCTTCCAAGACCGACGTGGACGCGAAGATTCGTGAGCTGATCGGCGGCTACGAGACGCGCATCGCCGCACTCGACCCGACCGACACAGTCGTTGCGACCAGCCTGCCTCGCCTGCGCGAAAATCTTGCCCTTTTGCGCAGCGAGATGGGGCGAGACAAGAGCCGGTATCCGGCCGACTGCTTCACGTTCGAGGAGTGCATCCAATGGCTCGAGCGGGACATGAAGTTCTATCTCGACGACTGTCTCGAGAAGGGCACAGATCCGCGAACGCGCGTCGCCGGTCGCTGGCTGCCGAAGGCCTACTGGATCGAACGGGCCGACATCATGGGCCGATACGACCTGCTCGTGCCTCGCGCATACGACCCGAAGCGATCGTGGCCTCTGGTCATCAGTTACCAGGACAACCCGGACCAGGATCTGATCCGCCAGACGCGGTACATCCTGCTCCGCGCGGTGCAAAAGGGTTACCCCAAGAGCCTGGTTCGCCTGGAGAACAAGACGCGAAGCATGCTCAAAGACGCGATGCGCGAGTTGAACATCGATCCATACCGCCTTTATGCGACGGGCTTTTCGTTCGGCGGGCGTACGTGTCTGATGTTCGCCTGGCGATATCCGCATTGGTTTGCGGCGATCGCCCCGGTCTGCAATGACCTGCGCGGCCCGGAGACGCCCCGCGTGAGATACCTCAAGAACGTGCCTTCCCTGCTGTTGCATGGTGATCGCGACTCGTTTCTGACGACAGGGCGGCAGGTGTACGCCTACCTGACCGACGCCGGTTGCCCGGCCGTCTTTCAAACCTACCCCGGAGGCCACAACCCGGTCCCGTTCCGCAAGGACGTGAAGGTGCTGACCGACTTCTTCGATCGCCACGTGATGGACCCGTATCCCAAACGAGTCAGCCACATTATCGAGCACAAACGGTACTCGCGTGCGTTCTGGGTGGACGCCAAGCTTATCAAGGATGCAGGCGGCATGGAGGCGGCGTTCGAGGTTCGAGTCGGTGACGCCAACCGTGTGGAAATCGACGCCAACGAGCAGATCGCCGAGTTGGACCTGTACCTTAACTCTCGGCTGGTCGACATGAACAAGCCCGTCACGGTCGTCAGCGGCGACAAGGTGCTCTACAGCGGGCCGGCGGTCGAGAAACTTACGGTGCCCCTGCGCGAGGCGCCCGATTATGCGCGCGACTCGGGCGACACGCTGTGGCAGGACCTGGTCAGGATCCACGATCAGGTGCACGGACCATGCAGCACGCAGCGGGTGCCCGGCGCCGGTGTCAAATAGGTGACAAATCAGCCAAGCATGCGGGGTTGACCTGGTTGCCACGACGGGGCAGACTGCCCCGTGGCTCTATCACGGGAGTTACGGCCATGCATCTCAAGTACCGGATATTGAACGCGCCGTCGGCGTACACCATCGATCGAGCGGCGGAGTTGGGCTGCAACTGGGCGATCGTTCACTCTGCCGGTATCGAGGGTTCGATGCGCGACCCGGAGACGGGGCGCGAAGCGGATATGTTCCCCATCTACTTCGAGTCGTACCCGAATGTCGCGCGCATTCGCCACGACCAGGATGCCGCATGGATCGAGCCGCTACGCCGCGAAGTGGCCGCCCTGTGCGAACGGGCCGCAGGCCACGATCTGAAAGTAGCCTTCCACATGTATGAGCCGGTGCTGCCGCTCTTGTTCGAGCAGGAGTACCCCGACATCGTGGGCACATGGCTGCGCCCCACACAGGCCGGCACGGTGACGGTGCATAGCTGCCTCGATCCGGACGACGCCGCCACGTGGGAGCTGATCCGCAGCAAGTACGCGGAACTGGCGCGCGAGTTCCCGTGGGTGGACATGTTTATCCTCACGACGTGGGACGGATCGGGTACGTACTGGTGCATTCCCCAGGCGGAGATGCCCATTGCCCAGCGCCTGACCCGCATGGTCGAGGCCGCCCGCGAGGGTGTGCAGTCGGAGCGGAGCGATTGCCGCGTGTGCTTCCGACTGTGGGGTCGAAACTGGCCGAGGCAGATGTACCTCGACGGTCACCGCCTGATCGCCGAGGTCACCGGCGTAAGAAACGCGTCGGAATTGATGGAGCGGGCGGCCAGCCCCCACAACGATCCGGAAAAGGTGCTGCCGGCCGTCTTCGCCGCGCTGCCGGACGACGTGCCGATCATGTACAAATCGACGAACATCGACATCGCCGACGGCCAGCCGCTAACGCTGGCGGCGGGCAAGTACCCCCACGACCGCGAGCAGATCATCGAGATATCCTACGAGCAGTACCACAAGAAGCCCTGGCCCTGGTGCAAGCTTCAGCATATCCGCAAGGGCCTGGACGCGGCGCGGGACCATGGCCTCGCAGGTTTTGTCGCGCTTCCGGTGAACATGGGTAACAACGACCGTGCGTCGAGCCCGGACGCCGGCAACCTCGGCAGGATGAACACCTGGCTGCTGGCGAGGCTGCTGGAGGACGACGACCGCAGCGACGCCGAGTTGGTGGCGGCCTGGCTGATGGAGCAGTTCGGCAGCCCACAGCCCGCAGAGGCTGTCCAAGCCTTGCTCGATGCCGACGATATTGTCGACAAGGGCATCCAATGGGGCGGGGGCGTGCCGTGTAGGACGCCCTTCGGGTCGCTGCACACCACCAAGCTCTACTGGATGTTCGACGGGTTTGCCGACCCGACGTTCCCCTTCCGGATGGCCAAACCCGATCGAACGACGCTGGACGGTATGATCGAAGCCAAACACACCGCCCATGAACGAGCCCAAGCAGCCATCGCCCGCATCAAGGCCGCTCGGGCGGCCGTGCACGCGGACTTGTACGAGGAACTCAAAGCCGCGCTGACCATGTTGGCCGACAGCATTCTGCTGCGCCGTGATTGGGATTCCTATTTGCTGGTGCAATACGGCATCGAGCGCGGGCTGTACCCCGCCGACCGCGTCAACCTGGGGCGCATGTCGCGCTATGTTGAGCGGTTCGTCGCGAGCCTGGCGCGCCTGCGCGACACCGAGGCCGGCCGATACGCTCTGTCGCGCCTGCCCGGGCCCGATCCGTTTCCCCTGACGTAGAGCCGTAGCGATTTCGGCGAAGGCAAGGACCGGCATGGTGCCGTGCCGGCGCGCCGAGCAGACGATGACTCGTCACGTGTGCGGGGGATATGCCCCGCCCGGCCGATCTGTCGGCCGTACATCAGGTTCACCGGCGCTCCGTCGTCGACAATCAGTGTTATGGGCACGCTCATCGCTGCCTCCGCAGTGGACGAGTCAATGTCAGCAGACCCCGACGTCACACCGCTTACGCGGCTTCGCATCGGGCAGATGACGATAGCGTCGACGACGAGACACCACCCGTCAATGGCCAAGCGACCAGCATGGGCGGCTTTGTCTCCTACCTATCGCGTGGCACGTTACATACACCGAAGTCTCGGTTAGACTAGACGGCTACAAGCTCAAAACACGAGGAGTCGAACTCATGCCGGAAAGCCGACCGAATGTCCTCATCCTCATGACCGACCAGCAGCGGGCCGACTGCCTCAGCAGCGCCGGCCACCCCCAGATCCGCACGCCGAATATGGACCGTATCGCGGCCGAGGGCATGCGCTTCACCCACGCCTGCACCGTCTGCCCCATCTGCATGCCCGCCCGCGCGTCGTTTATCAGCGGCCGATACGTACACAACCACAACATGTGGACCAACAAAGGCGAACTGCCCGCGGGCGACGAATCGCTCTTCCACCACCTGCAGCGCGCCGGCTACTACACCGGCCACATCGGCAAATCGCACTACTACGAGCACGGCATCCCGCACTTGCGCGACCGCGAGGACTACATGCACGCCCGCGGGTTCGACTACGTGCACGAAACCACCGGTCCGTGGGCGACGGTGGATACCGGCTCCTATATGACCGACGACTGGCAACGGAAGGGCCTGCTCGACGCCTTCCGCAATGACTATAACAAGCGACGCGCCCACCGGCCGAGCGTCGCTGTCTGGCCCAGCCCCCTGCCCACCGAAGACTTCCTCGACAGCTACATCGGTCGCCAGGCTGTCCGTTTCGTCGAGCAGTACGAGCGCGACCAACCCTTTGCGCTGTTCGTCGGCTTCGGCGGCCCGCACGAGCCCTTCGATGCCCCCGGCGACTACGCCGACATGTACGATCCAGCCGACACGCCGCCGCACATCGAACCGGCCGAGCCCGGCGACTGGGTGCCACCCCACGCAGCCGAGTGGCAGCGGCATGGCCGACAGGATGCCATGACCGTCGACGACATTCACCGTCTCCGCGCCAACTACTACGGCAAGATCACGTTGGTCGACGACTGGTTCGGCCGGATCTTCGACGCCTGCCGCGACAAGGGCGTCATGGACGACCTCGCGATCGTCTTCTGGTCTGACCACGGCGAGATGGCCGGCGACCATCAGTTGCTCTACAAGTCGCGTTTCTTCGAGAGCGCCCTGCGCGTGCCGCTGATGGTCCGCTGGCCGGGCCGCGTCACGCCCGGTGCGACCTCCAGCGCGCTGGCTGAAACGGTCGACATCATGCCCACACTGCTGGAAGGGCTGGCCCTCGATCGCTCTTACCGCTGCACGGGACGGTCGCTCTGGCCCGTGCTCCGCGACCCGAATGCGACGGTCCGCGATGCAGCCTTTAGCGAGATCCTGCAGTCAGGCCGACGCAACTTCATGATCCGCACCGACCGCCACAAGTACGCCGTCCACGAGGATGGGCAGGGCTACATGCTCTACGACCTGATCGAAGACCCCAGCGAGCGCAGCAACCTCATCGGCCATCGCGACGCCTGCCACATCGAGGCCGACCTGCGCGATCGACTGCTGCAATTCCTCTGCCGGTCGCAGTACGCCATGCGCTGACGTCCGCCCGCCCTGACCATATCTCCCGGCGGGGTCGCGCATTATCGGCAGTTGGGGTTGCCTGGGGGCGGCGAAGGCGTTGAACAGACGGGGCGAAACGGTTATCATTTGAGGGAGTGTAGTGCGTTGGGGGGGCGTGTTGGAGGAGGGGCTTATGAGCAGGGCCCGCCGGGCTGGTGGTTTCACTTTTTGGCGTCGCGAGAGGCGTCTGGGTAAGGAGGCATAAGGTATGCGTGCGCGAAGCGGTGCCTTGCGAGTTCCGCGTCTTGTATGGGTGGCCTGTGCGGCGGTGCTTTGGGCGTGTGTCGGGACCGGGTGGGCGACGGTGTGGAACGAATCGACGGTCGGCGGGATCCAAAACGCCGTCAGCAATGCCGCGCCGTACGACACCATCATCATCGCGCCCGGGACGTACTACATGACCAGCCGACTGAACATCTACGCTCATCACCTCACCATTCAAGGATCGACAGGCAACCGCGAAGACGTCGTGCTGGTCGGCGGGGGCATGAACACCAACGTCGAACCGCGCGAAATGATGGATTTGCATACCGACGACGTAACCATTCGCGACCTGACGATCAGTGAGTGCTACCATCACGGCGTTCACATCAGGACCGAACAGGACGTGGATCGCACGACGATCTCCAACGTCAAGACGCTCAACTGCGGCGAGCGGCACATCAAGGGCTCGACCAACTTTGCCAACGTTTCCGAGGGGATCCTGATCGAGGACTGCTACCTTCTTCAGACCAAGGCCAACACGGGTGGCGACACCAATTACATCGGCGGCATAGACATGATGACGCTGGACGGCTGCACGATTCGCGACAGCGTCATGCAGGACATTCAGGGCTCGACCGGGGGCGGGCGCGGCGGTATTTTCCTGTGGAACGAGTCGAACCACTGCACGGCTGAGCGGAATCTGGTCATCGGCTGCGATCGGGGCGTCGCCTTCGGCAATCCGTCCGGTACGGTAACGTACCACAACGACGGGGGCATCATTCGCAACAACTTCATCGTGCGCGGGGCCGGCATCGCCATGGAGCTGTGTCGAACGAAGGACCTGAAGGTCTACAACAACACGGTGTACAGCGCCGACGCCGGGTACTTCCGCGCGGTACACATCAACAATTCGTCGACGACGAACCTGCAATTAACCTACAACATCATCCGCGGTCAGATCCTTCTGACGGATGGGGCGACGTTTACCGACACCGGCAACATCACCGGCAGCACGCCGGCCACCGACTGGTTTGTCGATCCGCTCAACGGCGACCTGCATCTGACCGACCTGGCCGGCGCCGCGATCGACGCCGCAGTGCTGCTGCCCGACGTGCCGACCGACATCGACGGCGACGTGCGTCCATCGGGCGACTATCCGGACGTCGGGGCCGACGAGTACGTCTCGGCGGTGCCCGAGTTGCTCTCCAGCGAGCCGCCGGCCGACGGTACGCTGCCGAAGACCCAGAACAATGTGATCAGGCTGGTGTTCTCCGACGCCATCACGCTGCCGGGCGGTGATCCGCTCGTGATCGTCCAGATGGGCGGCGGGCCCGACGTCAGCAGCGGGTTCAGCTGCCAGATCGACCCGAACGATCCTTCGGGAGCGACGCTGAAGGCGGTCGAACAGGCCGTGCAGCTTTCCAACCAGACGTGGTACAACGTGACGCCGGCAGCGGTTTTTGCGGTACAGGCGTTTTCGTTGGATGTATCCACGCTTACGGGCGACGCCAACAACAGCGGCCGGGTAACCACGGCGGACTACTCGCAGGTCAAGGCGCACATGGGGGAGTACACCGAGGCGCGCTACGACCTCAACGGCTCGGGTCGAGTGACCACGGCCGACTACAGCGTGGTCAAAGCCTGGATTGGCGACCGCGTGCCGGCGAAGCCGTAATACTCCTTCGGTGAGCGTGAGCAGCCTTGCCGGTGGCCGTCGCCTTTGCCGATCGACCGTGGCCCGGGGGGAACACAGCCCGGTGGGTTTGCGGATTATCGGCTCGTGCGCGGTAGCTGGGGGCCGAGAGTGTTGAACAGGCGGGGTGAAACGGTTACCATTTTAAGGGAGTGTAGTGCGTTGGGGGCGTAATTTCGGAGGGGCCTATGAGGCGAGCCCGCCGGGCTGGTGGCTTCACGTTTTGGCGTCGCGAGAGGCGTCTGGGTAAGGAGGCAGAAGGTATGCGTACGCGAAGCGGTGCTTTGCGGATTTCGAGTCTTGCATGGGTCGCCTGTGCGGCGGTGCTATGGGCCTTTGCGGGGACGGGCTGGGCGACGGTGTGGAACGTCTCGACGGTTTCGCAGCTTCAGAGCGCCGTCAGCAGCGCCGGGCCCGGCGATGAGATCATCATTGCGCCCGGCACGTACAACCTGACGACCTGGCTGAATCTCAGCGACGTCGGGTTGACGATCCGCGGCTCGACGGGGGTCCGCGAGGATGTGGAGCTCGTGGGCGGGGGCATGAACACCCGGGGCGTGGACGAGATTCTAATCGTCAACGTGGACAACGTGACGATTCGCGACC
>CBFCZG010000226.1:0-7582 GCA_965602375.1 uncultured Phycisphaerae bacterium | reverse complement strand
CGACCGCAGGGCCCGCGCGTGCTCAAGACGCCCGGCGGCGCGAAGCTCAAGAGCAAGGTGCTGGGCGGCTGGCTGGGCCGCATCGCCGGCTGCATCCTGGGCAAACCCGTCGAGGGATGGTCGAAGCAGAAGATCGAAGACGCCCTGGTCAAGGCCCGCGAGTACCCGCTGAGCGACTACTTCACCGAAAGGTTCTGCAGAGCGGCCGGCATGAATCGAAAGCCCCACTGCCTCAGGAAGAACATCCGCTTCGCCGCCCGCGACGATGACCTCGACTACACCATCCTCGGCCTGCACCTGGTCGAGCGGCACGGCTTCAACTTCAAGCCCGAGCACGTGGCCGAGCAGTGGTTGGCGCGCTTCCCCTACCACATGGTCTACACGGCCGAGCGCGTGGCCTACCGCAATTTGGTGCGGGGTATCAGGCCGCCCGAGTCAGCCAACTTCGAAAACCCCTATCGCGAATGGATCGGCGCCCAGATCCGCGCCGACGCGTTCGGCCTGGTCTCGCCCGGCATGCCCGCCCGCGCCGCCCAGCTCGCCTTTAGCGACGCAGCGCTGTCACACACCGCCAACGGCATCTATGGGGAGATGTGGTCAGCCGCCACCACCGCCGCGGCGTTCAGCACCGACTCGCCGGAAGACGCCCTTCGCGCCGGCATGCGCGAAATCCCGCGGCGATCGCGGCTCTACGAAGCGCTCGACGCGACGATCGAGTGGTCCAGGGAACACCGCGAGTGGCAGGACACCTGGCAGAAAATCATGCGCCACTGCGGCGTGATGTCGCGCGTTCACACCATCAACAACGCCATGATCGTCGCCATGGCCCTCATGCACGGCAAGGGCAACTTCACCAGAACCATCGGCATCGCCGTGATGGGCGGCCTGGATACCGACTGCAATGGCGCCAGCGCCGGCGCGATGCTGGGCACGATGCTCGGCGCCGAGAAGATCCCGGCCCGATGGCACAAGTGTTTCCACGACGAGCTGCACAGCGTCCTGGTAGGCTTCACCGTGTGCAGTATCAGCGATCTGGCCGAACGGACGTACAAACAGGCCCTCCGCCACCGAAGGACGCAAGCGCGACGCTGAAGCCCCGGCGCTGCCGAACGATCAATCACAGGAGATGTCCATGATCGCCATAACCAACGCCACCATCGAGCCCGTCACCACCGCCCGAATCAAACGCGGCACGGTCTTGATCAGAGGCGGTAAGATCGCCGCTCTCGGCGCGAAGGTCAAAGTGCCTGCCAAGGCCGAGCCATTCGACGCAGCCGGCAAACTGCTCACCCCCGGCCTGATCGACGCCCACTGCCACGCCGGCCTGCTCGAGGACGGTCTGCCCAACGACCACGACGTCAACGAGCGAGTCGATCCGGTCACGCCGCAGCTGCGCGCCATCGACGCCTTCCGACCGACCGACGTCGGGCTGATCGAAGCGGCCCAGTCGGGCGTCACCAGCGTGTTCATCACCCCCGGCAGCGCCAACGTCATCGGCGGTTTGGGCGCGGTGGTCAAAACGCAGGCCCAATTGTACGACGCTCAGATCGTCAAGCTCGACGCCGGGCTGAAAATGGCGATGGGCGAAAACCCCAAACGCGTCTACGCCGAGCACGACCGCATGCCCGCCACCCGCATGGGCACCGCCGCCGTCCTCCGCGCCGCGCTGACCAAGGCGCAGCTCTACCTCGACAAAAAGCGCAAGCATCGCCGCAAGAAGGGCGCCGCCAAGGAACCGTTCGAGATCGACCTGGTCAACGAGGCCGTCGGCGGCCTGCTTCGCCACCGCTACCCTGCTCGCTGCCATGCCCACCGCGCGATCGACATGCTGACGGCCATGCGCATCGCCGACGAGTTCGACTTCGAAATCGGCTTCGAGCACGCCACCGAGTGTGAGGACATCCTCGACGAACTGGCCAAACGCAGAATCTCCGTGATCATTGGTCCGTCGCTCGGCGGGCGGAGCAAAGTCGAGCTGCATCACAAGAGCTTCGCCACGGTGCGCGCGGCCGTCGAGGCTGGCCTTCGCGTCGCCATCACCGCCGACGCCGACGTGACCCCCTTGCGCTATCTCAACGTCTACGCCGCGCTGGCCGTTCGCGAAGGGCTCAAGCCCGCCGACGCCCTGCGATGCCTGACGATCAACCCGGCCACCATCTGCGGCGTGGCCGACCGACTTGGCTCGATCGCGCGCGGCAAGGACGCCGATCTGGTCCTGTGGGACGGCGATCCGTTCGACGCCCGTACCAAACCCGCCGCTGTCTGGATCAACGGCCAGCCAATCGATCTGACCGAAAAGCCCTTCCGCTTCCGACGGTGAGCCGGGGTGCTACCGCTTGGGTGCGACTGGAATCCCAATGACCAACGGGCTGCCACCCTCAACCGTAGCGAAGCGAAGGTTGTGGGTGCATATTCGCACGGGCGATACGATCCCGACACGCGCTACCGCTTCGTGTGCCGCCGCGCATGCACGGGTGCCACTGGCGGCTTGCCCGCCAGTGTCCAAGTACGCACTACCGCTTGGCGTGCCGCCGCGCCCGCCCACGCAGCGCAAAGTCCATAAACGAAGGGAACATCGTAAACAGCCCCGCCGCCATCCGCATTGACCGGCTGGTCCACACTTCCGCCCGCGGCCGGCGCAGACACCTCACGATCGCACGTGCCACCTTACCCGACGACTGCACGAACGGCCGCGGCGTCGACCGCAGCAGCGCCGGCGAGCTGCCCGCCTGACCGCTCTGATCGGCCATCGCCTCCCAGAACTCGGTGCTCGTGGTGATCGGATGCACGCACGATACCTCGATCCCGTGCGGCGCCAGCTCCAGCCGCATCGCCCGGCAGAAATGGCTCTGCGCCGCCTTAGTTGCGCTGTAGGCCGCGTGATACGGCAGCGTGAACTTGCCTACGCAGCTTGAGCACATCAGCAGATGCCCGCCGCGCCGGTCGACCAGCATTCGTCGCGCCGCGTGTTGCAGCAGATCGTGCGCCGCAAAAAAGTTCACCTCAAAGATCCGCCGCAACTCGTCGTCGCCCAACGCGACGACCGATCGCTCCAGCCCGTAGCCGGCGTTGGCAAACACCGCGTCGCATCGGCCGAACCGCTCCTGCGCCGCATCCAGCAATTGCGACGACATCCCTGCGTCGGTCACGTCGCCGATCACCGCCAGTGCCGACCGCCCGCACCGGCGCACCAGCTCGCCGACCTCTCCCAGCCGATCGGCTCGCCGCGCGCTGATCACCACGTCCATGCCCGCGTTCGCGCAGGCGAGGGCGGTGGCCTTGCCGATGCCCGAACTGGCCCCGGTGATAACAATCACCCGATCTGTCAGACCTCTGCCCATGCCGGGCTGACAGTCTACCCGGAACCAAGGCCGCTGACAGTAGCCAGATTCAGCCCGTCTCTATGAGGAGTCGGCGCCCGGGACTCTCGGTGTCCCCCGATTGCGGCGAGCAACACGATGCCCGGACCCCCGTCTTGAAACACCGACGTCGGACTCTGCCCCTACGGTTTCGCCGGCACGCGACTGCCGACGTGGCTCTTGACCACGCTATAGTCGGCCGTGGTCACGCGTGCGCTGCCGTTGAGATCCTCGCGTCCGTCATCGCGATTTCCCAAGGCCGCCTTCACACAACTGTAGTCGGCCGTCGTCACCCGACCGCTGTCGTTGCAATCGCCTCGGAGCGTGCAGACGTCAAAGACAAACGGCGCCACGTCCTGCCAGATCGTTGCCGAGCGGACCTTGTACCACGTCTGATTGACCAGCTGCCCGCCCAACTCGGTCGCCTTGAGCGTGCTCGCGTCGTTGGGATCGAGCTGGTAGTCGAAACTCGCACTCACGTCCACGTTGGGATCGCCCAATTCGGTCACAACAAGAGGTGAACCAACCGGCAGTGAGATCACTACCGGAAAACTCAACAACATCACATTGTTCTGCGTCTTGGGCAGCGTGCCATCAGCCGGCGGCTCGGCGGCCAGCGCAACGGCCTCGATGTTGTCAATTCCTATCGTCGCCGTGATGTGCTCGGGGTGCGTCCTTGGCGGGGTGGGGTCCGGAGCCGAATCATGCCGAAACAGCAGCGTCGTCACCGCCGAAAGCGTGTCGACCAACTGCCCCGTACCCCCCGACACGTAGAACAGATCCGCGGGCGACAAGCCGAATTCCACCTGCTGCCAGCCCGTCCCGCTAACGACCTCCACCGGCGTCGCAGTAGAGAAAAACCCGCCGGGCCCGTCGACCGCAATGCGCAGAGACAGGATCGGGCTCACGTCGTTCGGGTCGCGCTCGGGACGAACGTCCATGCGGATTCGCTGAATCCCCGCAGCCACGTAATCGCCCGCCCAGGTGGTCTGGTTCCGCGTAGCCAGATGGTAATTAAACGAGCTCTTTTCCAGATATCCGTCGCCGATACCCTCCGGCCCTCCGTCGGGCACCTGGACGGGCTCCGGAGATATGGCTCCCTTCGAGCCGCCCCAGCCCAGCGTGTCGTCGGCGATCTCGAACGTGTCGATCTGGCCCGGCATGATCGCATGAGCAGATGCACTGACGAACACGAAACACACAGCACCACAAAATAAATGCATGGTCTTCATGGCTTGCTCCCGAAAAACTGATATCAGTCAAGGATAGGATCGCCCCACACCCTCCTTACAAACGACGGGCACCACCAACCACGGTCGGCATACCCGCCCACATCCGACCCACACCCCATGCCGACCCTATGCGCGGCGCTGCCCCATATCAAATGTAAACTCGCACTTCCCTGCCAAAGGGCCCGCGAGTCATCGCCGTCGTTGAGCGGCTGTGCCAGACAAACTTGCGCGGTACAATGGCGGCGGCGCCTGCACGGCAGTGAGGCGGCGCGCCGTCGGGGCATCGATGGAACGACCCCGACTCATCCTCTGCCGCACGGAGTGCCACCCATGTGCATCCCTCGCTTGAGCGGTTATGCAGTCATTCTCGGTACCATTTCGATGACCCTCGTCTCGCTGGCCGCGCCGGGCTCGGCGCTCGCCCGCACCTACCAGCTCGACTTCGATTCGTGGCCCGTCGACCCCCCCATCCCCGACGGAGACTACATCGGCACGCCCTGCTCGATGGCAGCCAGCACCATCTCCGTCTACACCACCCCCGACACCGGGCCCGATCTGCTCGTCGTAGCCGTCTCGGTTGAGGCCGTCATCACTCACGGCAACGTCGGCGATCTGGTCGTCAAGCTGCAAAGCCCGTCCGGAACCGTCGTAACGCTCATGCACTATCCGGGCCTGTCCGGTGTGAATGACGAGGATGCCTGCTGCGGGCACACCGCGAACTTCTCAGCCGCCGTGCCCATCTTGTTCGACGGCGACGCAGGCAGCGGCGTCGGCGCCGAAAGCATCGGCGCAGGCCTGGCCAGCGATCAGACCGTCGGCGACCCGGCCGACGGCAGCCCCGACAACTACGTCCCCGACGCAGGCGATCTGAGCGATGCGGTCGGCGGCCCGCTGCCCGACAGCCTCGGCATCTTCGTCGGCGAAAACGCCCGCTCGTTCTGGAGGCTTTACGTCGGCGACGGCAACGCCGGCTCGGCCGGCACGCTGCACGGCTGGACGCTGCGCCTTCTGGTCACCGAGGACTGCGACGGCGACGGCGTGCCCGACAACGCCGAAACCGACACCGATGGTGACGGCATCGCCGACGACTGCGACAACTGCCCCGTCACCGACAACCCCACCCAGGGAGACTTCGATGCCGATGGGATTGGCGACGCCTGTGACGATTCGCCCGCCTGCGCCACCGCAGGCCCGGCCGCACCCCTGCTGCTGGTCGTCGGAACCCTCCTGCTCCACGGAATCAGACGACGCTGAGGTACGGGTACCCCGCCGCGGCAGGCGCACGGACCACTCAAGACGACCACGATCATCCATTGAGAAATCCCGGTCCGAACTCGCCAAGTGGCGCATATACTCGTGTACATACGCCGGCGTGGGCGCAGAATGGTCGGGTGGCCCGTCCTTCTAGGGGCGGGGGAGACGATGATCTTCGGTGCCCCACCGTTTGCACCGGCAAAGGGTGGGAAATGAGCCCGGACTTCGTGCTCGAACGGGATGCCGATGTCACGACGAATGGACTACAAAGTGCAGGGCCTCGATTGCTCGGAGGAGGTGGCCATTCTCCGCCGTGAGGTCGGCGGCCGGCCCGGCGTGATCGACCTCGAGTTCGATGTCCTCAACGCACGCATGTCCGTCGAGTACGAGCCGGACGCAATCTCGCCCGAGCAGATCGTATCAGCCGTGGCCCACACCGGCATGAAGGCCGTCCCCTGGCAGCGAAGGGCGCCGGACAAGCAGGGCGCGCTCTGGCAGCGCCATGGCCGGCTGATCATGGCCGCCGCCAGCGGCGCACTTCTGCTGGCCGGGTTCGTCACGCATTGGGTGCTGCACGGCAGCTTGCTCGACGCCCTGGCAGGCGGGCACCACGCAGATCACGGCTTTCCTCTGTTCGTGATCCTGCTGTACTCAGCCTCCGCCGTAGCCGGCGCATGGTACGTCGCGCCCAAGGCCGTCCAGGCCGCACGTCGATTGCGACCCGACATGAACCTGCTGATGGTCGCAGCCGTCATCGGCGCGATGATCATCGGCGAATGGTTCGAGGCGGCCACCGTGGCGTTCCTCTTTGCGGTCGCCCTGCTGCTGGAGCACTGGAGCGTCGAGCGCGCCCGCAACGCCATCGGCTCGCTGCTCGATCTGTCACCGCCGACAGCGCGGTGCGTATTGCCCGACTCCGGCGAGGTTCGTGCCCGACCCGTCGAAGCCGTCCCCGTTGGTGCGACCGTGCTTGTCCGCCCGGGCGAAAGAATCCCGTTGGACGGCGAGGTCACCAAGGGCGAGTCCACCGTCAACCAGGCACCGATCACCGGCGAATCGATGCCCGTAGACAAGCGCATCGGCGACGTGGTCTACGCCGGCACGATCAACCAGGACGCCGCGCTCGAGCTGCGTACCACCAAGGCCGCCGACGATACGACCCTGGCGCGGATCATCCACATGGTCGAAAGCGCCCAGTCTCGTCGCGCCGCAACACAGCAGTGGGTCGACCGTTTCGCCGTGTACTACACACCCGTCATGATGGGCCTGGCCATCGCCTTTGCCGTCGTGCCGCCGCTGCTGGCCGGCGCGTCGTGGCTGGCATGGTTCTATCGCGGGCTGGTCATTCTCGTGATCGCCTGCCCCTGTGCCCTGGTGATCTCCACACCCGTCAGCATCGTGTCGGCCCTGACAGCCGCCGCCCGCAATGGCGTGCTGGTCAAGGGCGGCGTCTACTTGGAGGCTGCCGGGCACCTCAGGGCCCTCGCACTCGACAAGACCGGCACGCTCACGCATGGCCGGCCCCAGGTGCAGCAGTTGCTCCCGCTCAACGGGCACAGCGAGCGCGAGCTGCTCGAACGGGCGGCCGCCCTCGAAGCCGGCAGCGAACATCCCCTGGCCCGAGCGATCCTTAGCAAAGCTCGCGAGCTCGGCATCCGTCCTGCCCCGGCCGAGAACTACCGGGCCGCTCGCGGCAGGGGAGGCGAGGGGCGCATCGACGGCCGATTGTTCTGGATC
>CBFCZG010000225.1:0-7660 GCA_965602375.1 uncultured Phycisphaerae bacterium | reverse complement strand
GGGATTTTGAGGACGGGTCGGGCCAGACGGTGATGGACGTGACGGGCAACGGCAGTGACGGCACGATCACCGGCGCGATCTGGACGACGGGTAAATACGGCGGGGGTCTGGAGTTTGACGGGGTCGATGACTTGGTCAACGGTAGTTTCAACCAGACGCTCAGCCTGACCGGTCCGATGAGTATGACCGCGTGGGTGTATGCCGAGGGCAGCCAGACGACGGTACCGTACGATGCCGTGTTGGGTCTGGCGCCGTCTTCCGATGCATCCATCGTCCAGGTTTACAGCAACGGTCGGGTTATCGGCTACGGCGACCGACTGCTGGTTAGCTCGTCGCTGATCCCGTCGACTTTGGAGTGGTACCACCTGGCCTACACGTTCGACGGTACGACGCACCGCGTGTACATAAACGGTGTGGACTACGGTTCGAGCACCGAGGCCCCCGACACCGGCCCTGTCGAGGTGTTTCGGATCGGCGATCGGGTACGTTTCGGAGGTCGGCCGTTTGACGGCCGGATTGATGACGCCCGCGTGTACGACCGGGCGTTGTCACCCGGCGAGGTCGACGCGCTGTACAACAACGTACCGGTGACCAATGCGGCGCCGATGGTGGAGGCCGGGTCGAATCAGACGGTCACGCTGCCGACCGACACGGTGAACCTCGACGGCACGGTGAGCGACGACGGGTTGCCCAATCCGCCGGCGGCGGTGACGACCACGTGGGCCAAGTTCAGCGGTCCGGGCACGGTGACGTTCGGCGATCCGAACGCGGTGGACACGACGGCCACGTTCAGCACCGACGGGGTGTACGTGCTCGAACTGGCGGCGGACGACTCTGCGCTGCAATCGAGCGACACGGTGACGATTACGGTCGATCCCGAGCCGCTGCCGACGGTGGCGTTTGACGCGACCAGCAGCAGTGGTGACGAGTCGGTGGCGATGATGAACCTGTCGGTCTCGCTCAGCGCTGCCTACCAAACGGGCACTGTGACGGTGGACTACACGGTCACCGGGGGCACGGCCGTCGATCCGAACGACTATACGATCGCGGCGTCGCCGTTGACGTTTGATCCGGGTATCACGCAGCAAAACGTCGTGATTACCGTTGTCGACGACGGCGACATCGAGTCGGATGAGACGATCGAGGTGACGTTGAGCAACCCGGTGAACGCGACGCTGGACGCGAACACGGTGCACACGTACACCATCTACGATAATGATGCTCCGCCGCCACCGGGGCAAGCCGGCAACCCGAGTCCGGCCGATGGTGCGACCAAGGTCGCTAGGTCGGGCACGGTCCTGTCGTGGACGGCCGGCAGTGGTGCGACCAGTCACGATGTGTACTTCGGGACCAACCCGAACCCGGGTGCGTCGGAGTTTCAGGGCAACCAGGCTGGTACTACATTCGACCCCGGCGATCTAATTAAGCTGACGTGGTACTACTGGCGAATCGACGAGGTCAACGCCAATGGCACGACGACCGGCGTGGTATGGAGTTTCAGGTCGAATAACAAGTAGCCTGGTTTACTTTGCCTATTCGCCATAGGTGCCGGTGGGGAAGATGACGCCTTCAAGCTGCGCCGCCCGACGTGTGGTGGAGTTTGTAGGCGGTTTGTGCGGACCAGGATGCAGGGTTCGTGTGGGTCTTCACTTGCAGCCTCGGTGCCGCTTCCGTTTGGGGGTGGCAGGCAATGTTCGGCTGGCGGGCTTATCCGGCGAGGCGACGTCCGATAGTACCCGATGGGGGCGCGGGAGCTGTCGGCGGTAAAGGAACATATCAAGTAGGCTGTGGGAACTCCCGAATAACACCCAGGCCGCGCGTCGCTTGGCGCCACAGACGCTGCGCGTCCCGATCGTCAGCCGGCTTGTGCAGGCGAATCGGGGGACTTGATGAGCACGCTTACAAGGGGGTTTTGCCTACTCCTGGCTGCACTGTCGGCCTGCGTGATGGTCGGCCTGTTCGTCCATTATCGATATGTAACGGCGTCGCTGGTTCACGAGGCCCAACGGCAGGCTTGGTCGGACCTAGCGAAAGCCGGTGACTGCGTGCTAACCGAGTTGAGCAGCCTGAAACGAACGAATCCGGGCTGGGTTGATGAAGATGTTGTTCGGTTGCTTGAATCGCTACGGCACGCCGAGCCGCTTCGAACGTGTCACGCGACATACGTGAACGCACGTGGAGACGTTCTGTTCACGTCATGCGCAAGCGGCATTGGAGCCCAACAGGGACAGATCGACAATCTAGCGGGTGTATGGGATAGCTTGCCTGGCAACCTGAGCGACGGAGGCGGGGCGGCTCGCGGCTGGCTTGGGTTGCAGCAAGGCAGGCATCTCGGCTTGGCGTATTCGATCCGATCGGACGGAAGACGCCTGCTGGTCCACCGCTCGGACGCCATCGCACTGAGCCATCAGGCGATTCGGCGAACTCTCCTGATTGCGGGTATCGTAACGCTATTGTGGTGGTGCGGTGTGACGGGCATTGCTGCCTACCTGATCCTCACGCCGACCTACAGCGCCCTCAGGCGCGAGAACCAGCGGGTCGAAACGAGAAGCCTCCAGCAAATCCAGGATCTGGTGCGGACACGGGACGCGGTGATCCTAGGCTTGGCGAAGTTGGCCGACTCGCGTGATCCCGAGACGGGCGATCACTTGGATCGCATGTCGCTCTACGCGTCGACGCTTGCGTCGGCTCTGGCGCGCGAGCCGGAGTACCGACACATTGCGACACCGGCGTTCGTACGCCTGATGGAGGTTAGTTCCGGCCTGCACGACATCGGCAAAGTGGGCGTCCCGGATGCGGTCCTGCGGAAGCCCGGCGCGCTGACCGACGACGAACGCCTTACGATGCAGACGCACACCACCATCGGCGGACAATGCTTGCGCGACGTCGAGCGACGCCTGGGCTCGTCGAATTTCCTTCAGATGGCTCGAGACATCGCAATGTGCCATCACGAACGTTGGGACGGAACGGGATACCCCATCGGCTCGGCGGCCGAGCAGATCCCCCTTGCGGCGCGGATCGTGGCGATTGCCGACTCATACGATGCGATGTCGGCAGGTCGCGTGTACAAGGCCGCTCGCCCCCACGAGCGATGTGTCGCCATCATCCAGACCGAGGCCGGCAAGCAGTTCGACCCCTCGCTGGTGGCGGTGTTCCTGAAGGTGGAGAAGCGCTTCAGCGAAATCGCCCGGCAGTACGGAGCCGTTATAGAGCCTCCGGCCGACGCCGTGCAGACGCCGACGGAACGTCGGTCGCAGAGCGAAAAGGAAGCCGAGGTTCACTCTCTGGTGACTCAGTCAGTCTGAGGCAGCGCCGGCGATCGGCCGGCGCTGTGAACGCATGCCAATAGACGCCTCGCCGCAGATCTAAAGGAACGAGCAAATGATGCGACAACGCACGAAACGGGAGAAACTTACTCTTGAGCTGATGCTCATCGTACTGGCCATCGGGTTGGCCGGCCTATGCTACCAGATGCAAGGCGGGAAGATGGTGGTTCTGAACCTGTACTATCTCCCCGTCGTGTTGGCCGGCTTCTTCTTGGGCCGGCAGTCGGCCGGCGTGCTGACGCTGTTCTGTGTGCTGTCGGCCTCGGTCGTGGCGGCCCTGAGCCTGGCGGGATTTGAGGTGGGAAGCTCGCCGCTGGCGGCCGGTCTGACCATTGTGGTGTGGGGTGCCGTCCTCGGGCTGACGGCCCTGCTGGTCGGCACGCTCAGCGACGACGCAGCGGCGAAAATGGCGGAACTGCACGCGGCCTACGTGGGGGTTGTCGACGTGCTTTCGCGATACCTGCAGAGCGCCAACCCGGCTCTGAAGGCTCGCTCCACACGAGTCGCGGAGCTTTGTCACCTAGTGGCCGAGGACATGGGACTGCCGCCTTCGCACGTGGAGGACATCCGCGTGGCCGCTTTGCTGGGTGACATCGGCAAGATTGAAGTCACGGCCAAACTCGTCACGCGAGCGGTGGATTCCGTGGAGTCCGATCCGCAAGCGGCTGACCATGAAGCGATCGACGGCGTCGACCTAGTTCGCTCGCTGGGTTCGCTGCTGCGCGGCGCCGTGCCGATTCTGCTTAGCCAGGATATCTCGGCGCAAGATTGTCTGGTGGCGGCCAAGGGCACATCGTCTGCTCGCAGTCCCGTTGGCGCCAGGATTATCGACACGGCGCGCGCGTACGACGATCTTGCCCAGGGCGACGGCACGAGGCCGGGTCTCACGTCTCGCCAGGCGCTGGCCGAACTGCGTGCCGACGGATCCAACGGCTATGACCTGCAGGTGCTGGATGCGCTGGAGCGGGTGGTGGCCAGGGACGTCAAGGCAAGCGTGGCGCCCACCCCGGTTGCCGCGAGTGCGTCGCGGGTGGCGGATGGCGGCAAGCCTCGCCCGCGTGCCGTGCCCGAGTCAGTCGGCGAACGGACATCATAATCCTGCGGTAATGGACCGGTGCAGCGGGGTGACTGAGGGACCGTGTGTGATGCGCCGACGGTGCTTCACGACCCACACCGCCGGACTGACTTACCGGGGTTCCTTGTCGTCGATGACGTCGGCCAGCGTGCGCGATTGCAGGGCCGATGCGGCCGTCGCGCAGGCGCGGGTTACTATGCTTGCCAGCTCGCTCTGGTCGTCCGGCAGGGCTGCCGTCCACTTTGGTTGGTCGTCGATGTCGAGAATCTGCCCCAACCGCATCTTGTCAGCCGGTCGGGCGGGTACGAACGCTATTCCATCGTCGGTCTGGACGGTGCAGAGCAATTGCAGCGACGTCAGGCGGTCGAGCAGCAGGTCGACCTTCTCTCTCGGCAGGGCGAGGCGTGCAGCGATCTGTGCGGCGCCCACGGGGCCTTGCCCGTGGTGAAAGGGCTGGACCACGGCGATCGTCACCGCCAGCAGTTCGGCGGGTCTGACGTGCGTATCAGACGCGGCTTCGGCAACCTGCAAGTTGGACAGGTTGGCTGCGACGTTGGCCAATTCGGCACCGTACAGGAAGATGGTCCACGATAGGTTCAGCCAGATCAGAAACAGCGGCAGCAGGCCCAGCGCGCCGTACAGATTGCCGGTCGCCACCAACTTTGACACATAGATGCCAAATCCCCACTTCGCCAGCAGCCACACGGGCACCGATACGAGCGCCCCGGCGACGGCTGCCCGGTAGCCCACGCTCGTGTTGGGCAACAGCTCGTACATCGCTGCCACCACCAGCACGCCCACGACGATCGGCGAAGCCCAGCCGACAGCCCCCAGCAGCCATGACACGCCCGTCACCGTACTGACGGCGTCGCGCAGTTGGCCACCCGCGTACGAGGCGGCGATCCAAAGCAGCGGGCCCAGCGTGATCACCGACCAATAGAGCAGCAGCCGCCGGGCGAGCGCCCGCGCCCGCTGGGCGCCGAAAATGCGATTCAGCGATCGCTCGATGGTGGTCAGCAGCGTGATGGCCGTCCACACCAGCAGCACCACGCCCACCGGGCCGATACGGCGAAGCGACAGTTTCGTTTCGACCCGCGTCACCAGCCGTTCGATTTCCTCAGCCACGTTGATCTCGCGCGGCTGGCCCGGTGTCTCTTCCGTCTCGCCCTCACCCGGCGCTTCCTGAACGACGGTAATCTGCGAGAAGCCGGAGTTGGCCAAAGCTTTGCGAAGGCTCTGCTTGCCGTCTGCCAGGACCCCCAGCGACTTGAGTATCAGAACCACCAGCACCAGGGTCGGGATCAACGCGAAGATCGTGCGAAACGACAGGGCTGCGCTCATGGCCATCACGTTGTGTTCCCACAATCGCCTGCCGCAGAAGCGCCACAACTCGAGCTGAAAACGTGCAAACTTGGCCCAGCGCCCAAGCTCGTCTCGCGGGGCGGTGGCCAGACGTTCTGCGTGCGATCGAATCTCGCGTGATAGCCGCACGGCTAGTGTTCTCCCCCGTTGTCAAAACCAAGCCGCAGCATGCAGTGGCCCTCGGCGACTACTTTTCTTCTTTCTTGGTGGAATCGAGCAGCCCACCTACGCTGTCCTTGAGAGCCTTGCCCGCCTCGTCGGTCATTTGCTTGGCGGCTTCGCCGGCCGCCTTGACGGTCTCGCCGGTGCCGGCTGTGACTTGGCCGACGACCTCCATGGCGGTTCCCTGCATGCCCTTCAGGCCCGCCAGGCCCGACGTCAGCTCGCCGCGAATGTCAGCCGGCAGCATCGGGCCGGCCTTGTCCACCACCGATTTGAGCAGCGCCTGGATCAAGATGCCCGTCAACTCGGACAGCAAGACACCGCTCTCGGAGTCCGAGCCGACGTTTTTCAGCTCGATGCGCTCGATGCGGACGGGAAGGCGCGTCGCGTCGCCGCCGATCGGCAGCAGCTCGACCTGCACCTGGACATCGCTTATGTCGACTTTCTCGATTACGAACTTCTTGCCTTGTCCGGGCTCGTCGGGCACCGGCTCGGCCGCTTCCTGCGACTCGAATTTCCTGAGGTTGTCCAGGATGACCTGGTAGTTGCCCTTCGTGCCTCTCCGTTCGAGATTCATGCTGATGCCCGCCAGCGTCAACTCGGGCAGGATCACCGTCTCATTCATCAGCGAGCCGAGCGATACCGCCACCTTCCCCTTGCCCAGTCGCAGGAAGTGGTCAGAGCCGTAGCCTTGGGGGTTGGCCACGTTAAGCGCGTCCATCTCGACTCCGCCGGTCAGCACGCCTACGTCGACGCTGTCGACGGTGGTGTTGACGCCCAGGGCATACGTCGCGCCCGTCTCCACACCGGCCTTGGCTATGTGGTCGATCCACAGCAGCGCCGCCACGGCCACAACGACCAAAAGGACAACCACTCCAACGATGAGTCGCTTGATCTTCTTCATTTTCTCGCTCTCCCTGTGGAGTGTTCCGGTGCCCCGTCCCGACGTATATCGGGATGGGGGACTGAACAAGAACATTAGCTCTGCCGACACTCAACATATGACGGCCTCGCCCCGACCGCCCGACCCGCTACGGGTGATTATCCACTGTCCCCGAGGTATCCGCAAGGATATTGTGGTGGTACGCGACGTTCTTGTGGTGGGCGTGGGTGCCCGATGTCCTCTGGACATGGGGCACAGCCTTCAGACCTGACGCACATCGGACACACATTGGCTCGCTTTTTGCTACCCGCAGGCGCACCCATGCGCACGCGACGGCGGCTTGCTAACAGGTGCCACCCTCAAGGCAATCGCACACGACGTCGGAGACACGATTTTCTATGCTGTGGAGGTGCCTTCGGTCGTCTGCAGGTGGGCGTCCCATTTCTCCCGGTGCAGACTTCGTCTACCCGCTCCGACGCGTCACAAACCACAGCGCCACCACTCCCACGCCGCACACAGCCACCATGGCCACCATGCAAGGCTCACGCTCGACGGGCACCTCGAGAGTTCGCCCGGCGGCAACGGCGCGATCAGCACGACCGGCAGCGGGCTGGTCGGCAAGAACCTCATGTTCCATCCCTACGCGATGGTGCTCGGCGTCTTCGACGAGCCGCTGCTCGGGCATCAGGGGCCCTCGGGCTGTGCGCTGTGGAGCCACGAGTTCTACGAGACCGACCCGGGCCGCGACTTCGTGCGCGGGTTCTCGTTCGAGATGGTGCGCGGGTTCGGACCGATCACGACGTCGCTGCTGGGGATGGGGCACGGTCTCGTCGAGTGGGGCGAGCGGCACCA
>CBFCZG010000224.1:0-7662 GCA_965602375.1 uncultured Phycisphaerae bacterium | reverse complement strand
CGCCCGTGAACACCGGCGTCCCGCACGCCGTCGCGTTCGTCGAGGACGTCGACGACGTGGACCTCGACGCGGTCGCGCCCGCCGTCCGCAACGCCGACGCGTTCGGTCAGGACGCGGATGTGGTGCTTGACAACGCGGGCTCGGGAATCGACCGCCCGCGCGCACTGGATATTGCCGACAACATGCTGTTCGTCGTCAACTACGACGCTGACACGGTGACGATCTACGACAACTTCCTGGCCCTGACTGACAACCAGGCGGCCGACGTGACCTTGGACAACGCGGGCTCCGGCCTCGGCGAGCCCAGCGACCTACAGGTTTTCGACGATGACCTGTACGTCTGCAGCCAGAGCAACGACACGGTTCGTATCTTCCGCGACGTGGCGACACTGGCCAACGGCGATGCCCCGGACGTGATCCTCGACAACGCCGGTTCCGGGATGGACCAGCCGGTGGGCCTGGCGGTTACGGCCGACGCCTTGTACGTGGCCTGTAAGAACAACGACACGTTACGAATCTTCAATGATCCGTCCACTCTGACTAGCGGTGACGCACCGGACGTGGTGCTGAACGCGGACGATTCCCTGATGGCTGACCCCATACGGCCATTCGTCATTGACAACGTGCTCTACGTCTGCCAGGAGGACGCCGACAGGGTGACCGCACACAGCCCCGCCAACGGTCTGTCGAACAACCAGGTGCCCGATTTTGTGCTTACGGGGCCGTCGCTCATCGACGAGCCTGCGGCCGTCGCCCAGGTAGACAACCGCCTGTTTGTCGGCGGGTCGGACGAGGAGGCGCCGAGTCTACTGGGGTTCGACAATCCGGCGGGTCTGGCTTCCGGCGCTCCGCCGTCGGTGATTGTCAACTCTCACGTAGTCCTGGACGTATCGGAAGTCGAAGGGGTCCTGGGTTCACTGTGGGTGACGGACAGGGACTACAACTATGTGATCGGGTATCTGGATGCCGCCTCCATTGTGGACGATCAGGCGCCTGACATCGTGCTCTTCGATGTCACGATGGAAGAGCCGATCCCAGTCGTCGTGCGCGAGCGGCCGTAATCAGCGTGCTGTCGTCAGAGCAATGTCTGACCGTTGGCGATGATGTTCGTTACCACAAGATAAGGGAGGACTGGTTATGTATCACAGACTACTCGGTCGAACGGGATGGGCGACTGTGCTCATGCTTGCGCTCACGACGTTCATGATGGGTTGTCCGGGCATCGGTCCCGACACCGACGGAGACGGGGTCAGCGACGCCACGGACAACTGCCCGACCGTCGCCAACGCCGCACAGACCGACACGGATGCTGACGGTGTGGGCGATGCCTGCGACAACTGCCCGGCGGTTGCCAATGCTGGGCAGACCGATGCCGACGGCGACGGCGTGGGCGACGTCTGCGACAACTGCCCGGCGGTGGCCAACGCCGATCAGGCCGACGAGGACTCGGACGGCATCGGCGACGTCTGCGAGACCCTCGACCTGGCCACGGGCGACGTGGATGCCAACAAGGTCTTCATCTACTACGACGTCCGCAATGCCGACCCGTTAGGCCAGGACGCAGACGTTGTGCTGGACAACGCAGGCTCGGGGATTGCCCGCCCACGCTCGCTCGACATTGCCGACGACCGTCTGTTCGTCGCCAACTACGACAATGACACGGTGACCATCTACGACGGTTTCCTGGCCCTGACGGACAACCAGGCGGCCGATGTCACGCTGAACAACGCGGGATCCGGCATCGACGATCCCAGTGACCTGCAGGTGTTCGACGGTGATCTTTACGTCTGCAACCAGGGCAATGACACGGTTCGCATCTTCCGCGACGTAGCAACCCTGGCCAGCGCCGACGCCCCGGATGTGATCCTCGACAACGCGGGGTCGGGTATCGATCGGCCGGTGGGCCTGGCGGTGACGGCCGACGCGTTGTATGTGGCCAACAAGGACGATGACACGGTACGAATCTTCAACGATCCGGCCACACTCGCCAGCGGTGATCCGGCTGATGTCGTACTGGACAACGCCGACTCCCTCGTAGATGACCCGATACGGGTCTTTGTCCTGGACAATGTCTTGTACGTGGGCAACGAAGACGGCTCTCAGGGAGTGACGGCCTACAGCCCGGCCAACGGTCTGTCGAATAGCCAGCCGCCCGACTTCGTGCTGGCCGGACCTTCGCTGACAAGAGACGCAGGGGCCGTCGCGCTGGTCGACGACCGGTTGTTCGTGGGCAATCCGTACGACCCGTATGGACTGTTGGGGTTTGATGATCCCGCGACCCTTGTGAACGGCAATCCTCCGGATGTCGTAGTAGACGTACCCTTGATTGCCGGCGCCCCGGAGGTGGAAGGGGTGGCGGGCTCGCTGTGGGTGAGCGTTCGTGAGTACGGTTATGTAGCGGGTTATCTGGATCCCGGCTCAATGGTGAGTAGCCAGGAGCCCGACATCGCACTCTTTGACCCGGACATGCAGGAACTGATACCACTGGTAGTGCGCGAGCGCCCGTAACGGTCCGGCGTTCGGTGGTTGCGTAGCATCTGGCAGAGTACGAAGCAAGGGATCGGCCGATCGGTCGGTCCCTTGTCTTTGCGCTGAGGCGGGCTGCGCCGTCGCCGGCAGGCGTTTCCTCGACAGGCGACGACGCATGCGCTTTGCATTCTCCGCCGTGTGTTGACCACGAACCGCGGAGTCGCCTCAGTCTGCGCTTGCCAACCGATGACATTCGGGGGCGCATATTCGCGTGAGTTCCTTCGTGGCACCGATCGGCCCCCTTTCGGGCACCGTCAGCCTTAAGGGGGGCGAGATTGTGTTTGCGTGCGACCGTACGTATCATGGACGCGACGGGAGTGCCCGGCGTCGGTGTCGGGCCGACACGGTGGCGAGACACGTCTACGGCGAGCGGCTGTGGGTCTCAGATCGCCCGCCCGGGCGAGGCTACGGCAAGGCGGGCACCGTCTGCAGGAGGGCCGATCATGACTACGTGCAGGCACGTCGGCAGGTGCCTGGCGCCGGTAGTGATGCTGGCGTCGGTGACATCGCCGGCGGACGCGTTGAACGTCCTGGTCGCCGACGACCACTTCGCGGGCAATTTCAGTTTCCTTACGTCCGCCATTCCGGAGCACGTCTTCACCATCGCCGACAACACCGATGCGAGCAACAACCCGACCCTGACCAGCAGCGCGGTCCCGCTGGAAGCCTTCGACGTGGTCATCTTCTACGGATCGGGCAACGACAATGCCGGGCGAGCCATAACTGCCGGCGAGCAGGCGGCGTTGGAGGCGTACATCCAGGGCGGCGGCAATCTGATCGCCACCGGCTTGAACATTCTCGGCGGGCCGGACGATGCACAACTGGCCGACGTGGTGCGCTCCTCAACTTTCGGCGACTCACCGATCGCCGCCGACTGGACCGCCGCCGGCACGAACCATTTCATCCTCAACGGTCCGGGGGGCGATTACCGGGGGCTGTCCTTCACCGCGGGTCACGACGACCACGACCAGGTGACGGCGGATGCCGCACGTGGGGCGGTCTCGCTTGGCAAGGTCGGCGCAACGGCGTTCGACAAGATCATCTTCACCGACCTGCCCGGTCCGGGCGGATCGGTGGGCATGTGGAACGGAAACCGCGACGGGACCGACTGGAGCAGCGATGCGGACCAGCTCGGGATCCTGCGCAACTGGCTCGCGGGTCTGGCCGACGGCGACGGCGACGGTGTGTTTGATGCCGACGACAACTGCCTGGACCTGCCCAACTCGAGTCAGACCGATACCGACGCCGACGACCTGGGAGACATGTGCGACAACTGCCCCGACGACGGCAACCCCGCTCAGGACGACGACGATGACGACGGCGTGGGCGACGCCTGCGACAACTGCCCGGACACGGCCGAATGCGTCAGTGCCGTCGGGGACGATGGATGTGCGATCGATGCCGATGACGACGGCGTGCCGAACGGCTGCGACAATTGCCCGCTCGTCGCCAACCCCGACCAGTCTGACAGCAACGACAACGGCGTGGGTGACGTCTGCGAAATGCCGGGCCGCGCACAGCCGACCGGGTGTTGCGGAACGGCCGGGCCCGTGGCGCCGTTGGGCTTGGCTGTGGGTATGCTGTTGCTAAGCCGATTCTCTGCCCGTACACTACGCACGCGACGTAAGTAATCTCCAGGCGGTTTGCGCAACACGGGTCGGTCACTTCCTGTTGTGCACCTAGGGTCTGGGCCGGACCACAACTGCCGATCTGGTCGTAATCAGAGCGAACGTGAGCCGTCGCGCGCCGGCAAGGCGTGCGTATGTCTTCGGCTGCCGCGCGACGGCGGTATGACGACAGACACAAGGAGCCCGAAAGATGAAAACGAGTGCAGCTCTGATGGCGTTGGTCCTGATGCTGGCGGGTCCTGCATGGGTCATGGCGGCCGGCGGCGACACATGCGCGACGGCGACGACCATCGTGGTGCTTCCCTACAGCGACTCGGCGAGCACGGCGGCCGAGAACGACGACTACGACGACTGCTGGTCGAGCAGCGCCCGGGACGTCGTCTATGCCTTCACGCCGCCGTCGGACATGTGGGTGGATATCTCGCTGTGCGGCTCGAGCTTCGACACCGTCCTGTATGTCTATGAGGGCTCGTGTACGGGCGATGAGCTGGCCTGCGACGATGAAGGGTGTGGGTTGAGTAGCGATGAGTCGCAACTGCTCGGCGTGCCGCTCAGCGCCCTAACGACCTATTATATCGTCATAGATGGCAGAGGTGGAGGCGACGAAGGAAATTACACACTCAGCATATCGGAGTCGACGGCCCTGCCGGCTGCACCGGACTGTCCGGCCGATGCCATGTTTTCCCAACCGCCCCCGGAGTCCTATGAGATGTCGCGTCTGCTGCCATCCAGTCAGGGCTATCTGGTGAACCTGGAGAACTTTACCGGCCTTGCCGGCGATATCTGCGGTCTCTCGTGGTGGGGGGCGAACATCGACCTGGCGGCCCCCGCAGCCTGCACGCCAGCCCGGGAAAACTTCATCGTAACGTTCTACGAAGACGACGGCGGGCATCCCGGCGCTCTCGCCTGCGGGCCGTACGTGGTCACGCCCACGGTGACCGATACGGAGTTGGAATTCATGGGGATCCCCGTGTCTGCGTACACAGCCAGCCTGACGCCCTGTTGCCAGTTGACCGAGGGGTGGATCGCCGTCGAAGGGCTCTTCGAGGGAACGTGCATTTTTACCTGGCTCACGTCACTGACCGGCGATGGACTCTCGCAAACAGGCGTCGCAGGGCCACAGAGCCTGGATATGAGCTTGTGTCTGCTGATGACCGACTGCGACGGCGACGGCACCCCTGACGACACCGAGACCGACAGTGACGGCGACGGCGTCATCGACGACTGCGACAACTGTCCGTCGACCGTCAACGCAGATCAACTCGACAGCGATAGCGATGGTGTCGGCGACGCCTGCGAAGCGGCGGGCGGCTGCTGCGGGGCAACCGGCGCACCGCTGGGGTTGGCGATCGGCATGCTGCTGCTGGGCCGATTCCGGCGACGCGGCGCACCCAAGCCACGACGCTGATGCGAGCGCCGTGCCACCGGCGGCATCGGCCGTGAGCCCTTCGGCAGCCATCTTGCTGCCGGTTGGCGAACTACCCACCCGCAACCTTCGCTTCGCTGCGGTTGAGGGAGGCACGCGTCCGCCGAGATCCCTACCCAGGCATCATCCCCTGCAACTTGGCGTAGCCGAAAATCCCCCCCGCCTCGATGATCGGCGTTACGTCGCCCAAGGGCTTGAGCTTGAATGACTCACCCGTCGACACATTGGTAATGGAGCTGTCTGCAAGATCGATTCGTGCCTCATCGCCCGTGCGGAACGACTCGGACAGGCCATGAACCGACTCGCACGGCAACACATAGCCGCCGTTGACCGAGTTGCGAAAAAAGATCCTCGCGTACGACTGAGCCACCACCGCCGCCACGCCCGCCTCGTGCAGCGCCAACGGTGCGTGCTCGCGAGAGCTGCCACAGCCGAAATTCCCCCCCGCCAGCACGATACGAAAGCGGCTGGTCGTGTTCGACTCGTCGTCGGTGTCCACAAACGGCACGCCACCGGTGGGCAGGCCCGCCTGCTCATTGGGCACACCGCTCAGCGCGTAACGACCGAACTGCTTGCGCTCGGCCGGGTCGGCCGGGTTGAGGTTCAGATACTCAGCCGGAATGATCTGGTCCGTATCGACGTTGTCGCCCACAACGTACACCCGTCCTTCGATCGTCTGCTGCATCGCCGTCTCCTCGTCCCGCGTCTTGCGTCCGCTCAAACCCAGCCGTCGTATCACCCGTCCTGCGAGTGCGTCAGTACCGGCCAAACTCCCGATAGGCCTCGAACAGCGCCACGATGTTCTCCACCGGCGTGTCGGCCTGAATATTGTGTGCCGTACACGCCCAGAAGCCGCCGCCCGGCTTCATCGTTTGCATGAGCGTGCGAACCTCCCGCCGAACGTCGTCCGGATTGCCGCGAGGCAGGTTCGTCTGAATGCTCACGCCCCCATGAAAGACCAGCCGATCGCCGAATTCCGCCTTCAGCTCGGCGTGGTCCATATCCTTGGCTCCCGGTTGAATCGGGTTCAACACGTCCAGTCCGTCGTCGATCATGTCGGCGATGATCGGCCGAACCGACCCGCACGTATGATGCATCACCGGCACGCCGAACTCGTGCGCGATCTCGATGAACCGCCTGAATCCCGGCTCGAGGAACTTCCGCCACACAGGCGGCGCCACGAGCATGCCCTGCTGCATGCCGAAGTCGTCGCCCGTCACGACCACGTCAATGCCCCCGTCCGCCGCCGTCAGAATCCGCCGCAGGTAGTCGCTGTAGAAGCGCCCAATCCGCCCGATAATCGCCCGGAAGACCTCGGGCGACTCGATCAGGTCGATCATCACACGCTCCATGCCGCGAAGATATTGGGCCGGCTTGAACTGGGCGACACGGTTGAGTCGGTCTCCCATGAACATCACGCACCGCTCGCCCGCCTCGGCGCACTGCTGCCCGATCACCGAATAATCGAACCAGTCCGGGTCGGGCCACTTCGGGTAGTTCTCGACGTCTGAGACGCCGGTCGCCTCGGCCAACGGCGGCTGCACCACGTGGCTGTAACGTTGCGCGCTGTCGCCCGCACCGGCCGTCGCCGTCACCCGCGGCACGCCCCACAAATCCTCCCGACTCCCGTCCTTGCGGGCGGCCAGTTCCTCGCCAATGTACGCCGGCCCTTCGATATAGAAAAAGTCGACTCCAAAGTGATCGAGAATCGCCCGACGGTCGGTCAGTCCCAGCGCCGCGCACAACTTCGCGTCGGTCTGCGCCGTCGACCAATAGTCGACCGGCACCCGGTCCGGCTGCCCGTGATGCAACGAAGTAAGTGCCCGCTCTCGTGAGGTCATCGCTCGCGCCGCCTCGACTACGATCCCAACAGATCGCGAGGGTCGGTCACCACGCCGGTCACCGCCGTGGCTGCGATCGTCAGCGGCGAGGCCAAAAACACCTCCGCCTCCTTGCTGCCCATCCTGCCGGGGAAGTTGCGGTTCGTCGCGCTGATCACACGTATGGCCGCGTTGGCCCGACCAAACGTGTCGTGTGGCCCGCCAAGACACGCCGCGCAGCCGGCCGGTCCGATCTGCG
>CBFCZG010000223.1:0-7694 GCA_965602375.1 uncultured Phycisphaerae bacterium | reverse complement strand
CGCGACTCGGGATCAAGCTGTGACCCATCGGCGAAGCCTGCCACCCGGGTCTTCCAGATAGCCTGACAGTTTACAGGCATGACTCCCCGCGCAGGTGCGTCTAACATGCGGACGCGATGCTTTCGGGCATTGTGGAGGACGCACCTGATGCGTGAACACACGAACAACGGATTGCCCGTGAGGTTTGACGGTCGTCTTCGACTGGCGTTTCACGGCACCAGACTCACCAGTGATGCCGGCCTGCTCGTTGCGATGCTCGTCTCGTGTTTCGCCTTGCCACGCGGAGGCAGGACAGACTATCAGGAGGCTGGGGACACGAAGCCCTCCTGCGGGCAGAACCGGGGGCAATGCAGATCGACTATCACCGGCCTTCCTAGCGCCAATAGTGGCGCTGGCCCCACAACATTTCGGCGTCGATTTCAGGTTCTGTGTCGCAAACGGCCGGCAGCGCGCACTATAGGGTGACGATTCGAGTGTCTCATTGCTGGAAAAGGCCAATGTGCCCTGAGAAGTTGGAGTTCAGGGTTGACAGGCAGTTGGTCGATAGTTAACATCAAATCTATTGTAGGCGTTGATGCACCGAGGCGCCTTTGATGGAGGACGTGATATGAGATTGGCCATTGAACACATCGTTGATGCTTTACGTCCCCGTCGGGTCTCGGTCTGAGCGAGCGGTTTGGGTTCGGCGTTAGCTGGATTTTGACTGTGTGAGTGCCTTGGGCTGGTTCCTGGCGGAGCCACCGACCCGCGATTGGCAGCGGTATAACGGCCGCGGACGTGAAGAGTTACGTCTGCGGCGTTTTTCTATTTGTGACCAATGAGAAACGGTGACGCCGTGGGCGACGTGGGGTTTCTGCGCGTAGTGCGCGCCATGAACTGGAAAGGTTGGCATATGTTGGCACGAGCAACTGTGGCAAGCGTGATGGCGCCGGACCGTTGTGTCCGGGCGGACTGGAAGGTGGATCGACATTGTCGCCCGCGACGGGCGGCAGCGCATATTCGTGAAAGGTGTGACCTGCGTGAAAAGGAAGTATTCGGATAGTGAAGTGTTTCACAGCAAGTGAGACAGTGGGCTGATCTGGTATAGTGACGGTTGGCAAGCACAGTGACTTGCCCGAGACCGAGGTGGCCTATTTCATCTCGCGTCCACACCAGAACAGAGGCTATGCCACGGAAGCTACCAAGGCGATCGTTGCTTGGGTGCTGGCTACGACTGCATTGCCTTACGTCATTGCTACAGCCTTAACTGACAATGCTGCGTCAAACCGCACGGCCGTGAAAGCTGGATTCCAGCATGAGGGGACCAAGACACTGGACTGCTGTGGCAAGGACGCGGTCTTTGACTACTATCGGTTCTATCGGTCGCCCCCAGCCTGACGAGCGACCAGAAAGATATCGAGGGCTTTGAGGGTGTGCCGGCCCGCCGATTCTTGCGCCGCGCGAGATGGGTCGTAATGGCGCTCATAACCTGCTTTCCGGTGCGAGAACGCCTTTGATGCTGGCCGCCTCCCTCGGGCCGACCGGCGGACAGAGCCTGGGTATGCCGAAAGCGTACGTGGCTGTACACGTCCACAGGCTACCGGACGTGTCGATTCACCTCCTGCGGGCAAAAGGGCGTGTTGGCCGCCTGTCGACCTCGCCGAGCTCCACCAACCTGTCAGTCGCCAACTAATCGACGCAACTTGTCGAGGTTATTCTTGTCGTAGCTTCGGCCGCGGCCGTCCTCGCCCTTGGGCGTTTCCAGAATACGAGGCACCGACACCAGACGTTCGTCGTTGAGCAGCATACGAAAAGCCCTGCGCCCTAGCTTGCCCCGGCCGATATGATCGTGACGGTCGACGCGCGATCCGCACCCTGTCTTCGAATCATTCACGTGCAAACATCGCACCCGTCGCAGACCCACGGCGCGGTCGAGCCGTTCGATCGTCTCGGCATATCCATCGGGCTTGCGCAGGTCATAGCCGGCTGCGAACACGTGCGCGGTGTCCATGCACACGCCGACGCGCCGGCGGTCGCCTACACCGCCCATGATCTCGGCAAGCTGTTCAAACTCGTGGCCGATCGCATTGCCCTGTCCTGCCGTCGTCTCCAGCAGGATGCGCACCGGCGCGCCGGCCGTCCGATCGAACAGCTCGTCCAGGGCTGCGGTCACCCGGGCAATTCCTGCCAGAACGCCCCGGCCCCCATGGGCGCCAGGGTGAATGATCAGATCGCCAACCCCGAGTCGCTCGCACCGCGCCAACTCATCGCAACAGGCCGCCACGCTGCGCCGCCATCCCGTCCGATCAGACGACGCCAGATTCACCAGATACGTGCCGTGGGCGAACACCGGCCGCAGTTGCGTATCGCGACGAGCCCGGCGCCACAGCCGAACCTGGTCGTCGGTGATCGGCGGCCCCCGCCATTGCCGCTGGTTCTTCACGAAGATTTGCAGGCAGTCACACCCCACCTGCCAGCCGCGACCGAAGGCCGTGTGCAACCCGCCCGCGATCGACATGTGGGCCCCGAACCGCTGCCTGCCCGCGTCGACGGGCATGTCACTCACCGATGATCTTGACAAGAACGCGCTTCCGCCGCCGCCCATCGAACTCGCCGTAGAAGATCTGCTCCCACGGCCCGAAGTCGAGCTTCCCGTCGGTTACGGCCACAACGACTTGCCGGCCCATGACTTGCCGCTTGAGGTGGGCGTCGCCGTTGTCCTCCCCCGTGCGGTTGTGCCGGTATCGACTGAGCGGTTCGTGGGGGGCAATCTGCTCCAGCCACTCGTCGTAGTCGGCCAGCAGCCCCGCCTCGTCGTCGTTGATATACACGCTGGCGGTGATGTGCATGGCGTTGACCAGGCACAACCCCTCCCGGATACCGCTCTCGGCCAGCGCCTCATCGACCTCGGGCGTTATGTTGAGGTAATCTCGACGGTTAGGCGTGTCAAACCACAGCTCCTTGCGATACGACTTCATGACCCAACTCCCGGCATTCGCCATCTTTACAGGCGCGGCACCATAGCGGCGGCAGGCTGGCTGGACAATGCCTCATGCCTACTCGGTCAGGTCCTGCCCCGCCCGAATCCTCTAGCCGCCGCGGCGAACGCCGATTGGAAGTTCTCAACTGGCCGGGATTTAGCGTCGAAAGGGTTTGACGAGGCGCCTGCGTGTGCTATATTGTTAACGGGCCAAACGGCCTTGCCGTGCTGAGCAAGCATCGGCACCATTGTTGATGGCTGGAACGTCGAGACGACACAGTGAGCTTCACGCACACATGCGCATAGGTTACTCGGGCGAGATGACCGTCCAGCTGCGGTCGACGCCACGCGTGCGTGAAGCGGCTGTGTCGTCGGCCTTTTGCGGGGTGCCCTGGGCTCGGGCGCTCGCGACAGGGACCGTCCATGCCTAAAGCCACACTGCCCGACGGATCGACACTGGAGCTTCAACCGGGCGCCAAAGCAGGCGAGCTCCTCGAGCAGCCCCGACTGCGGGACAAAGGGGCGGTTGCCGTGCGCATACGGCCGGCCGACAACGGCCAGCCGCAACTGCTGGACCTGGCCACGCCGCTGCCTGGCGATGTCAGCGTCCTCCACGTGGCCAGAGTGACCGCCGAAGACGAAGACGGTTTGTACGTGTTGCGGCACAGTTGCGCCCATGTGATGGCCGAGGCTATCTGCTCGCTGTGGCCCGAGGCGCAGCTGGTCTACGGGCCGCCCGTCGAGGACGGGTTCTACTACGACATCGATCTGGACCACCCGCTAAGTCCCGACGACTTCGAGGCGATCGAGGCCAAGATGAGCGAGATCGTCAAGGCCGACCTGCCCTTCACGCGGTACGAGATGCCGCGCGACCAGGCCATGGCCAAGCTCCGCGCCGAAGGCAACTCCTACAAACTGGACAACGCCGAGCGGGCGGAAGGCGATACGCTTTCGTTCTACGTCACCGGCCAACCGGGTGACGCCACCTTCGAGGACCTTTGCCGCGGGCCTCACCTGCCCAGCACGGGCTGCGCGCAGGCGTTCAAGGTGATGAGCGTCGCGGGTGCTTACTATCGTGGCGACGCCAGCCAGAAGATGCTCCAACGCGTCTACGGCACGGCCTGGCCCGACAAAAAGCAGCTCAAGGCGCATCTCGTGCGACTCGAGGAGGCCCGCAAGCGCGATCATCGCCTCCTGGGCAAACAGCTCGATCTATACACCGTGCACGACGAGATCGGTCCGGGACTGATCCACTGGCACCCCAAGGGATCGCTGATTCGCCACATCATCGAGGATTTCTGGCGCCAGGAGCACTTCAAGCGAGGCTACGACCTGGTCTATACGCCCCACATCGCCAGCGAGCGAATCTATCAGCGCAGCGGCCACCTCGAAAAGTACGCCGACATGATGTACGCCCCGATGGACATCGACGGGGTGAACTACTACCTCAAGCCGATGAACTGCCCCGGCCACTACCTGATGTACAACTCGACCACGCGAAGCTACCGCGACCTGCCTCTTCGCTGGTGCGAGCTGGGGACCGTCTACCGCTACGAGCCCTCCGGCACGTTGCACGGCATGCTCCGGGTCCGTGGGTTCACACAGGACGACGCACACACGTTCTGCACACCCGAGCAATTGGGCCACGAGCTGGACCTGATTCTCGAGCTGATGGACTTCATGATGCGCTCGTTCGGGTACACATATCACGCCTATCTGGCCACGAGGCCCGAGCAGTACCTCGGCACCCTCGAGCAATGGGACCGGGCTACCGGCGAGCTTCGTGCCGCCCTCGAACGGCGAGGGCTCGATTACCGCGTCGACGAGGGCGGAGGGGTCTTCTACGCCCCCAAGATCGACATCAAGCTGATCGATTCGCTCGGTCGCGAGTGGCAAGGCCCGACCCACCAGGTTGACCTCCAGGCCGCCAAACGGTTCGATATCCGCTACATCGGGCCCGACAACGAGCCCCACGAGCCGGTAATCATCCACCGAACCGTGCTAGGTAGCATGGAGCGGTTTGTCGGCGGTCTGATCGAACACTTTGCCGGGGCGTTCCCGATGTGGCTGGCCCCGGTGCAGATGGTGATCGCCACGGTCAGCGAGAAGTCGGAGGCCTACGCACGGAGTGTATACGAGACGTTCGCCCAGGTGGGTCTGCGGGCCGAACTGGACGTCGGCGCCGACAAAATCGGTGCTAAAATACGCCGGGCGTCACTTCAGAAACCGCCCTATGTGCTGGTGATCGGCGAAAAGGAGTCGTCCGAGCGAACGGTGAACGTCCGAACGCGTGGCAGGCGCACCCCCGCGACAATGGACCTGGAGACCTTCATCGAGAAATGTCGTCAGCAGATAGCCAGCAGAACGCTGGAGTTGTAGTATGGTGAGCAGCGTAAACGGGACCTGCTCGAGGCGTCGGCCCCGACAGGGTTCAGGAGCAAGACTCTAACAAGAAAGGCAGGTGATTGCTCATCGCTCAGAATCTTCGCGTCAACCATCAGATCAGGATTTCACCGGTTCGAGTGATCAACGACAAGAACGAACAGGTGGGAGTGATTCCGATCGACGAGGCCATGCGCCTGGCACAGGAGGCCGGCATGGATCTGGTCGAGGTAGCCCCCCAGGATCGGCCGCCTGTTTGCCGAGTCATGGACTACGGCAAATGGAAGTATCAGCAGAAGAAGAAGCATAAGCAGCGCCCCCCTCACGAGACGCAGCTGAAGGAGGTTCGGCTGCGGCCCAAGACCGACACACACGACCGCGACTTCAAGCTAACCCATGCCCGCGAGTTTCTCGGTAAGGGGCACAAGGTGCAGTTCTCGATGATCTTCCGCGGCCGTGAGCGGTTTCACCAGGACCGCGGCTTGCAGATCCTGCTGGACGTGGCCGACCAACTGTCGGATATGGCCAAGGTCGTGCGGCCACCTCGGTCGGAAGGCCGAAGGATGACCATGGTGCTGACGCCCAGCGCCCCGGCCAAGCCGGCCAGCAGCACCCCGAAGGTCAGTCCCGCGCCCCTGGCGCCGCAGCCGCCCCAGGAGCCACCCGCAACGGGCGAAAGGGTCGAGGCCTAGCCCGGACGGCGCATCAGCCGGACTCGTCACATGCGCATTGCATGGCCGAGCCACAGCGCCTATAATGCGGGTCTGTAGCAACTTCGAACAGGTGTGTAGAATGCATAAGCTTAAGGTTCACAAGGGCTTACGAAAGCGGGTCCGCATCACGGCCAAAGGCAAGGTCGTTCATAAGAAGGTCAATGCCGGGCACCTGATGAGCGGCAAGAACGCAAAGCGGCGGCGGCGCCTCCGCAAGAGCGGGCTGCTGAGTGGGGCAGATGCCAAGCGCGTCCGGACCGCCCTGGGTCTTTGAGACAGCGTGACGGGAGGATACGAGGATGCCCAGAGTCAGGTCCGGGGCGGCCGGTCATCGACGCAAAAAGCGGATATTGCGGGCAGCCAAGGGGTACCGTGACAGCCGGCACCGGCTTTACCGTACCGCCAAGGAAGCGGTCACACGTGCAGGTGTGGGCGCGTTCCGTGATCGCCGCCTGCGGAAACGCGATTTTCGATCACTGTGGATCACTCGAATCAGCGCCGCCTGCCGCCAACGAGGCATTCGCTACAGTCGATTCATCTGCGGGCTGAAGGCGGCGAGTGTCGGGCTGGACCGTAAGATGCTGGCCGAGATCGCGGTCAGCGATCCAGACGGGTTCGACGCCATTGTTCAAGTCGCCAAGGAGGCTGTGGCCGACAAGGTCGCTGCCTGATTCAAGCGCCCTTGACGGGATGGCGCACCCGTTGCGGGCGAATGCAAACTGTACCATGGGCCTGTTTTCGGGGGTGAACGACGGTGCAAGCCGATCGTGACACCATGTCGCCTAAGCGACTCGATAAAGACCGCGAACTGGTCACCGCCGCCGCTCTGGCCACGATTGTGTTTGGTATTCTGCTGACCGCGCTGATGGTCGTCGCAACATGGCTGACCAGCCGAGCCGAAGACGCAGAGCCTGATCAGCAGATGATCGTCGTCCGCGGGGTGCTGCTGATCGCGGGGATCCTGCTGATCGGCTTCGGGCTCGGCGTGTGGTATCGCCAGCAGTGGTGTGCCGTGGCGACCATCATCCTGCTGATCGCACTGATGGTCGCCCACATCTTCATGTCGGGCGGGGCTGTGGGTTCGGTGTTCTTCTTGATCGTTCCACTGATACCGACCATCGCAAACTGGCTCGTCCTGCCGGCCCTGAGGCGCTTGGCCCAGGCCGAAAGCGCCGACGCCTAGCCCCCCTACCGCGGCTGATGCCCAAACCGGCACGAGCCGGCCACAAAGAATGCCTTGCTCTCCCGCGCCTGCACCCTCGTGCCATACGGCGACAGCAGGCGCCCAAGACTGTCGCAGTCGTAGTAGATCTTCAGCACGTTGAACACGCGGCCGTCGTTGAGCGGCCTCTGTTGCACCGGGCTATTCCCCGCTGCGGGTACGCTGCCGGCTGCGCAGCTTGCCCGACGCCCGTCGAACAGCAGGAACTCGCCGCCGGGCCGGACTACACGACGCACCTCATCGAACAAAGTCGGCACGTACGACAAAGGCACGTGACTCATGAAAAACCCTGCATAGGCGGCGTCGAAGCTCGCGCATTCGAACGGCAGGCGGTAGGCGTCGCCACGAACCCAGCATGCCGTCACGCCCGCGCGGCTCAGCCGTCGACGGGCATGCCCGAGCATCTGCGGGCTGTGGT
>CBFCZG010000222.1:0-7725 GCA_965602375.1 uncultured Phycisphaerae bacterium | reverse complement strand
TTACCGATGAAGAGGACGCACCCCGACCCTCGACCGCCGAGGGCGTGCGTCGAGGACGCGTGATCGCCATCCAGGGCGACGACGTCTTCGTCGAGCTTGGCGCCAAGAGCCAGGGCATACTGCCGGCCGAGCAGTTCGACGATGAACCGCTGCCGACCGTGGGCGAGATGGTGGAGGTCACCGTCGAAGGCTTCGACGAGCGAGACGACCTGTTGCTGCTCAGCCGCAAAGGCGCCGTGCTGGCGGCCGCCTGGGAGACCATCGAGCCGGGTCAGACCGTCGAGGGTCGCGTCACCGGGCACAACAAGGGCGGCCTGGAACTCGACGTCAACGGCATCGCCGCCTTCATGCCCGTAAGCCAGATCGAAATGTTTCGCACCGAGGAACTGCACCCCTACGCCAACCAGCGCCTTCGCTGTCAAGTGGTCGACGTTGATCGCAGCCGCAAGCAGATCGTCGTCTCACGACGAGCGCTGTTGGAGGAGGAAGCCGCGCAGGCCCGCGAGAGCCTGTTCGAGTCGCTCCACGAGGGCAACACCGTCACCGGAACCGTCAAGACCATCATGCCGTATGGCGCGTTCGTCGATCTGGGTGGCATCGACGGGCTGCTTCACATAAGTGACATGAGTTACCGGCGCCTGGATGACCCCAAGGACATGGTGCAGGAAGGGCAGAAGGTCGAGGTGAAAGTGCTTAAGGTCGACCGAGATCAGCGAAAGATCTCGCTGGGCCTCAAGCAGGCGGCGCCCGACCCGTGGGAGGGAGCCGAGGCTCGCTGGCCTGTGGATGAGGTCGTCACCGGCCGGATCACACGCCTGATGGATTTCGGTGCCTTCATCGAGCTGGCTGAGGGTGTGGAGGGGCTGATCCCGATCAGCGAGATGACTTTCGAGCGGCGTATCAACCACCCCAGGGAGATCGTTGCCGAAGGCGACGTCGTGAAGGTCCGCGTGATGAGTGTCGACGTCGGACGACGACGAATCAGCCTTTCGGTCAAGCGCGTGGGAGACGATCCGTGGATGGGGGCGTCGGTCCGTTGGCCGGTCGACAGCGTGGTGGAGGGCACCGTCAAACGGATCGCCGAGTTCGGCGCTTTCGTCGAATTGGTCCCCGGCGTGGAGGGCCTGGTGCACGTCAGCGAACTTAGCGATGGCCACGTGCGCGCCGTCGGCGACGTGGTCAGCGAGGGGCAACAAGTCGAAGCCAAGGTTCTCAGCGTCGATGAGGAACGCCGACGCATCGCCCTCTCGATCAAACAGCGAGCGTCGATGCCTGACTACACCGGTGATCTGGCGGCCGGTTCCGAGCCCGAGCGCCCGCAAGCCCCGCGCAAACGCAAAAGACCGCTTAAGGGCGGCCTGGACTTCTGAAAAGGCTGGGCGGGCGACAGAAGAACTCGCCGTCGGTCATTGCGGGCCGGTGAAGCGATCGGCGAAGGCGGCCGCATCGGCGAGATCGCAGTCGCCATCCCCGTCCAAGTCGGCCTGCACGAACTGCTCCGGCGAGCAACCCGGCGGTGGAGTGGTCACGTTCGGACCGTTCAGGCAGGCGAAAAACTCCTCGTAGTCGCCCAGATCCACATCGCCATCGCCGTCGAAATCACCGTCGGGCAGCACTTGCAGCGTGATGCTTCCCGCCGACGGATCGATCTCGACCGAATCGAAGAGCTCCGCCACAGGCCCCTCGGCTGTAAGGTAGGTGTGGGCGGCCGAGCCCGCCGCCAGAGACACCTGCACCGTCCCTGCCCCCTCCACGCCGATCTGAAACGATTCGACAAGCACATCTCCGCCCGGCGCAAGCCCATCGCTGGGTCCACCGGGCTGTGAGTCGAACGACATGTCGAGCAGCACCTCATCCAGCGGCGCGACGGCAAGATCGTGCGGCAGGTCGGACACGAAGGGCGTCTGGCTCGTCCTGGACAGATACGTCAGCCCGCCCGGTGTCGTGGGGCTGGCCGACCGCTCCATCACGGTAGCCGAAGCGTAGCCCGAAGCCGTCACGGTAAGACTCACAGCCGCGAGTCTCGTGTCGAAATCGCCGCGCACCTCAACGGTAACGACCGCGCCGGCGGGCACCGTTGCAGGTCCGACGTACCCAAGCGAGAGGGTGATCGACGCCGCTCGTGCCGCCACCGCGCCGCCGAGCACAGCCGCCACGCCCACGATCGCCGCAAGCTTCCTTGCCCGCTTTAACTGTCGCATCACTTCTATCCCACGCCTGGTTCGAGCAACGTCACCCAGTACACCCGAACTCAAAACGGATCGAACAACTCATTGCTTCGCGGACCGAACCAACCCAGATCGAAGGTGCCGTAATCGCCGCGAGTGAACGACATCTTCTGTGCGTTCGCATGCCCGTCGCACCAGACCACGTTTGCTCTTTGCAGGTGCCGAAAGTGGATCGTCGGAAGATAGAGGTTGTTGTCGGACGGCCCCTCATACCACATCGGCCCGGCGACCGTGGCTGAAACCGGGAAAGGCGGCTCACAGAACGAGTATTCCGTCAGATAGAACCCGCGCTCGCTATGGTATTGTCGGTGCGCGGTATCGGTGAACATGACGGTATCGGCGGGCTTGGCGACGGCCGTCGTCAGCCAACCGGTCTGCATGTGCCTGGCATTGCCACGTTTCAGATCTTCGCGAGACCAGCTCGCCTGGTATAGGCGCGATCCTAATCCGACCTGGTTGTAGCCATACCCCCCGCAGCCTGATTCAAACGCATTGTCAACCCCTTCGGTCCAGTATCTGACACTCTCGGGACACTCCTTGACCCTCCCGTCATACAGCGAATCAGCCAGCGGCCCCTTTAGCGGATTGAACGTGTTCTTCGCAGGGTCGGGGTCGACGCCGGCCGCCTCGCGCACGCCGTGCCAGCGGTGTCGGCCGCCGAACCCGTCGAGGATGTCGCTCGCCGCCGGCACGTACAGGTCGTGGTTCTCCATGGCGTAATGCGTATTGGCCATATGCAACTGGCGCAAACCCGACAGGCACACCACCGCCCGACTCTGCGCCCGGGCCTTGTGCAGCGACGGCAAAACGATCGCCACCAGCAGCGCAATGATCGAGACCACAATCAGCAGCTCAATCAGCGTGAAACCGACAGCTCCACGCCCTCTGGCCGAACATGTCGCCTCGGCAGCGCGACCGTCTTCCAGTGATCGAGCCCCGGCCAGCTTGCTCACACCACGCATAACCAATCCTCGCCCGTCATTCGCACACCGTGCCGAGATAGTCGGCTCGCAGTTTCACCAGGTCGCGTTCGTCGTGCCGAGCCTCCTCGCCCTGCACGCCGTCGACCACCAGATCGCCGTAGATCGAGAACGGCACGTGAGGATCCGCCACGCCGAGACGGTTCCGCAACTCGATCAGATCGACCAGATCCACGTCCGCGTCGCGGTCGATGTCGCCCGGACAGAACACGGGACGAACGTCGCCGACGGCATCGATTTCGGGCGACATCTCACCCAGAATGCCCTGAATCACATCGATGCCGCACGTAATGCGCACGAAATCAATTCCCGCCAGGCTCGCAGGCTGCCACGTCGACGGATCGACCGCCCAGGCGATATCGAACGCGTCGCCGCCGCCCGAGCCCGGCGTCACGCCCACGCGGAACGGATTGTCCGGCAGGGCGTAAAACGCTTCCGGCGCGATATTCGGATCGTCCACGATGTCGTCGGCGTCCAGATCACCCAGCCGCAGTGTCGGGCTGAAGTCGGCATATCCGTACAGGCCTTCGAGGCTGTCGTTGTTCGGGTCGCCGTCGGAGAGGTTCGGGTTCGGCACGATCGCGGACCAGCCGCTCGGGTCGTTCGGGTCGTACGGCGCGGGCAACTCGTAAGCCCCCGTCGTGTAGCGCCCGAACTCGTCGAGAGGAATGATGCACGGCCCTTCCGGAAGGTAAGGCCATACGTCGAGCAGCGGGAACCACCCGACGTTCGCCGGCGGGTGCGGATCGCCCGGCACCTCATCCCAGGTCTGCTGACGATAGCTGCTGCCGTCAGTCAGCAGCGAGCCAGGGATCAGGTACCATCGCTCCTGGGGCGACGTGCCGGGCAGCCCGTCGCCATCAACGTCCCGCATGACCTCCACGTGACCCGGTTCGGCGAAACGACGCTGCGGATCGCCCGAGGCCCAAAACGCATTGCCGAACACGATGAAGTCCAACCCCAGATAGTTATTCGGATCGTCCAGCACCGTATGATCGAACCTCAGCACGATCCACCCGCCGAACCCGCCCAGGCTCACGAGCGATACGTTGCCCGCGCCCGACGTGCCTCCGTTGCCGGCCGGTGGCCCCAACGCCTCGTACGGATCGTTGAAGCTCGGGTCGTTGATGAACTGTCCCGGCGCCGGAACGCACTCGATCAACTCAGCCGCAAACTCAGAAGCCTGCGCCTCGGACAGCAACACAATCAAAGATGTCAGGGCCGCAGCCCGCCATCTTGCCTGCACGCGTGCAAAACCTCCCGCCGGCCCGCGAAGGGACGGCCTTAGTAGCCGCCCCTTCGGCCGACTCATCCTCCGCATCTACCGCCACCGTCGCACCACTGCCAAGCCGCACAGCAGCAAAGTCAACGTCATCGGCTCCGGCGTGACCCGGTAGATCCTCGCTTCCGCGCCCGTCGCCCAACTGTCCTTGGCCAGGAAGTAAGTGGCCCCTTCCCGATAGTACAGATCGGTGGCTACGGCCGTGTCCGCTCCGGAAAGCTCGCCCAACAAGCCATGGGTTCCATCGTTCAGGTCGTACCAATACGGGTTCGTGCCGGTAAAGGTCGCGTTGTAGTTCGAACCGTAGATGACCAGCCCATCGCTCTCCATCACCGCGGAGGCATTGCTGGGCAAGGTGTATACGTCTATAGCATCGGCGCTGCCATAGGGCGTGGTCTGCGTTCCCGTCAGCCGATCCACTACCTGCTGGGCTGAATAGCGGTACATGGTCGCCGCGTAGTTCGTCGCGTCGTACCCGCCTGCAAAGAAGTCCCCGGAAGGATCGAACCCCGAACCGCCCGAGTAGTCGTCTAATCCGCCGGCAAAAACCTGGTACTCGTCGTTGTTGCCGTCCAGGAAGAAGGCCTCATTGCCGGCCGTGTCGTTGTCAACGGCCACGCCGAACACGGCATCTCCGTTGCTGCTTAAGCTGTAAACCGTAACGTTCTGTGCCGCATCGACCGCGGCCACGGTGCTCCAACCGCCCCCTGACTGCGTGCTCTTGTACACCGTGGTCTCGGTAAAGCCTCTCGTATGGCCCCAATACACCTCGCCGTTCGCCACCGTGATCGAGTCGGCAGAATACGCGGCCGGCCCGAACACCGGCGATCGGCCTACCTCCGTCGTCGACGTACCGTCGAAGACGCGGACGACGTTCTGGTACTGGTCGACACCGGCCTGCTGCGATCCGTAGATGTAGAGATTGCCGCCGTACATCGCAAAATGCGCCGCATCCGCGCCCGACCAGACCTCCGTCGCCACAAAACCCGAAGCGGGCGTGAACGTCAGTGCACCCGCCGAGGGAAGAGCCGTCACACTCAGAATCATCAACCATAGCGCCACCGCTGCTAAACACTTCATTGAAGTCCCTCCTCCAAATTCCAGGGAGTGTAGCAATCCTTACCTGCACGGCCCGTCTTGCCGTGCGCCAACCAACAGGCTGCGAAACCTGACCGATCACCACACGCGGCGGAGCCGGATATTCACGTTCGCTCCGCCGTCGCGACGTGCGATAACCGCGCCCGGTTACAGCCACCCGTCAAACACAAAGATCCTTGCCATCCCTTCGCGTGTTCTCCTTTCCGGTCTGTGGCCGGTCGCGCTCGCGGACGCCAACCTGCCGGCCCGCACGCATATCACCGAAGCGGGCAACTCATCGTCAGTCGTTCGCGGAATGTCGGCGGGCCTGCATTAGCGCGCGCCGAAGCACGGAAGGCAGAACTGTGGAAACCAAAAGGGAAAAACGCCGGGAGGGCGATTCGAAGCAGCCACAGTACCTTTTCCGCGAAGGTGCTGACTGACCGATGGTGCGGTTTCCCTGGCCGGTCTCCCGACTTCCGGGCTCGTCGACTTGACGTCGACACCTACTAGCCGCGCCTTCTCGTCCTGCACCCGCTGGACAATGGCTCGCTGCGGCGTTCGCTCCCGGTCACGGTAGCGCGTCTGTTCCGGACTTGCACCGGATTCCCGATTCTGCCGCCTGCATCCGGCAGGCAGCCACCAGTAACCAACGGGTAATATACCCACCCGACAGGCCGCGATCAACCCCCTATCGGCAAATCGGGCGATCGTTTTCGTCTTCTTTCTTATAACCCGCCAAGAGCACACAGGTTAGAGCCGCTGCTGGTGAGTCGTTGATTGGCCTTATAGAACGGATGGGCATACCGCGCCATCGCCTCCTCGCCGTCGCGGGCGTTGCCGTCGGCCCAGGCCCGCAACGTGCCGTCTCGCTCGAAGGCCAACACCTGCTCGCCCGGGCGGTCGAGGAACTTTGAAGCCATGGCCACCGTGCCTCGAATCGTCCCCAACGTCCGGCCGTGACGGTCCAGGACCTCGCCGTCGCCGCCCGGAACGCCCCGCACCAACTCGTGGTAGCCGTCGCCGTCCAAATCCACCGGCAGCGTGCGATATACGCTGAAGCCCAGCGGCCGCTTCTCGCCGGTCAGCGCGTCGTACGTGAACTCCTCCGTGTCCTCGTGAAAGCGCCCCGTGGGCCCGCAGGTCTTGTGCCCGATGCGAATGGCCATCGCCACCTGTCGCCCCCCCTCGCCCAGGCGGGCCACCCACCCCATGTCCATGTGGCCCGTGTCCACGTCGCCCCACAGGCGATCGCCCGCGGCGTCAAACAACACCACCCGCGGCGAGGCATCGCGATCGCCCTCGCGACACGTGTACAGAAACCACCGATCGCCCGTTCGGTCCAAGACCGGCTGAATGATGTCCGAATGCCCGCGATACACATCGCGATCGGCACAGAACCGCTCCGTGCCGGTATCCAACTCGATGCACCGCTCGCCCCACATCACTTCCTCCACCCCGTCCTTCTCGAGATCGGTAATGGGGCACATGTGGCTGCCACGCGCGCCGGGCTGGTCCCTATCGATGGTCAGTTTCCACCGAGGGCGCATGTCTGGCCGCCAGCCCTGCAAAAACATCGAGCCGTACGTGCCCTGGGCGGTCACCAACACCGGCTCGCCTTTCACATGGCCGCCCAGCACAAAGTTGCGAAACGTCGCACTCAAGGTCTGCTGCCCACCCAGGTCCGGCCAAGGCCACTGGCCCGTCGTCTTACCCGTGTGCGCATCGACCCTTTCGAGACAGTAGTGACTCACACCCAGCGGATGATCCGCATCGAGGTTGTTGACGAACCAGATTTCATCCACACCGTCGCCGTCCAGATCGAACGGCAGCACCGGACAGAACCACATCCCCGGCACCACGCCGCGCCCCAGGTCGCGCCGCCACAAGATTCGCCCGTCCGCGGCAATCAACGCCAGCTTCAGCGTGTCGCCCGGAAAGAAGAACATCTCGATGTAGGGGTCAACGTCGAAGTCCGCACAGTACGCTGCCACCACGGCCTTGGGATGACCGGCGCCCAACTCGACGGGGGCCGCCCGAAGCTGCCCGACCTGCTGACCCAACCCGACCTCCATAGCCGGCCGCAAGTCGATCGGTCTGGGTGCGACATCGCTGCTCATCGCAAAACACCTCCCACCGCTGTTGTCTGGGCCGAGAT
>CBFCZG010000221.1:0-7769 GCA_965602375.1 uncultured Phycisphaerae bacterium | reverse complement strand
ATATCCGATTACCAACAAGGCGGCGGCGGGGAAGGAGCACGTCACGGTCTTGCTCAAAAGGGCGCAGACAAACAGTATCAGAGCGGGGGCGTACCAGGCCCAGCGGCGCGGTGCGTCGGACGGGTCGTGATTGATACGGGCGAAGCGAACGTAGGCCAGTGCGGCCAGAAGATAGAACGCGGTGGAGAGGGTGTTCTTTCGCTCGGTGATCCATGCCACGGATTCGACGTGCACCGGATGCAGGGCGAACACCGCGGCCGCCAGCCAGGCGCCGGGCACGCCAATGCGGCGAAGGAGCCGCCAGAGCAGGACCGCACTGGTCGCGTGCAGAAGGACGTTGACCAGATGGTAGCCGAGAGGCGCGAGCCCCCACAGGCGGTATTCAAGCCAATACGAGGTGTGGACGAGCGGGTAGTACTGCGGCGTGGCGCGGGGTTCGAGCCAGATCGCGCGCAGTCCATCGAGGCTGCGGAGCGCGGCGTTCTCGGTGACGTAATGTTCGTCGTCCCAAACGAAGCCGGCGCGGATGGCGGGGACGTAGGCTGCCAGCGCCGCCAGTATCAGGATCAGGCCCGGCGAGATCTGCTTTAGGATCGGTGGTGTGCGCATGGGTCGGGCGATGCGGCGGACAGGGTCTTACCGCCACCAGTATTGCTCCTGCTCTGCGTCGGACGATTGGGGCGCGGCTGCGCCGGGCGCTTCGCGGCGGTCCGTGGCTTGCTGGATCTGTTCGATCCGCGCCAGCAGGCTGCGGCGCACGCCGTCGGGGAGCCCGAGGGCGGGGTCTTTGATCTTGGCGACCTGCTGGCGGAGGTACTGCCGGGCAAGGTCGGGCCTGCCCATTCGCAGCCACAAATCAACCATGGGCCCGTAGGCAGCAAGCCCAAGGGTCAGTCTGCCGTCGACGGCGGCGCGGAAGTAGCTCAACGATTGCTGGAAGCCGGCCGGCCCACTCGCGCGCCAAAGGTGCGCGCGGGCGATCAGCGCTGCGGGCAACTCGGGCCACCAGAGGCGTCCTTCCTGTTCGGCCTGGCGCACACGGGACAGCATGTCGCATCCTCGCCGCAAGTAGAGATGCGTACTGCCGGTGAACAGCGTAACGACCCACTGCGGGTTGGTGTCGACGGCCTGGAGGAACAGGCGCGTCTGGGGCGCCATGCGAAGCATCACAGCGTCGGTGCCGGACTCGTCGAGCGCCTGGATGAGCCGCTGGGCGACTCGCTTGCGCAGGGCTTCGTATCTGGCCGGAGGCAGGTTCGGCGGCAACTTCGCCCAGAATCGCTGAAAGCGCATGTAGTGCTCTTCGCTATAAACTTGCTGGCTGCGTCCGTCGATGTAGACCTTCACGCCCGGCGCATGGAACATGACCGGGCCGGCGTAGACCCAGTGGGTGACCAGATTGGCCTGGAAGTTGTTTCGCTTGAGGAACTCGATGGCAATTCCCGGCGATCTGTCGTATTGAATGGTCCTCTCGAGCAGGTTGAAGCTTGCCCGGTCTGGGTCGAAGCTGTGCCGGTTTGCGTAGGGAGCGACGTAGCATTTGTCGACGTGTCGGACGATCACGACGGCAAGCACCATCGATGCAACCCAGGACGCCAGCGCAAGCAACTGCCAGGCGCTCCGCACGCGACGGGGGATGGGCCAAAGGATTCGCATGATGAAAACGAGCAGCGAGGGAAGGGCCACGATGTACAGAATGGGGGCGAAGCGTCGCGCCCACATGGCCATGTAGAGCCCGATGATGACGGCGGCCAAGTCGAACAGACCCCAAGGCGTCGGACGACGGAGGGTTTTTCGCTGCTTGGGTTCGATGGCCCAGACGGATCTTACGGCGCATGCCATGGCGAGGCCGGCGGCGCCGATCGCCAGAGCGGTCCAGAAAGGCCAGGCGGGCGGGAAGTTGGCCGTCACATAAGGCGGGCGCCATTCGCTGACCTGCCGGAAGACCTCGCTTTCGGCCACCTTGAAGGGATGTGTGAAGTTCTCCACGCCAAAGGGTCCGACGAAGACCGTGATGATGACTGCGGCGAGCGTGCAGGCCACGATCGCGACGACTTGTCGGTCGGAGGTCAGGACACTCTGTGGGCGGACGAGGCGCGTGAGCGCCCAACATCCTAGAAAGACGACCACCATCCCGTAGCCGAAGATAAAGCTGCCGTGCGCGCAGCCCCAGACGACGAACCACGGCAGCAGGAGCAGGGCCGGCCACAATCTCTTTTTCTTATCAGGATTAGACATCCAGGCCAGGCAAGCCATCAGACCGGCCATGCATAGAAAGCCGGAACTTTCCGGGCGGGGACTAAGCCATCGCAACGAGGCGGCCGACACAATGGCCGTGCCCATCAGGGCGGCCATCCAGGATCGGGACCGCGCTCGCGCGGCGGCCAGCATGAGCAGAAACATCCCAGCACAGATCACATATTTGCCGTAGACGGCTGCGTCGGGCGAGATGCGGCTGTACAGCCAGTAGTACATGACATGGCTGAGCCAGTTCTGGTTGAACCATGGTTTACCGTTGAAGGTGTAACTGAACGTATCGACTTTGGGCACGTGGCCAAGCTCGTCGATGATTTGGCGGCCGGCGGCCAGGGCGATCCACGTATCATTGGAATGGTGCTGTTCGAGGTTGCCGTAGGTGGCGGCCAGGATGAACAGCAGAATGGGCCCGACCTTTAAGAAGGGGAGGATGACTCGCCTGTCGGGCGAGCGGGAAGATGGGCCGTCGTGCTTGGTCATGGCTGCTGTTGCGGGCTCGCGGTCGGTGTATCGGGGCCGAGCTGGGAGCCGATGGCCGAGTTGACCGACTGCATGAGTTCGACGTAGTCGGCCTGGGCCTTCATGAGCTTCATGATGAGCGGGTTGGCGGCCACCTTGGCCTCGAGGTCGGCGAGTTTGTGTTTATCGGCCACCTCGACGGGTGTGCCTTCGTTTTCCAGGCGGCGGACGTGTTCGGCCTGCCTGCGGTGGTCGTTCAGGAGCTGTTGGGCATCGGTGTCGCCGCGGGCTGCTGCGGTGGCCTGCTGCATGGCCTGGGTGCGCGGGTGTTGAGCGATCAACTTGCCCAATCGCTGTGCTTGGCTTAGGATTTCTTCCACGGGACTCTCCTCGTTAATCTGTTGGTCGAATCAGGATCACATTCTAAACCATGTCAGACGATTATGCCGACCGCATTCTGAAGTTTGTTTCAGACAGCCGCTACCGTCCCCAGAAGGTGCGAGCGCTGGCCCGCAGCATGGGTGTAGCCCAGGCCGACTACGCCCAGTTTCGCGACGCGGTAAAGGCGCTGATGAAGACCGGCCGCATCGTTCTGGGCAGCCGAAACGCGGTCACGCTTCCGGCGATGGCGAAGCGGGTTGTGGGAACGTACCGGGCGAATCCGCGGGGGTTCGGGTTCGTGGTGCCGGCCAGCCCGACGGCGCACGGCGATCTGTTCATTCCGTCCGGCGGATCGCTGGACGCGATCACGGGCGATACGGTGCTGGCGGAGGTGCGCAAACGGAGCAAACGGGGCGAGCGGACGATGCTGGAGGGGCGGATCCTCGAGGTGGTGGAGCGGGGGCAGAGCCGCTTCGTGGGCGAGCTGGTTCGGGAGAAGGACAGGTGGTTGGTCTGGCCCGACGGCAACCGGATGCACGCGCCCGTGGTGGTGAGCGACGTGACGGCCAAGGGCGCCCGGGACGGCGATCAGGTGGTGGTGGAGATCCTGGAGTATCCGACGTCCGAGCGACCGGCCACCGGTGTGATCGCCGAGCGTCTGGGTCCGCGGGGTGAGCCGGACGTGGACCTGCTGTCGGTGATCCGGCTGTACCATTTGCCGGATGAATTCGCCGATGAGGTGACCGCCGAGGCGCGTCGCGCGGCTGACCGTTTTGATCTGGACGCAGAACTGCGGCGGCGCGAGGATCGTCGCGATCGGACGGTCATCACCATCGACCCGACCGACGCACGAGATTTCGACGACGCGATTGAACTGACGCAGAACAAGGACGGTACCTGCGAGTTGGGCGTCTACATCGCCGACGTAAGCCACTTTGTCAGGTCGGGCTCGGTGTTGGACGTGGAGGCGAAGCAGCGCGGTAACAGCGTGTACTTTCCCAACAAGGTGCTGCCGATGCTGCCCGAGCTGTTGAGCAATGGTCTGTGCAGCCTTCAGCAGGGAGAGGACAGGCTTACCAAGGCCGCTTTCATCCGATACGACGCGAGCGGGCACGTGCTCGGCACGCGGTTCGCCAACGCGGTGATCCGGTCGACCATGCGCCTGACGTACGAGCAGGCGGGCGAGATTCTCGCCGGCAAGACGGGGGGCTATCCGGGCAAGGTGGTGGATCTGATGAGGCGGATGGAGCAGTTGGCGCGGATCATTCAGAAGCGGCGGTTCGAGGCCGGCATGCTCAGTCTGGATTTGCCTGAGGTGGAGTTGGTGTTCGACGACGACGGCCGCGTGATCGACGCGAAGCCGGCCGAGTCGGGCTTCAGTCACACCATCATCGAGATGTTCATGGTGGAGGCGAACGAGGCGGTCGCCCGCCTCTTGAACCGCCTCGACGTGCCCTGCCTGCGGCGGATCCACCCGGAGCCGGAGAGCCTGAATCAGCAGAGCCTTTCGCAGTTTCTTCGCGCACTGGGTCAGAAGCCGCCGCGGAAGATGTCTCGGCAGGACCTCCAGAAGCTGTTGGACAGCGTCCGCGGTCGGCCGGAGTCTTACGCGGTGAACTTGGCGGTGCTTCGCAGCATGATGGCGGCGGAGTACTCGCCGCAGACGGTCGGGCACTACGCACTGGCGAGCAGCCACTACTGTCATTTCACCTCGCCGATTCGTCGCTACCCGGACCTGACCGTCCATCGCTTGCTGGAGGCGCATTTTCGAGGCAAGCTGGAAGGGACGAGTGACCGCAGTGCTGCACCCAGCTACCAGGACCTGGTCGAACTGGGCAAACACTGCAGCTACACCGAGCGCCGGGCCGAGGACGCCGAGCAGGAGTTGCGGACGATCCGTATTCTCGAGCTGCTGAGCGAGCGGGTGGGCGAAGTCATCGAAGGCGTGATCACTGGCGTCACGACGTTCGGCCTGTTCGTGCAGTGTCAGCGGTTCATGATCGACGGTCTGGTTCGTTTCGACGATTTGCCCGACGATTGGTGGGAAGTGAACGAACGGACCGGGTCGCTGGTCGGCCAGCGGACGGGAAAGCGATTCCAGATCGGCGATCTGGTGACGGTGCGCATCGCACAGGTGAACGTGCCGGCCCGGCAACTCGACTTTTCGCTGGAGGGCCACGGGGCTCGTTCGTCCGCGGGGGGCAAAGGCCGACCATCGAGCAAGAAGGGACCGGCAAAGAGAAAGAAGAAGACGACCAAGTCGCCGCGCCGATGACCAGCCGACGTTTGAACGCTCGGCTGCTTTTACGCCCTGGACAGGCCGAATCTTCCATCGTTAGCATGCAGCCATGCCGAAACGACCCAGCAAGGCGATGATTCGGCGGGAGCGGATCGAGCGTCATATCCTGTTGATCCGGGGCGAGAAGGTGATGCTGGATGCGGACCTGGCTGATCTGTACGGGGTCGAAACGGGGGCCTTGGTCCGAGCGGTGAAGCGCAACGCCGATCGGTTCCCAGGCGATTTCATGTTCCAGCTGAGTAAGAGCGAGTTCGACAACTTGAGATGCCAAATTGGGATCTCAAGTTCAGCCTGGGGCGGTCGCCGCTATCGGCCGTATGTCTTTACCGAACAAGGGGTTGCGATGCTGTCCAGCGTGCTCCGCAGCAAGCGGGCGGTGCAGGTCAACGTCGAGATCATGCGAACGTTCGTGCGCTTGCGGGCGATGCTGGGAACTCACGCGGACCTGGCCCGAAAGTTGGCCGCCCTGGAGCGGAAGTACGACCGGCAGTTCAAAGTGGTATTCGAGGCCATCCGGGCGTTGATGGAGCCGTCCGAGCCACGGGGGCGCAAGAGGCCTGTCGGCTATCTGACAGAGGCAGGGCAGAAAAATAAAGAAAATTGACCTTTTTGCAGATTTGGATTGACATTATTCATGCGGCGATGTATATTAAGGTTGTAAAGTTGACCCTAATGGGATGACCGAACCAGCGATTGACAACAATTGCCCGTACTGTGGCTCGGCCATGTCGGTAACTCGGATGAGTTGCCACAAGTGCGGCATCGCGGTCGAGGCGCCTTTTCCGAGTCCTCGTCTGGGCAACTTGCCGATTGAGCACCAGCGGTTTATCGAGATGTTCGTGTTGGCCAGCGGGAGTCTGAAGGAGATCGCGGCGCAGACGGGCGTGTCGTATCCGACGGTGCGGTCGCGGCTGGACAAGGTGATCGAGGCGTTGCGCAACGAGATCGCCAAGACGCACCAGGTGAAGGGCACGATCCTCGATGCAGCCGGCGAAGGAAAGATGACGGCGGAACAGGCGGCCCGACTTATCAAGGGGATTTGAACCGAATCGAACAGACCCATGGGTGGTGGTTTAGGTTCGCGAACCAACGATGAGAGCGACGTCCGGTCGGCTTCGGCCGACGAAGAGGCGTTGCTGGACGAGGCGATGCAACAGGCCGATGGGTGGCTGATGGCGTCGCTGCAAAGGGAAGAACTGCGCCGTCGGCGGCGGCGCCGATGGGCGCTGGGAGGTGTCGCGATGACCATCACGGTAGCAGCGGTTGTGACGGGGTTGATTCTGACGGGAGGTACGACACCGGCTGGGGTGAATCAGTCGGGCCAGGCGGAAGTTGTCAGGACGGCGCCGCCAAGCGGCGTTAAGAGTATGCCAGCTTTCCCAAGAGACGTTAGGAAGGCGACAGGACTGGCCGCCGAAGGCTGGGAACTGTGGCGGAAGCGTCAGTACGCGCAGGCGGAGGAGAAATTCGACGCGGTTGTCAAGCTCGATCCGGAATCGACCAACGCGTGGAGTGGCCTGGGGTGGAGCCGGTTCAACGGGGGTGACTCGCTGGGTGGTGAGAAGGCCTTCAAGCGGTGCCTGGAGCTGGACCCCGGCCATCCGGCTGCGCAGAACGGTCTGGGGCAGATCTACTTCTTCCGTCGGCAGTACGACAAGGCCAAGGAGCACTGGCTGCCCGTGGCCGAACGGACGCCGGCATCGTGGTATGGGCTGACCAAGACGTACCTGCTGGAAGGTGACTTCGAGAAGGCGGCGAAGTGGGCCAAGAAGGTGGTCGGCCAGCAGCCGGACGACCCGACGGCCAGGATGATGTTGGAGGCTGCCCAAGCGAAGGAACTCAGCCCCGAGCTGCGCAAGCTCATCGAGCCGCCCGATCCGATGCAGCAGTCGCCCGAGACCAAGAAGGGCTGGCAGTTCTTCAACCAGGGCGAGCTTCCGCGGGCGATGAGCGAATTCCGAAAGGCCCTCAAGAAGAACTCCACCGATGCCAACGCCCACAACGGGTTGGGCTTCTGCTTGCTCAACAGCGGCAAGGCCGACCAGGCGAAGAAGCACTTCGAGGTGTGCCTGGCGCTGGCGCCGGAGCACGCCGGGGCGATGAACGGTTTGGCGCGGTGCCTCAAGGCCGAGGGCAAGGTCGACGAGGCGATCGCCCTGTGGGAGAAGATGGTCGAGAAATATCCGGGGGTCAACGCGGGGACATGGGGATTGGCCGAGACCTACCTGGAGCAGAAGCAGTACGACAAGGCCGTCAGGTACTTCGAGCAGTTGACCAAGGCGAATCCTGACGACGCGTCGCTCAAACAGAAGCTTCAGCAGGCCCGCGCGGGTGCGGCGGGGCAGCAGTAACGGCGGCTAGCGGCCAGGCCAGG
>CBFCZG010000220.1:0-7777 GCA_965602375.1 uncultured Phycisphaerae bacterium | reverse complement strand
GCGCGGAATCTTCCTGGTGACCGGGCCGACCGGGTCGGGCAAGACGACGACCCTGGCTACGATGATCGACTATATCAATGCCAATCTCGACCGGCATATTGTGACGGTCGAGGACCCCATCGAGTACTACCACGACCACAAGAAGAGCGTGATCAGCCAGCGCGAGGTGGGGGCCGATGTGCCGAGCTTTGCCGAGGCGCTGCGGCGCGTCCTGCGTATGGATCCGGACGTGATCCTGGTGGGCGAGATGCGCGACCTTGAAACGATGGAATCGGCCATTCGCGCAGCCGAGACGGGCCACTTGGTCTTTGCAACGGTGCACACCACGGGTGCCCAGGGCACGATTAACCGTATCATTGACGCCTTCCCGGTGGATCAGCAAAACCAGATCCGTGTTCAGCTTTCGACGAACATGATTGCGGTGCTCAGTCAGGTGCTGATGCCTCGGCTGGGCGTGCCGGGACGGATTGCCGGCTATGAGTTCATGGTCGTGACGCCCGCGATTGCCAACCTGGTACGCGAGAACAAGACGTACCGCATCGACTCCAGCATTCAGACGGGCAAGAAGTTCGGCATGCAGTTGCTGGACGATCACCTGTGGGATCTCTATCAGAACGGAACGATTTCAGGTGAAGAAGCGCTCGACAAGGCACGCCATCCAGGCGAGCTGAAGGAGAAGGTCGACGGCCTGAAGCGCGCCGGCGAAGAGGAAGAGGACCTCGGCCCGCAGGTTGGCGGGGTGATCGACGATACGAAGGCCGCCAGTCAGCGTTGAGTGGGCCCAAGGCGCAGAGTCTCAGGCGGGACGCCGTTGCGAGGCGCCCCCCATATGCGGGTGTCGGCGCCCGCTTTCTTTTGCCGGGGGGAAGCGTCAGCCAAGTCGTACGGGACGACGGTAATGGATCAGCGGCAGAGCAACGAGCAACTGGCGGCACTCATCGAGACCCGTCTGCGCACGGCCCTTCTGTGCGACGCTATGGACGAACGGGGGCTGCTCAATCAGGCCATGGCCGAGTGGATCCGCCCGCTGGCGCCCAAGGTGGATCAGGTGATCGCGGGACGGGCGGCCACGGCCCTGTTTGTCGACGTACATCAGCGGCGCGACAATCCGTACGAGCAGGAGATTGCCTTTGTCGATTCGCTGCAGCCGGGCGATGTAGCCGTCGTCGCCACCAACGCTAGTCGATCCAACGGCGTGTGGGGCGAGTTGATGTCGACGGCCGCCCGAACGCGCGGCGCCAAGGCGACGGTTACCGACGGCCTCTGCCGTGACATGCGTCAGATCGTTGAACTCGACTATGCGGTGTACTGCGCGGGCCTGAAGCCCGTCGATTCGGCGCCTCGCGGGCTTCTCATCGAGCACGGCACGACCGTGATGTGCGGGCAGGTAAAGGTCAATCCCGGCGACTGGGTGGTGCTGGACATCGACGGGGTGTGCGTTATTCCTCAAGAGGCGGCCAGCGAAGTAGTTCGCTCGGCCCTGGATAAGGCCTCGCGCGAGCAGCACACGAAGCGGGAACTACAAGACGGGGCATACCTGCGGGACGTGTACGACAGGTATAGGGTGCTGTAGAGGCCGGAACGGGGCATTTCGACTCGAAAAGTTGTGGATCGGCATCTGGCGGCCCCGCCGCGCGCCCAACCCACCGCGCGTGTGCCGGCAGGTGCCACACATCGAGGGACATCATCAGCTAGCCCGCTACGGCCTCAATCAGACGCCGCAAGGGATCGGTTCGACCGCGGAAGAACGGGAAAACCCATGGCCCAAAGACGAGTATGACGATATTGACTGCGGCCACCAGATCGAAGGGTACCGAGCCGCGGGGATATCGCCACGGATAAAGCACTCGCATTCTGCCGGTCGGCGGCCCTTTGACTGGTGGAGGCAGACCGCGCTGTTTGGCGGACAGGGCCTTGCGTGTGTAGTCGAGGCGGCGGAAAACGGTCAGCATGGGCAGCGTGGCCTGTTGCCAAAGAAAAACGGGAACGTGGCAAGAGAAGCAAGCGATTAGCAGGGCCACGTGTCGCTCTCCGCGCTGCCACCACCCGACGGTGCAGTCCTCGATCAGATCCTCGGCACGGGCCTTGACGTAGCTGATTAGAAAGGTGTTCGCCAGGGCGACCACGGCCAGGACCGTGTAGGTGAGATGGCCGCGCCAGCAGAAGTGGCCCACCAAAGCCACGAAGATGGCCACGTCGCTGAAGCGGTCGAGCGAGCTGTCGAGCACCGCTCCGAAGGAGGTACTCTTATGGCCAATGCGCGCGACCGCCCCGTCGAGCATGTCGCACGCACCGGCGGCGATCAGCAAGGCACCGGCCCATAGCGGCCAATAGCTTCGCCCTGCAACGGCGGACGGACCAAAGGCGTCTCCCGCGCCAAGGGTGAGGCATGCGGCCGATCCGAGCGTAACGATGAAGCCCGCGCCCGTCAGCATGTTCGGGGTAACTCGCGCAGCCATCAAGGCCACAGCCAGTCCGTCCCGTGCGGAGGCGAAGGCCGTCCCGACGGCCTTGGTAACCCCCGGCTGCTCGCCCGAAGCAGCGAGCTCCCGAAAGTCGCTCGACCCCGTCTTAAGCCCGGCCATGATCACAGTATAGCAGGCGTGTGCCCGCTTGCACCAAGCCCGTCGCCGTGCGGACCGACAAGCGGACCTCTGCACAACCGGCAAACGGCAAGCCGCTCACCAAAAGGGAGCAACCGCACATCAGCGGGCGATGGCCCCGGCGATGAACTGCTCGACCAACTCTCGTGCGGTATCGTCGGGAAGTTGCTCGGGCGGGTGCTTCATGGCGTAGGCGGCAATCGACTTGAGTGGGCCGCCGATTTCACGATCGCGGGCGACCTTGCAGCAGCGAATCGCGTCGATGGCCACCCCTGCCGAATTCGGCGAGTCCTCGACACTGAGCCTCAACTCGAGGTTCATAGGGACCCCGCCAAAGCCGCGCCCCTCGATTCGCAGGAAGCAAACCTTATTATCATCCTGCCAGGGAACGTAGTCGGACGGACCGATGTGGATCTGCTCTTCGGGAAGGGGATGATCGAGCGCCGACTGAACCGCCTCGGTTTTCGAGATCTTCTTTGAGCCAAGACGCTGGCGGTTGAGCATGTTCAAAAAGTCGGTGTTGCCGCCGGTGTTGAGCTGATAGGTGGCGTCGATCTTCACTCCTCGATTGCGGAACAAACTGGCCAACGCACGGTGCACGATCGTGGCCCCGATCTGGGCTTTGATGTCGTCCCCGACGCAAGGGATGTTCTTGCGGGAAAACTTGGCCGCCCATGCCTGGTCGCTGACGATGAACACCGGCATGCAGTTAATCAGACTTACCCCCGTGTTGAGGCAGCACTGGGCGTAGAACTCGGTCGCCAACTGCGATCCAACGGGCAGATAGTTCAACAGGATGTCAGCCCCGCTGTCGGCCAGGACCTTCTCCACATCGGCGGCGTGCTTGCTGGCCGGCACGAAGCGCCGGTCCTCCGGGTATTCGCTGAGATGGTCGCTGACCCCATCGAGCAGCTCGCCCATGTGCACGATGTTTCCATCGGAAGGGACCCCGTCGAAGAAGACCTTCGTGCAGTTCGGTCTGGCGAAGATGGCCTCGCCGATCGGGCGGCCTACCTTGCGCCGGTCGACGTCGAAGGCGGCCACGACCTCGATGTCTCCAGGTCGGTAGCCCTCGATCTGATCGTGCATCAAGCCGATCGTTTCACCCAGTCGGCCATGCTCCTGCCACATGTTGCGGTAGAAATGGATGCCCTGAATCAGCGAGCTTGCACAATTTCCGACTCCAGCTATGGCAATGCGGATTGTCTCACCCATCTCGGCTCACCCAACTATGCTTCTTGCCGCCGGTCGACCCCACCCAGCGCTGGGCCCAGCACCGACCAGCCCTGCCGCCGCGCTCACCCGCGAGCCCGGTACGGCCCGGACGGAAATGTGGCCAGATTGTAAAGGGGCTCCAGCCACGGCGTCAATCGAAATATCGCGGGCGCCGGCTGGCGTAAGCTTTTTGCCGGACAAGCTTTGCGAGTCGGGGGACCGCCATGCCGGCCTGGACAGCCCGGGCTGGGGCCGCAGTCAGGCGGGACATTGATGGCAGTCGAGGGCGGTACTACCATCCCGCTGATATGGGCGCAATTCACTCGTGGCGCTCGCCTCGGCCGTGGCTGGCTGTGGCGATCACGGCGGCATTGCTGGGCTTGGTGCTGCTGGCAGCTTGGCAGGTCGCAAGAAGCCGGATGGGGCGAGACCAGCTCGGCCCACCCGAAGCGGCCCGAGATTGGCCTGTCTTGTGGCGCCCGCCGCAGCGTTGGGGCGAGTTGCCCGAAGAGTGGCTCGGGCAAACGGTGGTGGCGGGCCGTCTCGACCGCGATGGACGGGCAGCCCTGCTGCTTCTCGGCAATCTGCCGAAGTTCGTACCGCCGAAGGCGGTGACCTCGCAGATGTTGAAACCCGTTCTCGACCGCCGCTTCCGGCGCTACCGATTGGTGCGTGAGGCGCGGGAGCCGGCGTCATTGGGCCCACTGGCGGCCAGCGAATCGCTCTGGACGGTGAGGGCAGCGCAAGACCTTACCTTTGTGCTGGCGCGCCAGGCGGTAGACCCGAGTGGCCGAGCGGTAGCCGTCGCGTTGGCGTCGCCGTACATGCCGCGTGAGAAGGATCTGCGGTTGCTCAATGCGCTGGCTGACTCGTTGGAGTTGACCGACCTCGCGTTTCAACAGAGCGGCCAGGCAACGGGTGGGGCTCTGCGCGTGGACTTACCCGAGGGCGCCCGCCTAGTGCAAATGCAGGGTCGGACGTGGGTCGCCTGCCCTCGACACGCCTCGCAGCCATGGAACGTTGAGCTCCGCTCGGTCTCGCTCGGACGCGACCAGACGCTGGACGATCTGCTGCGCGAACACCTGAGGAGGACCTCATCGGGACGTGTCGGTGTTCAGTGGGGGCAGCGAGAGAGCGCCGCCGGCAGGGAGATAATCTGGGCCGTCTTGGTACAACGTCGCCAGGGCGATGTGGTGGAGGTGGTGGCGGGCGTCGCACTTGGCCGGAGTCGAGCGGTCACCATCGAAGCGGTGGGTGAGCTTGGCGGGGTGGATGAGCTCGTCGCGATGTGTCGGCGTATTGCCGCGACCGTCACCGTCGCGGGCAACCCACTGTAACATTCAAAGACGAAGGTGCGTGTCGGGGTGATTAGGCGGTCATGAGTCTGCTGAGGCGTTCGATGATAGGGGGCAGGATCTCGAGGGTGGCATCGATCTCTTGCGCCGTGGTGTATCGGGAGAGGCTGAAACGGATGGCCCCGTGAGCGTGCCGGCGGTCGATACCCATGGCCGCCAACACGTGCGAGGGCTCAACCGACCCGCTCGAACAGGCCGACCCGCTCGAGGCGCACACCCCCTGTTCGCTCAGTGAAAGCAGGACGGCTTCGGCCGTCAGGGCCTCGAAGCTGATGTTGCTGGTGTTGGGCAATCGGTTCAGACGGTCGCCGTTGACCTGAGCGATCGCGACACGACGGCAGATGCCCTCTTCCAGATGATCGCGCAGTCTGGCCGTATCGGACCAGGCGTCCATCGCCTGGGCCGCCAGTTCCGCCGCAGCGCCGAACCCGACGATGCCGGCGACGTTCTCTGTACCAGGGCGCATATCCCGCTCTTGCCGACCCCCGAACAACAGGGGACGCACGAGTCGGCTGTTGCGAACGAACAGCGCCCCAACACCCTTGGGGCCGTGCAGTTTGTGGGCCGATACGCTGAACAGATCGACCGGCACCTCTTCGAGATTCACGGGCAGCTTGCCGACAGCGTTGATGGCGTCGACGTGGAGCGGCACGCCGCGCTGAGACGTAATGCGGGCGACCTTTTCGATGGGGAAGATGACACCGGTTTCGTTGTTCGCCCACATGACCGACGCCAACGCCGTCTGGTCGGTGATCTGACTTTCGAACTGGTCAAGGTCAAGTCGTCCCTGCTCATCAACCCGGACAAAGGTTACGGCATCGCCGCTATCAGCCAGGTGCTGGCAAACCTCGAGCACGGCTGGGTGCTCGACGGCGGTGGTAACAAGATGTCGCGCCCCGCCGCGGTCGGCCAGTGTGCCTCGGATGGCAAGGTTGTTACTCTCGGTGCCGCCGCTGGTGAAGACGATCTGACTGGGCTTGGCACCGATCAGCGAGGCGACCTGTTCGCGCGCGCGGTCGATCGCATAGGCGGCCCGCTGACCGAGACCGTGCACGCTCGACGGGTTGCCGAAGTGGTCGCGCAGGTAGGGCCCCATGGCGTCGAGCACTTCGGAGGCCGGCTGGGTGGTAGCGTTGTTGTCCAGGTAGATGATTTTCATGTCTTCAGGCGCTAGGGGCGCCAGCAATTCTTTGTTCGGGGGTCCAGATCCCAGTCGTCGGCGAGTTCATCGCGCAGGGTAATGCTGCGCTCGGCATGCCCGTCGACGAAAAGGAAGTTGACGCCGCCGAAGTGGCGGTCGTCAAAGCGGTTACCGGCTCCCTCCGAACCGTAATCGCCCTCGTTCACCTCCATGCCACCGATGTAGCTGGTGGGCGAGGATGACAGCGGACCCAGGTGCGATTGAGGGTGCGAATCGCCCATCAGCGGGACCAGCAACGGGATGGCCTCAAGGTTTCCCTGCATCCATCCACGGTGCGCGCAATGCTCCTGCGGAAACGGCTCGTACACCCGATAGTGCCCGCTGTGCCTCTCTGTGGGCCTGGCGGTGCGGCAGAGGAAATAGCCCTGTGGGTCGCGAGTGAACCCGAACAGGACAGGAAACGACCGGCCGGTCACCGAGGGCGGCGTGCGAAACAGGTCGGCATACAACGCTTCGGCCCAGCCGTGTCTGGTTTCGGGGTACTCGTTGGGGTCCGGGTGAAACTCGACGGGCGGCAGGACACCGTAGCCGTTGTAGTAGGCATGAGTCGCCTTGCCGAACTCGCTAAGTCTGGCCAGGCAATGAACGCTCTTGGCCTGCTCGCGCGCCCGCCCGAGGCTCGGCATCATGATGGATATGAGCAGGCTGATGATTGCCACCACCACAAGCAGTTCAATAAGCGTAAACCCACGAGCAAACTGGCGCCGCATACCGTCCCCACCGCCGTTGGGCGATCTCTCTACTCTATCGTACCGGTCGGGCAGCAGCTTTTCAAAGAGTTGCAGCGGGCCTGCCTACCGCGTGGCCGAGGCACTCTGCGAGCACAAAAGGTTACCGAGGCTCTGCGTGTTGTACATGTGACGGGCGGCACCGGCCCAACTGGAATACTCGCCCAGTCGAGCCTGAAAGCGTGCGACATTGAATCCCCAGACGGGTTCGGCCAGGGCGGCTGCATCAAAAGCGGGCAGCGGAATCGCCGCCTCCACAATCCATCGATCGGGTAGAGCCGAGACGGCCGCTCGAATCTCGACCGCCCAGACGCGGCGCGCCCCGATGGGCGGGTCGGTGCCCACACCTCGCTCCGCCACCACCACGCCGTTGGGCTTGATCACGACGTGATAAAGGTCCTCGCTGGCACCCGTCCCGGCACCGCCCGGGTCGAGCAGGAACTCCAACATATCCTCGCCGGCGGGAATCAACCCCTCGTACCGCACGACATTGCTGCGCTCGGGTTGCATGCGGTCCATGCGCTGTTCGAAACAGTGCGCCAGCAGGTAGAGATTCTGCTGATCCCGCAGCACAAAGGCGATTGTCTGTTGGGTGGGTCGGGCCGGCTCGCCAGGTCCCCTGCCTGCCCCGCCAAACAGGGCGAAGGCCGCGACCTGGGGCCGGAGGAGATCCTG
>CBFCZG010000219.1:0-7779 GCA_965602375.1 uncultured Phycisphaerae bacterium | reverse complement strand
GGCAACGCGGCTGGTTACAGCGTCATCCTGTTGGCGGTGGGTGTGGTTCGCGAGGTGGTGGAAAGCGGCTTGGCGGGGATGAAGTTGGCGTTGGTGCCGCCGAGGCTGGATCAGGTGCTGGTCGGCTCGATCGAACGGAGCCGGCATCCCGAGATCAAGGCGGTGCTGCTTTTGGGGTTGTCGGACCGGTCGTTCCCGATGGTGGCGGCGGAAGACAATGTGTTGAACGACGGGGATCGCGAGGCCCTGGAGGCGGCGGGGGTGGAGTTGGCGGTGACCAGTCGCCAGCGGCTGCTGGACGAACGACTCTTGGGCTACATCGCGATGACGCGTGCGGCTGAGTCGTTGTGGCTGAGCTGGCCTGTGGCGGACGAACAGGGCCGGGGGTTGCAGCCGTCGCCGTTTCTGGAGCAGGTACGACGTGCGTTCGGTGAGTTGACGGTGGAGAGGCTGGAGGATCCGGCGGTCCGGCCGGGGATCGAGGATGTGACGAGGCCGGGCAATCTGGCGGGGTATATGGCCACGGTGATGCGGCAGCATCGGGCCGGGCAGATCGATGCGGAGCAGTTGGGGCCATGGCTGGCGTTGTATGGGTGGGCCCGGCATGAGGAGGCGGTACGTGGGGCGCTTGGGCGGACGCTGGGATCGCTGACGTATGGCATTGAGGCATCGCTTGACGAGCATGCGGTGGCGTTGCTGTACGGGGACAGGCGGATGTTGCGGACGAGCGTTTCGCGGTTGGAGAAGCATTCGGAATGCCCGTTCGAGCATTATGCGGCCTATGTTCTGGGGCTGGAGGAGCGTCAGCTTTTCAAGCTGGCTGCTGTGGATTTGGGGCGGCTGTACCACACGATCCTGGAGCGGTTCGCCGCGACGCTGATCGAGCGGAACGTGACGCTGGCGGAGTTGGACGAAGCAGCGATCAGCGAAGCGCTGGGCGAGATCAGCCGGGCGGCGGTGGAGCAGTTGCACGACGAGTTGATGGTGTCGGACCCGGCGATGGGGTTCAAGCTGCGTCAGAGCGAACGTCAGATGGGCAGGGCACTGGGGGCCCAGCGGTTTTTCGGGCTGGGTTCGTCGTTTCGACCGAGGGGAACGGAGTTGCTATTCGACGACGCGCGGGAGGCGGCGCTTCCGCCGTTGCGTGTGACGACGCCGAAGGGGCGGACGGTGTTGGTGCGGGGTCGGATCGATCGCGTGGATGTTGGGCAAGTGGGGCGGAATCTGGCAGCGGTTGTGCTGGACTACAAGAGCAGTCGGGGGCGCAGGCTGGACCTGGCGGAGGTGCTGCATGGGCTGGCGCTGCAACTGCTGAGCTATCTGCTGGTGCTTAAGGATCATGGGGAGAGTTGGGTGGGCGAGCCCCTGTTGCCGGCGGGTGTGTTTTACTCACCGGTGCTGGGGGGCGTGCGATCGGTAGCGCGGGTCGAGCCGGCGCATGACGATGAAGCGTTTCGGGTGGCTCCATTCAAGCCGCGAGGGGTGTTTGACGCGGGGTTCCTGAAGCAATTGGACGGCGAGGCGGGCAGCGGGTGGTCGCAGCGGTATGCTGCCTTTGTCAAGAACGACGGGGCTATGGGCCATATCAGTAGAACGGACGTGGCGAGCCGAGAACAGCTTGATCGGTTGCTCGATCACACTCGCCGGCAGATTGGTCGGTTGGCGGACAGCATTCTGGATGGCGAGATCGGGGTGCATCCGGTGCGTTTGGGTGAGTGGATGCCCTGCCTGTGGTGTCCGTACGGAGCGGTGTGCCGCATCGAACCACTGATTGGCAACGTGCGGGAGTTGGCGAAGTTAACGCGGGCGGAGGTTTTGGATGCGCTTTCCGCGTCTGCCAAGGGGGTGGGGGATGGGTGAGCGGCAAGTGGCGTGGACCGACGCCCAGCGCGAGGCGATTGAGGCGCGGGGGGTGGGGCTTTTGGTGTCGGCTTCGGCGGGCACGGGTAAAACGGCCGTGCTGGCCGAACGCTGTGTGAGTTTGGTGGCGGACGGACGGCGTCCTTGCCGGATTGACCAACTGCTGGTGGTGACGTTCACGGATGCAGCGGCGGCGGAGATGCGTGGTCGGATCGGGCAGGCGTTGGCTGCTCGGTTGGCGGATCGGCCGACGGATCGGCGGCTGGCGCAGCAGTTGGCGTTGATCGACGGGGCCCACATCAGCACGATCCACGCGTTTTGCCTGGAGGTTTTGCGCAAGCACTTCTGCCAGGCGGGTCTGGACCCGACCTTTGCGGTGCTCGACGCGGATGAGGCCGAGCTGCTGAAGCAGGAGACGCTGGAGGCGCTGTTTGCGGAACTGTATGCGGCGCAGACGGAGTTGGGAGAGCGGTTCCGCCGGCTGGTGGAGTTGTACGGGGACGGGTTGGACGAAGCGGTAGGGCGATTCGTTCTGGGCCTTCATGGCTTGCTGGGCAGCCTGGTGTTGCCGCAGCAGTGGCTTGAGGCGGCGGCAGCGGCTGCGAAGCCCGGGTCAGCGGCTCTTGGCGAGCTTTTTGCGGCGCAACTGGTCGACGAGCTATCGATGCAGATGGCGCAGTGTAGGGCGGAGGCGGCGTTCATCCGCAGCCACCTGTCGGCGTGGTCGGTGTATGCAGAGGGTATTGAGGAGTATGCCGGGCAGGTGGCTCGCTGGCTGGGGAAGGTGCGTGCGGGGGAAGGGGGACTGGAGGAGGTGCTGGCGGAAATCGGTCAATACAAGTTTCCCTTGCTGCCGCGAAAACGCACGGCGAAGGGCGAGTCGGATGCCGATCGTGCGTGGGCGGCGGACGTTTTCAAACTCGTGCGAGATCGGTATTTCCGTGAGCGTCTGCGGGAGGGGTATGCGCTCGTTGGGTTGGAGGAGGCGGCTGAGCAGCTTGGCGAGACGGCCCCCTTCGTGGAGGCACTATGTCAGATCGTGGGGCGGTTCGTTCAGGACTACGGGCGGGCGAAAGACCGTCTGGCGGTGGTGGACTTCGACGATCTTCAGCAGCGGTGCCTAGACCTGCTGACAGCCGACCGGCAGACGCTGGCGCCGAGTGAGGTGGCGGGGGAACTCCAGCGGCATTTTGAGCACGTGCTGGTGGACGAATACCAGGACATTAACCCGGTACAGGACGCGATTCTGCGTCTTGTCAGCCGCGAGCAGCGCGCGGATGAGCCGAGCAATCTGTTTGCGGTGGGAGACGTCAAGCAGAGCATTTACCGCTTTCGTCTGGCCGAGCCGGAGATCTTCCTGGCGAGACAGAAGATGTCGAGAAGTTCAGACCAGTCACGAGTGCGCGAGGTGGCGTTGCGGGAGAACTTCCGCAGCCGTGCATCTGTGCTGGAAATGGTAAACATGGTCTTCGGTCGTCTGATGGCGGGCGGGATTGCTCGCATCGAATATGACGAGAGGGCTTGCCTGGTGCCGGGCTTGGACTATCCGGAGACCAAGGCGGGGGACGTTTTGGATCGGCCGGCGGCGGAACTGCACGTGTTGCCGCGGGCGAGGCGGTCGGTTTTGGAGGAGCAGGAGGAGGCGGAGGAGGAAGCGCCGCCGTTGGAGGCGGTGGAGCGTGAGGCATACGTAGTGGGTCGACGGATCCTGGAGTTGATGGGGCGCGAGGGGGCGAAGCCGGTCCGAATCTGGCATCGGCAGGACGGCGAGTGGCAGGCTCGTCCGTTGCGCTATCGTGACGTTGTCGTTCTGCTGCGGACGGTGAGGCATCAGGCCAACCACTTTGCGGCCGTGCTGCGTCGCATGGGGATCCCGGTATTTGCGGAACAGGCGGGTGGCTATTTCGAGAGCATGGAGGTGCGCGACGTTTTGGGGCTGCTGTCGCTGCTGGACAATCAGCAGCAGGATATTCCGTTGGCGGGGGTGATGCGCGGTCCGCTGCTGGAGGTGCCGTTTTGTGATTCGGAGCTGGTCGCGATACGCAGTGTGGACGGGCGGGTTCCGTTTCACGAGGCGGTGCGGGCTTACGCGAAACGGGGCGACGATTCCGTCTTGCGCGAACGGGTAGTGGAGTTCTTGTCGATGCTGGAACGCTGGCGCACGATTTCGCGTCAGCGACCGGTAGCCGAGTTGCTGTGGCAGCTGTATGAGGAGACGGGCTATTTGGATTACGTGGGAGGGATGCCGGACGGAGCGCAGCGTCGTGCCAATCTTCTGGGTCTGTATGAGCGGGCGAGGCAGTTCGGACAGTTTGCCAAGCAGGGGCTGTTTCGCTTTCTGCGGTTTATCGATCAGTTGGCCGAGCGGGATCGGGTGGTCGAATCGCCCACGCCGCTGTCGGAGGCGGAGGACGTAGTTCGGGTGATGAGCATTCACCGGAGCAAGGGTTTGGAGTTTCCGGTGGTGATCGTGCCGCAGTTGGGCAAGCGGTTCAACTTCAGCGATGCCCGAGGGTCGATGATTGTGGATCGCCGGACTCACGTTGGGCTGAAGGTGATGGACGAGGAGCGGGGGATCAGCTATCCGACGTTGGCGCATCGTCTGGTGAGCCGCCAGATGGCGAACGAAACGCGGGCCGAGGAGCTTCGGGTGTTGTATGTGGCCCTGACGCGTGCGCAGCAGCGGTTGATTTTGATTGGCACGGTGGAAGGCGGCTTGGCAGACCCGCGTTTGCGCTGGGCGGGACATGAAGGGGCGCTGCCTGAGGCGGTGTTGGCGACGGCGAACTGCCCGCTGGACTGGCTGGTTCCTGCACTGGGTTGTGAGCGGGGCGAGCGGGTGGTCTGGGGCGAGCATGAGGACGCAGAGGCAGGGGCGGGGTCGCTGGTGCGGGTGGAACGCTACGGGGTTGAGGAGGTAGCCGGGTGGCGGATGTCGGAGGAAGGCGGGCGGGGGACGCCGCGGGGTGTGGTGGAGAGAGTAGCTGCACTGGAGCCGCTGGCTGAGGGGGCGACGCCCGACGGGCGGGTCGAGGGGGTGATTGAGCGGATCACGGCGCGGTACGGGCATGAGTCGCTGACCCGTCTGCCGGCGGTGATTAGTGTGAGCGAATTGAAGCGACGATACCTGTTGGCGTGGGAGCCGGGGGAGCAGGTGGACTCGTATCTTGGTTCCACGTGGTTGAGGCAGCCGCAGCCGCGGTTCGTTCAGGTGGGGGCGGCCGAGCCGGACGGGGCGGCTCGTGGGGTGGCCACACATGCGGTGATGCAGCACGTGGATCTGGCCAGGCCGTGTGACCGAGCGGATCTGGCGGCGCAGGTGTCGGCGATGGTGGCAGGGGGGCTGCTGGGAAGGGAGCAGGCGGATTGGGTGGATCTGGCGAGCGTAGCCTGGTTTTTCGAGACGGAGTTGGGTCGGCGGCTGCGTGCGTGCGTGGGGGGTATCCGGCGGGAGTTGCCGTTTGTGGCTCGTCTGGCGCCGGACGAGTACGAGGCTGGATTGGCTTGCGAGTCGTGGGCGCCGGCCGACGCGATTTTGGTGCGGGGGATTGTGGACTGTGTGCTGGAGGAGGGTGGGGGGGTGGAGGTCATCGACTACAAGAGCGATCAGGTGGTTGGCGAGCAGCTTGCTGAGCGTGTGGAGGCCTATCGTCCGCAGTTGGCGATCTACGCCGAGGCATTGTCGAAGATCTGGGGGTGGCCGGTCCGACGGTGCTGGGCGGTTTTTCTGGCCGCTCGTCACATCGAGCTGATTGAGCGTTAGGGGTTCTGTTTCGTGCTGTAAGGCGGGCGGAGAGGGCGTGGGTCGGGGGGAAGCTGGGGTCGCCCTCGATTCGAGGCATTGACGGGAGGAGGTGGATGGCTATATTCTCGCGAACCGGCTCGCCAACGCCGGGATAGGAGCGATGGGGACGTGGACAAGATCATTGGCGAGGCCATTACCTTCGATGACGTGTTGCTGGTTCCTGCGCGATCGTCGGTTGTTCCGGACGAGACGGATGTCAGCACGCGTCTGACTCGGAACATTTCGCTGAACATGCCGCTGGTTTCGTCGCCGATGGATACGGTGACGGAGTCGACCCTGGCCATCGCTTTGGCGCAGGAGGGCGGGCTGGGGGTGATTCATCGGAACCTGTCGATCGACGCGCAAGCGCGAGAGGTTTACAAGGTCAAGCGGTCGGAGAGCGGGGTAATTGCGGACCCGGTGACGTTGCGGCCTACCGACTCGGTGGCCCGTGCGCGGGAGGTGATGGGTCTGCACAACATCTCGGGGGTACCGATCACGGAGAACGGTGGGAAGCTGGTGGGGATTTTGACTCGCCGGGACCTGAAGTTCCTCGAATCGTATGACAAGCGAATCGACCAGGTGATGACGGGGCGCAATTTGGTGACGGCTTCGCCGGAGACGACGCTGGATGAGGCCGAACGAATCCTGAACGAGGCGAAGGTCGAGAAGCTTTTGCTGGTGGACAAGCGAGGCCGTTTGGGGGGTCTAATCACGATGCGTGACATTGAGCGGGCTCGTGAGTTTCCTCAGCGTTGTATCGACAGCCGGGGTCGGCTGCGTGTGGGGGCGGCGATTGGGGTGCACGACCACGAACGTCTGGAGAGGCTGATCGCCAGCGGCCTGGATGTGGTGGTGATCGACACGGCGCACGGACACAGCGAGAACGTTATCGAGACGGTGAAGGCGATCCGGCGGAAGCACGACATAGACATCATCGCGGGCAACATCGCCACAGCGCAGGCGGCACGGGATTTGATCGATGCGGGGGTGGACGGTCTGCGGGTGGGCATCGGTCCGGGCAGTATCTGCACGACGCGGGTGGTATCGGGCATCGGCATGCCGCAGGTGACCGCGATTCTGGAGGTGGTTAGGGTAGCGGGTCCGGCGGGCGTTCCGATCGTGGCGGACGGGGGCATTCGGTACTCGGGCGATATCACGAAGGCCGTGGCGGCTGGCGCACACAGCGTGATGATCGGATCATTGTTTGCGGGCCTGGACGAAGCGCCGGGGCAGTTGGTGATTTGGAAGGGGCGGCGGTTCAAGGAGTACCGGGGGATGGGCTCTCTGGGGGCGATGGTGGGCGGCGCGGGCGGCGGCGCGGATCGGTACCAACAGGTGGAGTACACGCGCGAGACGGACAAGCTGGTGCCGGAGGGCGTTGAGGGCCGCGTGCCGTACCGGGGCAGTCTGGCTGAGTACGCTTATCAGTTGGTGGGCGGCCTGCGGGCGGGTATGGGGTACTGCGGTGCGGCCGGCATCGAGGATCTGCGGAGCAAGGGTTGCTTCATTCGCATATCGGCGGCGGGCATGGTGGAGGGTCACCCGCACAATATCTCGATCACGAAGGAATCCCCCAATTATGCGATCGAATATGAATCAGAGCCGTTGTAGTGTGGCAGTCGGACTTTGGGCTGTTCTGGCGTGTGTGGTGTTGGCCGGGTGCAGCGGACAGACGATTGACCCGTTTCGGGACGCGGCGGGGGTGCCTGAAGAGTCGATGACGACGGCGTCGGCGGAGACGATTCGGGAGGCGGGCAAGGCGGCGGTGATTCGCGTTCGTCCGTGGGAGCAGAGCACGCTGGCGGGCGAGGACGGGACGGTCACGCATTGGCCGTTGTGGTGGGAGGACCCATTCGAGGATCGGGGCAGTGAGGACGGGGCTGATGCGTGGACGTGGGAGGACTATGCAGGGATGCTGTATTGCCCGGCTCGCTTCGCATTGAACACAGCGGCCTGGCCGGTGAGTGCGATCGTGACGCCTGCGGGCACGGTGCTGTGCAGTGACGGGCGTATCAGCAAGCAGTTGGTGTGGCGCGACCACGACGCGGAGGTGTGCGGAGCGGGCCGGCCCGGTCCGGACAGTTTCGTGCCCGCAGCTGCCCGCCCAAGCAGCGCTGCCAGTCGCGAGCCGG
>CBFCZG010000218.1:0-7785 GCA_965602375.1 uncultured Phycisphaerae bacterium | reverse complement strand
CTGGAAGCAACGGGGCACCCCTGTGATGCGATCGCGCGCAATCCCGGCGCGCCGGGACGGGCCCTACGAAATCGCAGGCTCGTGGCGGCGCTATCACCGTAGCGGTGCCTGCCAGGCCTCGCGCAGATCGTCGATCGGAATGTCGGTTAGCATGCGCCCGCGACGACGAACGCGCCCGGCCGCCAGTTGCAGACGGTCGTACCACTGAAGACGCCGCGTTCGGCTCACCCGCCCCAGCAACACGTGCGTGACGCCCGCGTCATCAAGAACATTCCCTACGGCGTCGGCGTTGTCGGGCGACGCTTCCAGCACGTAGCCGCACACGACCGGCGTGAGCGGATCGCCCAACCCCAGCGACTCATCCAACCAGCACTGAGCCCCCATCATGCCGCCCATCGACATCTCGGCCACGGCCAGGGCCGCCCCGCCCTCGTTGCAATCGTGCGCCGACGCGACCAGCCGATCGCTGATGCACCGGGCCACCGCACGATGAACGGCTGCGGTTTTCTCCAACTTCACTTCGTCCCAGCAGTCCTTCAGCACGCCGGCCAGCACCAGCAGGTTGCCCGCCTGCTTGAGGTCGCTGGTGACGCACTTACTCACGTCCCACACCAAGGCGCCGGCCGTCACCAGGAGCGTCGGCGGAATCGTGATCCGCCCGCCCGGCGCGTCCAAACCCAATCGCTCGGCGTCGGCCGGGTCGAGGCGAAACTCGTTGTGCAGCGAGTCCTTCCCGCTGACGAAGGGCGTGCCGTAGGCCTTGGCCGCGTCGTAACACGCTTGTGACGCCCGCACAAAGCCACCCAACTTGTCGGCGTCGCCGCAATCGCCCCAGCAGAAGTTGTCCAGAATCGCCGTCCGCTGCGGATCGCCCCCCACGCACACCACGTTGCGTATCGCTTCGTCGATCGACGCGACCGCCATCCAGTACGGCTCGACCTCGCCCAACTCGGGACAGATGCCACAACCGATCGCCAGCCCCCGCTCGCTATCGAGCCGCGGACGAACCACAGCCGCATCGGCAGGCCCGCCCTGGTCTGCACCGACCAACGGCTTGACCACACTGCCGCCCTGCACCTCGTGGTCGTACTGACGGATGACCCATTCCTTACTGGCGACGTTGGGATCGGCCAGGCATCGCTTCAGCCGCTCCTCCAACCCGCCGGGCTCGGCCGCCCAGTTTCGACCGGCCCGCACGACCTGCTGGCCGCCGGTCCAGCTCGCCTCGCGCGGCGCCCGCGGCAGGCCCTCGTGCACGAACTCCATGTCGAGTTCGCCCACCGTTACACCGTCGTACCGCAACAGCAAGCGTCCTTCGTTGCCGTAGTGGCCGATGACCGTCGCCTCGACGTCCTCGCTGGTCAGCAGGGCAAGCAGCTTCTCGGCGCGATCGGGGGGCACGGACAGCACCATTCGTTCCTGCGCTTCGGAGATCCAGATCTCGTCGTAGCGCAGACCCGCGTACTTCAGCGGCACCTTCTCCAGATCCACCACCGCGCCCAGCTCGGCGCCCATCTCGCCCACGGCGCTGCTTAGCCCGCCCGCGCCGCAGTCGGTGATGGCTGTGTAGAGCGGGCCGTCCTGGTGATCTCGCGCGGCCAGCAAGGTGTCGAGAAACGTCTTTTCGGTGATCGCGTCGCCGATCTGGACGGCGTGCGAGAACTCGTCGGCGTGGGTGTCGGTCAGTTCGGCTGAACTGAACGTGGCGCCGTGAATGCCGTCGCGCCCCGTGCGGCCGCCGACCACCACAATCAGATCACCCTCACGCGGCTGCTTGCGCGCGAAGCGTTTGGGAATCAGGCCGATGCATCCGCAGAACACCAGCGGGTTGCCCAGGTATCGCGGGTGGAAGCAGATCGCCCCGTTGACCGTCGGGATGCCCATGCGGTTACCGTAGTCACGAACGCCCGAGACCACCCCCTTCATCAGCCGACGCGGGTGCAGCACGCCGCGCGGCAATTCGTCGAGTTTCATCTGAGGCGGGGCAAAGCAGAACACGTCGGTGTTGGCGATCGGTTTGGCCCCCAGACCGCAGCCGACAATGTCGCGGATGACGCCACCGATGCCCGTGGCCGCCCCACCATAGGGCTCGATGGCTGACGGGTGGTTGTGCGTTTCGACCTTCAGGGCCACGCCGTGCTCGTCGTCGAACTCGATGATGCCGGCGTTGTCGTCGAACACGACGATGCACCAGTCGGCCCGGCCCTCGGCCATCAACTCGCGCGTCGCGCGGGCCACCGTGTCGGCCAGCAGGTTGCCGTAATGCAGCTCGACCGTGCCATCGCCGTCGCCGCCGGGCATGGGCCGGCCGCGGTAGACCACCTCGCTTCGGAACGTCTTGTGGACGCAGTGCTCGCTCCAGGTCTGGGCGAGCATTTCCAGCTCGACGTCGGTCGGATCGCGATCGAGCCGGCGATAGTAGTTCTGTATGGCCCGCATCTCGTCGACCGATAGGAACAGGTCGGCCCGCGCCGAAAGGTCGGCCAGGCCCGCCTCGTCCAACTGCCGCATCGGGACATGCTTGACCTCGAGTTGGTAGCTCGGCGGCTCGGGTGGCGGAGCCAGCGGGCGGCGCTCGAAGAAAACATCCTCGATGCACTCGTTTGCCAGCACGCGCGTGGCAATCAGCTCGAGCGTTTCGCGGCCCGGATCGGGCTCGAACACGTACCGCCGGGCGGTCCTCACGTCGTCGACCGCCACGTCCATCTGCCGAATCGCCTGCCGCGTCGAGTTGGCCACCGGGTCCATCACGCCGGGCTTGAGGTGCACTTCCACCTGCGCGCCGTCCCGCGCCGCCTTGCGCGCCTGGTCGTCGACACCCGCCAGCACGTACCGCTCGGTGACCGGGTCGGCCAACAGCTCAGCCGCGACACGGTCGGCCTGGCTGCGATCGATGTTGCCGTTCAGCACGAAGATGCGCGAGGTGCGAACCCGTTTGACCTGACTGATCCCCAGGTCTCGCAGGTCGCCCAGGATGCTGGCTGCCTGTACATCCAAACGCGGCGTGATCGCCTCAACTTCAATTCGCCAAAGGTCCATCCCGCTCCACCTACACCTTGTCGTTTCCGGTCGTGCTCGGCCAGAAGTCTGCGCCGCTCGGCGAGTCGTGGCAACAGTCAGCCCAAGAGGCGTCGGGCGTCACCAGAGCCCGCGGTCAGGCCGGCTGATCGAGCAGTCTCTTGGCTATCCATGCGTCGCGCCGACGCTTGGCATCGCTCAGCAGCTTTACAAGCCGTGTCTGATCGCCCTTGGCCAGCCCCTGTTTGGCTTGCTGCAACAGTGCGATCAGTTCGTCGACAGCCGACACCAGAGGCCGGCGATTGAACTCGAAGATGTCGCGCCACAGGCCTGGATCACCCGAGGCAATACGCGTGGTGTCCATCAGTCCCGTGCCGGCAAGGTCCAACCCGCCCGACTTGGCGCCGGCCAGGAAGATGCACGCCGCCGCCAGGTGCGTCACGTGGCTGATTCGGGCGACTAGTTGGTCGTGCTCGCGGGGGCTCATGCGGGCCACGCGGCACCCCAGATCGTGCCAAAACCTTTCGACCAAACGAGTTGCCTCAGGTTTCGTACGGCGTGTCGGCGTGACCACGCACGGCGCGCCGGCGAACAGATCGGCACGCGAGAACTCGACCCCGGTCTTCTCCGAGCCGGCTATCGGGTGGGCCCCGACGAAGCTAACCTCCTTGGGCAGAAGACGTTCGGCCAGGCGAACCGGGACGACTTTGGTGCTGCCGACATCGGTGACCACGCAGCCGGCGGGCAGGTGTGGAGCCATGGCGGCAAACATCGCCTCGAACCGCCCGAGTGGGGTGGCCAGCACCACAAGGTCGACGTCGCGCAGCCCCCGGGCGAAGCTCAGCGTGGTCTGATCGACGGCGTCGAATCGCCTGGCCCGGTCGAGCGAGCTACGGCGACGTCCTATGCCGATCCGCAAACAGGCGCTGCCGGCCGCCCGCAGGGCGAGTCCCACCGAGCCGCCCAGCAGGCCGACACCAACGATGGCAATCCGCTCTAAGTCTTTTACTGACCAGATGTTACGCACTCGAAAACCCGGGTTGGATCGGTGCAGCAATGTATCGGTATCGGCGGGGGAAATCAACTTTTTTCTTGCCGCAGGGCGTGGCGGTGCTAACCTATCCTGAATATTTCATGGGCTGGACGCGGGCGGCGTGGCCGCGTGGTGCGTGAGGCTGGCCCTTCTTCTTAGGGTTATCAAGGGATTGAGCATGGCCGATCCGGTGGCAAAGAGTTCAACTTCAGCAAGCGGGCCGAACAATCTTGAGTTCGAAAAACCTCTTACACGGATCGAGACCCAGATACGCGAGTTGGAGGCCAGTCAGGCCCGCACGGGCCGCGACTACTCCAACCAAATCCGCAAGATGCGGGCGGAGCTGCTGACCACCGTGCGCAAGACCTACGCCAAGCTGACCGCATGGGAAACCGTGATGGTGGCCCGGCATCCGCAACGGCCCTTGACCACCGACTATATCCAGATGATCGTCAAGGACTTCTGCGAGTTGCACGGCGACCGGGCATTTAGGGACGACAAGGCGATCGTCACGGGGTTCGGCCGCATCGCCGGGCAGAAGGTCATGCTGGTGGGACACCGCAAGGGCAAGGACACCAAGGAGAAGATCGAGTGCTGCTTCGGCTGTGCCCATCCGGAAGGGTACCGCAAAGCCTTGCGAGCGATGAAGTTGGCGGCCAAGTTCGGTCTGCCGGTGGTGTCGCTGATCGACACGCCGGGGGCCTATCCGGGCATCGGGGCCGAAGAGCGAGGCCAAGCCCAGATCATCGCCAAGAACCTGATGGAGATTTCGCTGCTGCCGACGCCGATCGTCATCGTGGTCATCGGCGAGGGCGGCAGCGGCGGCGCGTTGGGCATCGGCGTGGGCGACCGGGTGGCGGTGATGGAGCACGCCTACTACTCGGTGATCTCGCCGGAGGGCTGCGCGGCGATTCTGTGGAAGTCGGGCGAGTACGCCCAACAGGCGGCCGAGCTACTGCGCATGACGTCGAAGGAGCTCAAGAGGCTTGACCTGATCGACGAAGTGATTCGCGAGCCGTTGGGCGGCGCCCACCGCAACCCCCAGCAGGCGGCGGCCAACGTCGAGCGGTACCTCTCGCAGACGTTGCGGAGCATGAAGCGGACGAAGGTCGATACGCTCCTGGAGCGTCGTTACAAGCGGCTTCGCGAGTTGGGGGCATTCTTTGAGGCGGCTTCGAGCAAGTCGAACGGCCGTGTGAAGAAGGCGGCCGCCCAGGCCCTGGCCGCGAGCGGGTCGGGCGCCGGCAGCTAGCCCGCATCACCGACGGGGCGAGGGGCATCCCCCAAGACATTCGGCTAGTTAGCGCGCGGCGGGGCGCCGTTGGGGTGCGAGTTGCGCACGTAAACGCCCTTGCGCATTAGAAGGCGGCAGGTCGCCTAAGTCACGCTCTTACAGTGCGATAGGCTGTGTCCGGGCAAGTTGTTTGCAGCCGGCTGGTTACCGGTATGTACCGATAAAACCGCGATGCGCCTTGTCCGATCGCGGCCCGGCTGGTATCATTTTGGTAGCAGTTCCATCTGTTACCGCTGTGCAATTGAATCAGGCTTCATGCCGCTGGGGTGTGCGCATTGGGTGATGTGGCGGTCATATCGGCGGCAAGCTCAAACGGAGGTGGGGTATGACAAGCTTCGGGCGAATCTTGCGGATTCTGGTAACGGCCTCGGTGGTGACGGTGCTGCTGGGCTCGTCGGTGTGGGCCGATTCGACGGTGGAAGGGACGGGGCTGATCTTTGCGGCCAAAGTTGAAGACAGCGTGGAAGGCAATGCGTACTTCGACCCCGACCACCCGTACCCCCACATGCAGACGCGAGCGGCCGACGCGGTGCTGGGAGTCAGCTACGGGGTGGTCAACTGGGGCGGCGGGTTTTGCACGGCCGGTCAGCAGCAGCGTCTGGCCAAGTGGGACGACCCCGACGACGACTACGAACGCTTGGGGACCTGGGGTGGGGGCGATGCGTGGCGCAGCCCGTTCCAGCCGACCCGCGGACTGGTCCGCTACGACCAGGACACGTTTCTGTCGCTGGGGTGTTTCTACTCGGTCGCGAACGCCAACGGCGCCTCGCCGCCGGTGCTGTTTCAGTTGGAGTATCGCGACGACTGGTTCAGCATCGCGCCCTACACCGCCGATCAGTATGCCGACTCGATGAACTCCGACAGCACGTACCTGCTGCGTGCGGCGTGCCAACCGCCTCCTCCGTGGGGTCCGCGGCCGCTGAGCACGTTTCTGACGCCGCCGGGGCCGGCGGACTGGACGTGGACGGGCTGCGGGACGACGGGCAAGCTCCAGATCGCCGATGCGGCGACGATCAGCGGCAGCTGGGCGTGGAACGACGACCCCAACGTCAACCCGACGTACGACTATCTCACGTTCAGCACACCGAGAAACTTCCGCCAGGTGGACAATGCGTGGGATCGCGATGCGGGCAACCTGTACAAGGGGTCGGGGTACGGATCAGACAGCCCGATGATCGACCTGGCTGTGTTCTACGGCCCGTACGACGAGAACGTCATCTACACCGCCCAGTACGAGGGGCGCATCTACAAGCTGACGGGCAGCAAGACGCTGGGCTATCGCCGACTGGCCGGTCAGCCCGCACCGGGAGCGCAGATCGGCGACGGGACGTACATCACGCAGTCGCCGGAGTGGTTCTTCCCCGTGATCGTCGGGCCGACGCTGCCGAGCGACGTGGCCGAGGGCGGCCCGACGCTGGGCGACTACGACGACCCCAACACACCCGAGGTCGAACCGACGGGCGTGAGCCAGGTGGAGCTGTTCAACGCCGACCCGAATAATCCGCTGGACTCGATCGTGTGGAATCGGCACTACACGGGCCTGGCGGTGGACTGCATGGGGCACGTGTACGCCGTGAGCGAGCGCGTCATCGCCCCGCCACCGCCATGGAAGTACGAGGGCACGGGTGCGGACGTATGGAACGGCGCGCCGGGCGCGTATGGACCGAACCGGATCGAGAAGCTGATCGATCCCAACGATCCAGACACATGGCTCTTCGGCGATCCGAACACCTTCAATCCGGTCATGGTAAGCGATGTGGTAGTGCTAACGGGCGGGTCGCTGCCGCCGGAGTTCCTGAACGTACCGTTCACGATTCTGGCGATCGATCCGAACGGCCAGTACGCCAAGCTGGATGGGGATTGCGGGGATTCGGCGGCCAACTTCGACGTGAGCTACCGAGTGTATCCGCTCTGGGGTCCTCAGCCGTACCCCGATCCGACCCATCCGTGGCCTAGCGAGGCGCTGATCGACGTGTACCAGCCGGACGGCACGCTCGATACGACGATCGACCTGAATACGTTGACGCGCCCGGACGGCGTGTCGCTGGGCGATTACCGTTATGACGGCGGCAATATCGCGGGTCTGATTATCCACGGTGACGTGGAGATCGATCCGGGGTTGGTGTACGACCCTAATGACCCGAATTGGCCTGTCCCGCTGCCATTAAGCAATGCGACGCGGCTGTGGATTCATTGCGCGGGCGGCGACGGCGATCCCGACACCGATGACGGCCTGGATCTGGTGGTGGTCGACGTCTTTCAGGACTGGAGGGGAAGGATCAGCGGTGCGTCATTCGTGGGCGGGATCGACGACGTCGAGCTTCCCATCGGCATGTTCGCTGCCGGCGACTATACGCAGGGATTCGACGCGTGGAACCTGTGGATCGGCCTCGGCGATGTGGAGTTCGACGGCGAAAGCAAAATGGCCTGGATGGGGGGG
>CBFCZG010000217.1:0-7811 GCA_965602375.1 uncultured Phycisphaerae bacterium | reverse complement strand
CCTGTCGCATTCACCCGCCGAGCCACCAGGCTCATGGCATGCTCGCGCTTAGGCCTTCCTTGCGAACCCGACGTAAGGCCGGATCCCGGTAGGGTTGCCGACCGTTCTGCACATGATAGGTCGCCTCCGCCAAGTGCCGCGCCAATGCCCCCACCGCCTTGGCGCCGCCCTGGCGCAGCTTCAGCCGTGCGTACAGACGGCTGACGTGCCGATCCGGCGCACTGTGGTGGTGACGCACGATCGCGTTGCCCGCCTCCACAAACGCCCACTTCAGATACCGGTTCACGTCCGGACGCAGCTTGCCGTACCGCCTCTTGTCCCCGCTGGCATGAACCCGCGGGGTGGTCCCGGCGTACGAGGCGAAGTGCTCGGCATCCGCAAACCGCCCCGGATCGCCCATCTCCAGTACCACCACCGACGAGAGGATCGGCCCGAAACCCGGAACCGTCCGCTGCAGACGCATCGCCGGCGTCTGCTCCAGACACGCCGCCAACCGTTGCTCGTGCGCCACGATCTGGCCCTGCACGAAGTCCAACTGCTCCAACACCCTCCGGCTCGTCCAGGCCGTCTGCTCGGGCAAACGCCCCAGCAATGCCTCCAGGGTGGGCCGCGCACCGGTACCGTAGGGGTCCGACCACTCCTCCACCGCCAAGCCGTACTTGGCCAACGCCGAACCCAGCCGGTTCTTCAGCCGCGCACGCTGCCGGGCCATCACCATCCGCGTCCGCGTCAGCTCTCGAAGGTCCCGCAACCGCCCCGGGGCAATCCACACCGTCGGCAGCGTCCGGTTCCGCTGCAGACGGTTCAAGCCGTGCACGTCCAGCTTGTCGGTCTTGTTGAGCATCCCCATCATCAGCTTGGCCTTCCGCGGGTGCACCAACAACGCCCGAAACCCCGCCTGCTCGATCTCCTGCACGATCCAATACCAACTGCCCAACGCCTCCACCGCCACAGCGCCCCCCGCCCGGCACGACCGCAGATACTCACGGATGGCGCCGGGGCGGTGCTCGATCCGCTCCTGCCAAGCCCTCCCGCTCTCGACTTCCTCCCGCTCGGCCAACGTGTAGCGCCTGTGACTGTCGAATGCGATATACTCGTCCATGCGCGGCTCCCTTCGTATCGTTCCAGCCGCCACTATACCGTGGCGGCAGGAGCCGCGCTTTCATATCTTCACCCCAGAGTTCGTCGTCGTCGGGTAGCCGATGTTCATACAGTGAGCAAAGTCGAACTGCTCTGGACGTGGGCTAGTCGGATATGGTGGGTTGATAACCCACCCTACGCGATCCGGCGGGTGGAAGCCGCCCTACGCACTATGGCCGGCGAGGCGGACGAACTCCTCGCACATCGCGTCGATGGCCTCCTGACGGTGGCCGGCGCCTTTCGGGTCGGAATACCACTTGGCGATAAAGCCGCCCTCCGGCCGACCCAGCGTGGCCACCATCTTGCGGGCGTAGGCGCGAATGTCGTCGAGCGTGCCGCGCGCCATGGTGGCCTGGATGTCGACGGGGCAATAGAAGGTGATGCGGCCGCCGAATCGCTCGCCCAGAAGCTCCAGACCCATGTTCTCCTGCTGGTCCATCTGGATGACGTCGAGGCCGATCTCGATCAGATCGTCGAGGATATCGACGATGTGGCCACAACTGTGCAGAAACGTGAGCAGCCCGGCCTCGTGGGCTGCTCTGTAGACGCGGGCGTAGCGGGGTTTCCAGATGCGGCGCCACGAGTCGGGTGAGATCATCAGCCGATTCTGAAGCCCCCAGTCGTCGCAGAACATGTAGCCGTCGGCGCCGGCCTGGGCGTAGCGTTCGATGGCGACCAGGTTCATGTCGACCATGATGTCGATGAGTCGACCGAGCTGCTGCGGCGCCTCATAGATGTCGGCCCAGGTGTTCTCGAGCCCGCGAATGAAGTGCACCCGCTCGTAGAGGCTCAGCCCGCCGCCCATGAGGAACTTCTCGCCGGCGCGCTCGCGCGCCCCTTCGAGCTGGCTGAAACGCCGCGGCTCGCGGATGTCGGGCACGTGCAGGCGGTCGAGGTCGCGCCAGTCCTTGAGGGGCGGGTCCTTCACCTCGCCGAGATTCGAGACGCCGATGTTCACCCACACCGCGCCCCATTCATCCACGCCCTTGGACGGGCGTGCGTCGGGCGAAGGCGTGAGTCCGACCGAGGCGAAATCGTTGCCGTACGGTTCGGGCAGCGCCAGCGGCAGGCGTTCGGGACGTTCGAACCGCACCGCCCGTCGAACAATTTCTCCACCGGTCATAGCCATGCTTCTACTTCTCCAACTCGCCCCACGTCTCCAGGCAGTTTCGCTGCCGGAGATACCTCATCACCACGCTCGGGCAGTCGGTTGTCACATTGTCGACCCCCCAGTCGAGGAGCGTGGCCACCTCGTCGACGTCGTTGACGGTCCAGACTGTAGTGTTCAATCCGGCTGTGCGGGCGCGACTGACTACCTCGTGCGTGGTGGTGCGAAAGCCCGCGCACGCAGCCCAGCAGCCGAGATTCCTGGCGTTGTCAACGAAGCCAATGTCATCGTAGGCGCCGATCAGGCCGCGTCGCAGGCTGGGGGCCAGTTGCTGTGTGATCGTCAGCGCCGTCGCATCGAACGATACGACCACTGCCCGGTCGGTCAGGCCATGGCGCTCGACCAGATCGACCACTTGACGGCAGACTTTCGCAAGGCGTTCGGGCGCGTCGGACTTGATCTCGACCTGGAGCAGTCGGGCATCGCGCAGCGCATCCAGCGCCTCGGCGAGCGTGGGCACGCCCGTTTCGGGTGAGTCGGCAAAGTCGCCGCGGGCGTCGAGCCGGGCAAGCTGCGAAGCCGAGAACTGTGACACGTGTCCGCTCGCATTGGTGGTGCGATCGACCGTTTCGTCGTGCAGGAGCACGACCTCCCCGTCGCCGCACAAGCGCACATCAAACTCGAACGCCCGCACACCGATGCGGCGGGCATATGCAAAGCCGGCCAACGTATTTTCGGGGGCTTCGGCTCTGGCTCCGCGGTGTCCGATGACGATCATGGCGGGTTTCTTTGTCGCTTGGTGGTTCGGTGACGTCGCCGGCGCCCTCGCCGCGGCAACATACGCCGCAGGACGCCCGCTACGGGCTCCGCTGCGCCGACGGATGCGGCGGGGCCGCGCTCACCACCGCCTCGAGGAACAGTAACTGCTCGTCGTAATCGGAGACGGTGGCCTCGCTGTGCAGGCGCTTCATCAGCGCGGAGAACCGTTCCATTTTCTGCTCGTTGACGAGTTTGGATTCGATCTCGGGCTGCGCCTCTTCGAAGCTGACTGACTGGGCCGGCTGCTTTTGACCGGCTTTCACGATGAAGAACCCGTCGGTGCCTTCGATGATGTCGCTGGTCTGACCGGAGGCGAGCGTGGCCAGCGCGTCGTTGAGCACCGCCCATCGCCCCTGCAATTCGCCCGGTGTGACCATGCCCCAGTCGCCGCCCTTGGACGCGTTGATGCCGTGCGAATGACTTTTGGCCACAGCGTCGACCGCCGCGCCGGAGCGAAGCTCTTCGGCGGCCTGCTCGATCTGGCTTCGCGCCTGGCGAAGCGCCTCGGCACGAGCGGCCCCGTTGGCGGCGGCCCATTGCTGCCGACCAGCGCCGAAGCCGACGCCATCGCCCACGCCAGGCAGGAACGTCCATCCGGGCACGTCGATCAGATGCATCTCAACCTGCGCCTTCGTTTCGAAATCGGCGTGGTGCTGCTGGAAGTACCTCAGCAGCTCGCGGCGTGTGATATGGATGCGTGGGATGACCTGATCCATAACGTATCCCTGCACCAGCGTCATTCGCCGCTCGCGATCGCGTACGTCTTCGATCGTCTTGCCGAAACGCTCAAGATACATCTCGAACGCCGTCTGGCTGCCCCGGTAGTATTGATTGATGCGGTCACGGATGACCTTGTCGAGCGCCTTTTCGAGCTGGACCTCGGCCTCCTCCGAGATTTTGCGGCGGGCCCGGTCGTAGAGCAGACAGGCGTCGATCTGGTCGCGGATTTCCTGACGGGCGCGACGCATGACCCGCGCCTGGTATTGGCCGACCGTCAGATCGGCCGCCTCGCGCTCCAGCACCTCGGCGATCGGCTCGAGAACGTCCTGAACCGTGATGATGTCACGATTGATGCGAAGAACGGGGGCCCGAACGGTTCGCCCCGGTCGAGAATCGACAGAAACCTGCGTATCTGTCTCGGGCACGGGAGGCGACTGCACGACACTATGCTGCGTACTGTCTGTCACCTCGCTCGCGTCGGCGACGGCGGACTCGTCGCTGGGTGCTTCCTGCGCGACCGCCTGTTGATCACCCTCGTCGTTCGACGCCGTCCGGCTCCACGGCCAAGCCGAGCCGCCACAACCAACCCACAGCAGCGCTGCCACGCTCAAACAACACGTTCGCCAGTACATGGCGGCAGTATAGCGGTCGCCTCGGCGCGTCGCCACCGCCTCGGATATGTGATGGATTGAGGAGTCTCGCGTGGTGGATTCGGAGACGCCGACCCCATTGTCGGTGGCTTGGCGCGATGGTGGACGAGCCTTTCGGTCTGAGCGCATCACTCCGGCCGGGTGGGGTGCGGCACGGGGGCCGAGGGCTTGTCCCAGTCGAGCGGATTGTCGTGTTCGAGCGCGCGCAGGATGGCCAGCCGACGTTCCTCGCTCTGCCACCGCAACTCGTCGGATCGATCCGGGTCCCAGTCTTTCAGGACGAGCTTCTCCATTTGCTCGCGCGTGGTGCGGTGGGCCGGATCGGCCGCAAGGTCGTTCCACTCATTGGGGTCTGTGGTCAGATGGAGCAACTCGGGCTCGCAGCCCGGCACGTAGTTGAGCTTGAACGACCCGCGCCGAATCATCCGCCAGCCGCGCCAGACGCCCTCGCCGTAGTTCTCCATAATCACCTGGCCCGGACCCGACGGGCGCGTGTTGCGCACCAGGTCGGAGATATCCCGGCCGTCCGACACGTCGTAGACCGGTTCGATGCCGACCAGGCCGCAAAGCGTCGGGCCCAGATCCAGCAGGCTCACCGGCTCTTGCACGCGGTGAGCCGGCACGTCCGGCCCGGCCACGATCAGCGGCACGCGGCTCGACCATTCGTAGGCGGCGTTTTTGTACCACAAGCCGTGCTCGCCCATCATGTCGCCGTGGTCGCTGCAATAGAGCACGATGGTGTCGTCGCGCAGCCCCAGGTCGCCAAGCAGTGCGAGAATGCGGGCAAGATAGTCGTCGACCATGGTGATCCGCCCCAGGATGGCGTGCCTGGCGGCGCGACAGACATCGTCGGGCACGAGCCGATCGAACTTGCCGTGCCGTCGCAGCCACCTGACGTACTCGTGTTCGCGGTCGAGGTAATCGGGGCGAATGTCGGGCAGGTCGACGTCGTCGTCGCTGTACAGATCCCAATAGCGCGGCGGCGCCTTGTAGGGATAGTGCGGGCCGGTGAACGAGACGCAGAGCAGGAACGGCTTGGTGCTGGCGCGTCGCGCCAGGCGCCTCAGCCCATACTCGGCGCGAAAGACGACCTCTTCGTCGTAGTCCATGTCGTCCGTCCAGCCGCAGCCGGCCTGGAGCACCTGATCGATGGTTTGCCCGGTGTTGACGGCGACGGTCTGGCGGTTCGAGCGTGTCCAGTCGAAGGTGGCGGGGTAGATGTCCTGCGTCCATCGCTCGTCGAAGCCGTGGAGCTGATCCGGACCGACGAAGTGCATCTTTCCACAAGCGATAGTCTGGTAACCCGCCGCCCGAAAGCTGTGGGCGAACGTCGGCCAGTCGCAGCGTAGGGGCGAGGCGTTGTCCCACACCCCGATGGTGTGAACGTGCCTGCCCGTAAGCATAGCCGCCCGCGCCGGGGCACAGATCGGGCTGGGGCAGTAGGCGGCGTCGAACACCGCGCCCTGGCCGGCCAGCCCGTCGATCGTGGGCGACTTGACGCTGCGATGGCCGTAGCAGCCGGTCATAAACACCGGATGCTCGTCTCCCATAAGCAGCAGGACATTGGGCTTGCTGATCGCCATAGATATGGACCTCAACGTGTCGGCAGCGCCGCCGTAGACTGCCGCCGAATCACAATCTGACGGGAAGACCTTTGTCGGCCAGGTGTTGTTTCATCTGCTTGATGGTGAAGGTGCCGAAGTGGGCAATGCTGGCCACGAGCACGGCGTCGGCGTGACCTTCGAGCACCGCTTCGCTGAGGTGTTCGAGCTTGCCGGCCCCGCCCGAGGCGATGACCGGAACGCTCACCGCGTCGGCGATGGCGCGGGTCATGGGGATATCGTAGCCGGCCTGGGTGCCGTCGGCGTCCATGCTGGTGGGCAGGATCTGCCCGGCGCCGAGCCCTTCGACCTTCTTGGCCCACTCGACCGCGTCGATGCCGGTCGGCTTGGTGCCCCCGCTGACCATCACCTCGAAGCCCGACGAAAGCGTTTCGTTCTGGCGCGTGTCGATGGCCACCACGACGTGCTCACGCCCGAACTCGTCGGCCGCCTGCTTGACGAAGTCGGGCTCGCGGACGGCGGCGGTGTTGATCGACACGTTGGTCACGCCCACATCGAGCAGTTCGCGGATGCCGTCGACGCTGTTGATGCCGCCGCCCACCGTAAGCGGCACGGAGATCCGCTCGACAGTCCGCCGAACGGCGTCGACGAGCGTCTTTCGCCCTTCGAGGGTGGCGGTAATGTCGAGGAACACCAGCTCGTCGGCGCCGGCCTCGCTGTAGGCCGCACCGTTTTCAGCCGGGTCGCCCACGTCTTTGAGGTCGACGAAGTTGACCCCTTTGACCAGCCGACCGTGTTTCACGTCCAGACAGGGGATGACTCGCCTGTAATCCATGCTCTGTACCTCCAGGGAACGTCAGGTCCGTGGCGCCACGACGTAGGCTAACCGCGTTTCAGCCGGTTCTCAAACGCCGCCGCAGAATCGTCAGCAGCGTGGGACCTTCCAGGTAGCTCTGACCGGGGCGCCAGTGGATGGTCTGCGGGTCGATCACTCGCACCGTGCCGGATACGCCGTGAAGGGGCTTTTCGACGGCGCGGACGTCGTCGACCTGGAAGATCACGTCGGGTGCGTCCACCACGATCGAGCGGATCTTCAGATGCCTGGCCAGCACGCGAATCTCGGCCAGTTGCAGGAGCGTCTCGACGGGCTCGGGATGAGGCCCGAAGGCGTCGCGTAGGTCCTTGGTGACCTGCTCGACGTCCTCGACGCTGCGGCAGGTGGCTGCACGGCGATACACCTCCATCCGCTGTCGGTCGGAGGTGATGTAGTCGCGGGGGACGCGCCCGGTGGTCGCCAGGTCGAGGTGCACGGGCGTGAGCGGCTCGGCCGGCTCGTTGCGGAGCCGCCTGACGGCCATATCGAGCAACTGGCAATACAGTTCGTAGCCGACGGCTGCGATGTGCCCGCTCTGCTCGGGCCCGAGGATGTTGCCGGCCCCGCGTATCTCCAAATCGCGCATGGCGATGCGGAAGCCCGCCCCCAACTCGCTGAATTCCTCGATAGCCTTGAGCCGCTTGCCGGCGGCCGGCGTGATGGGCCGATCTTCCGGCAAGAGCAGGTAGGCGTAGGCGCGGTGCTTGTAGCGCCCGACGCGCCCGCGCAACTGGTGCAGATCGGCCAGGCCAAAGCGGTCGGCCTGGTTGATGAAAATCGTGTTGACGTTGGGAATGTCGATCCCGCTTTCGATGATCGTCGTGCAGACGAGGATGTCGGCGTGGCCGCGCACGAAGCGAATCATCACGCGCTCCAACTCGCCCTCCGGCATCTGTCCGTGGCCGACGGCGACGCGGGCTTCGGGCACGATTTGCCCG
>CBFCZG010000216.1:0-7833 GCA_965602375.1 uncultured Phycisphaerae bacterium | reverse complement strand
CACACAACGTGGTCGCCGCCGTCGATTGCCCCTATAATCCCCGCCCCAAAGCCTACGGAGGTGTTTGCTTGAGCGAGTTGCGTGCCATCATCTTCGATTGCGACGGCGTGATCGCCGACACCGAGCCGGTGCACTACGCCGCCTTTGCCCGCGCCCTGAGCGAGCATGGAGTGTCGCTCTCGCGACAGGAGTATTACGAGCACTGCCTGGGCTACGACGATGCGGGCGTGTTCGTCCACGCCTTCGCCCATGCGGGCAAGCAGCTCGGCGAGCAGCTCTGGGCCGACCTGCTTCAGCAGAAGCGGCGACTGTACCTGAAGATGATCGAGCGCGATCTTGCCCCCCTGCCCGGCGTGCAGCAGCTTGCACGAAGTGCGGCCCAGCACTGGCCGCTGGCAATTAATTCCGGAGCGATTCGATCGGAGGTCGACCTGATCGTGCAGCGACTCGGGATCGAGGACTGTTTCAGCGCAATCGTAACGACCGAAGACGTTGCGGCCGGCAAGCCCGATCCGGAGGGTTACCTGTTGGCGCTGGAGCGTTTGCGGGAGGCTGCACCGCTCGAACCGCCGCTGCAAGCCCACGAGTGTCTGGTGATCGAGGATTCGCTGCCCGGCATCGAGGCCGCCCATGCAGCCGACATGCGGGTGTTGGCGGTTACCACGTCGCACCCGGCCGAGCAGCTTGGCTCGGTGCGGGCCGTGGTCGACTCGCTCGAAAGTGTGGACGTGGAGTTCTGCAAGAGGCTGTTCGCCCAATAACGGCGAGCCGACGCCCCGGGCATCGGCACGGGCGAGCACCGCGCCCGCCTCGTGCCCATGCCGGGGTGCGACCACAAGCGATTACCAGAGGTCCCAGAACCAGTCCACGTAGGAGACCTCTTCGTACTCTTCGTAGTACTCCTCCTCGTAGTACTCCTCTTCGATCACGTAGGTTCCACCGTAGTCACCCGGCCCGCCGAAGAGACTGCCCGGCGAGAAGGGGGTGAAGTAGCCGAACGCTCCGTCGTCGATCGTACACCCGCCATACTGACCCAACGCCAGCATGCCCACCGTCAATACCGGCACCAACCATTTGCCCGTGATTCGCCGCATCATGATCGCACCTCCATTTAACCCATTCCTGCGTTTGGCTGACGCCCGCGCCGGCTGTCGCCGATCGCCGGGTGAGTTCCGCCCGCCCGACGGCGTCAGGCCCGACCTTCCGCCATCCGTAGACGTCGATCGATTATATTCTATTGTAAACAATTTGCAAAAAGATAAAGTTTTTGCGCGTGGCCTGCCCGGTCGAGGGTGCCGGCCTTTGTGGCAAGCGGGATTGGACGCAGTGATCTCGAAGCTAAAGGCTTGTAAAAACACGTGTTACGGATAAGATCGGGCTTGGCCCGCTTTGCCGGACCGGGTTTGACCCCGCAGCAAGGGGGCCAGGGCAGTAGCTTTGGAGTGATTATGAGCGGGAACGTGTTGGCGTGTCGGCTGGGCAGCTACAAGCAGTTCGTCGAGACGGCGTGGACGCATCTGCCGACCATCGGCGTGGGGCATATCGAGACGGCTGTGCCGACGGCCGACGAGGCGGCCGACCTTCGGGCCAGGCTGGATGCGTCGGGGCTGAGGGTAAGTTCGTTTCAGGTGCGGCTGGACCTCAGCGACGAGGGGGTGGTTGTGAAGGCCGGCGAGGGGTTCGCTGTGTGTGAGCAATTCGGGGTGGATCGCGTGTTCACCAGCGTGAGGACGCCCGATGGGTCGCGCGAGCGGGCCTATGCCCGGCTGCGGGCCATCGGCGACGCGGCGCGGGAACACCGTGTGATCGTGGTGATCGAAACGCACCCGGATCTGGCCACCAACGGCGACGTGGCGGCTGAGACGATGCGGGCGGTGGACCATCCCAACGTGCGGGTGAATTTCGATACAGCGAACATTTACTTTTACAACGAGGGCGCCGACGCGGTGGGCGAGCTTGGCAAGGTGCTGCCGTACGTGGAGGCGGTGCATCTGAAGGATACACGGGGCGGCGTGGGGCAGTTCGACTTCCCGACGCTGGGCGAGGGCGTGGTGGACTTTCCGACGGTGTTCCGGCTGCTCAACGAGCGGGGCTTCGTCGGCCCGTTCACGATGGAACTCGAGGGCACCAAGGGCGTCGAGCGCGACGAGGAGCAGATCAAGCAGCACGTGGCTGACTCGGTGGCATATCTGCGACGAAGCGGGTGCGTCGAGTAGTCGGGCGGTACTGGCTGTCGGTGCACCCCGCCCTTGAAAGGACGAGCCACCCATCCCATGCTCGCACTTCTCGCAAGGGAGCTCAGGACGTGGAGACGCCCGTCGGATTCCAATATCCCAACTCAGCCATCCAGGCGAGGTCGCGGTGGCCCCGCGCCTCATGGCTGACGTTAGGCATGCGAATATGCCTCTCGAGTCAAGGTTCATGTGGATATTCCGACCTGTACGACTACGGCACTGCGCGAGTCTCCGGCAGTTCGTTTTCCGGATTCTGACTCAGCAGTTTGCAGTCAAGATAATCGTTGCCTTGTCCATCGTCGCTCTGGTTCCCGAAGCAGACAGTAGGAAGACCATCATCAAAGATCCGCTAATCGCAGTTGTTTCTATAGTGTTCCTCGCTCCCATACTTGAGACCCTGCTGTTCCAGACTTTGCCCATCGAACTATCCAGGTTATTCAATCGGCCCCTCATTTTTCAGTTCTTCGCTGGAATGATACCTTTCGCAGGAGTACATTTCCTCGGTGGCGTGGTATCTGGTGTCGCTGCGGGCGTCGTTGGCGGCATCTTCTTTTGCTACACGTATCTGGAATGCCGGAGCACTTCATGGTGGAAATCTACGTGGGTCACCACTGTTACACATGGTCTTCACAACGTCATTGTTCTACCGGTGCTTCTCGTCATGGCTTCTAGTACATGACCGCACATTGGTAAGCCTAACCAAAGCACGCAGTTGCGGGCTGATGCCAGCCGTTCCGCGGAGATAAGAAAGGGGCGGGTGGGCCATCCCTTCTGGGATGGGGCACTCGACGATTCACCGAGTGTTTCGCTACAGCGGGATCGCTCTTGTCACGCGAGGGGTCATCATCGTGTCCCCCGGTCTGGGGGAGGACCAGGACCAACCGTCCGGTTCGCGATAATAGACCGCGTGGGTATAATGATGCTTGAATTGTGAATGGGGTGATGTGCATCGTGTTCACGATTGAATGAGAGAGGATCGATGATGAAGGATGCCACACGACTGAAGTTACTCATCGCCGGGCTCGCCCTTATGACCATCGCCGTGGCGTCGTGGGTTGCCGTCATCAGTTGGGGCGAGGGCAAATGCGACCGAGGCAAGATCTTCTTCATATTGCGTTGCATCTATTCCGCAGGATTTGCTGCGTTTTATGGGGCCCTTTTGCATTACTCGCAAGAACAGGGGCAACGCCTTCCTTTTCGACGATGGAAGGTGATTCGCTACACTCCTCAACCATGGGACATAATTCTGCTAACAATTCTGGGAACTTTCATTGGCACTGTATTTCTTGTTGAGGGCCTCTTGAAATGGTATCCAGATGGTCTGTGCTCGATACGATGCGTACTGATCTATACAATAGGGATCGTGCTATTGTTAGGGATTGCGCCGCTGGCGCACTATTGTGCAAGACAATACCGCAAGCGTCGGAATAGGACGCTGTCGAATGATCCTGGGAGTGGTCTCGACGAGAACAAGAAGACATGAATTCCGCACAGTATCACCGCAAGAGGTAGCAACCCTTCATCGTTGATCACGGTGACGTGCCTCCCGCCAACGGGTCCGGAAGGAACGCTAGGATAACATTCCTTTGCGCCTGGTCGTCTTGAGCCGCTTGGCCGCATGATTGTCCACAGCGGCACGGTTGCAGATGTCGACTCGGTCGGGTGGCTGGGTGGCATGTCCACGTCCCGATGTACGTCGGGGCTGCGTGGACATGTTAGACGGCTGTTGGCCCGTTCGCTCGGAGATGCCGGTGCTCGTTGGTCCATCGGATCGCCGTCGCAGCATGGCAGGTGGTCTTCGACAAGCCTTCGTCCCGAGCTCAGGCCGAGGGGCTCAGACCAAGAAACCTGCCCTACACGAACCGCGGCGCTCGCCCACACGGGCGGTTGGGGTGGTGTATAATATAGATTGGTGAGCGCGGCGGGGGCGTTGGGCGGAGGTGGCCTATGAGATGCTGGAAGAAAACCACAATCGCGGCGGTGGGGGTGATCGGCATGCTGGCGGTCGGCGCGTGGGCGCAGGGTATAACCGTGCCGAAGCGCCGGGCCGAGGCGAAGCGTGAGGCCCCGCCAACATCCAAGAAAGATACCAGGCCGACAGCCAAGAAAGACACCAAGGCTACGCGACGGCTGAGCCCCGCCGAGGCCAGGAGGCTCGAGGAAGCGAAGAAGCTGGTCGTATATGTGACGCTGGAGGCTGTACGGGCCGACGTGAACCTGAAGGACAAGGACCTCGAGTCGGCGCTGAAGCAACTGGGCGAGGCCGGCAAGTTCGACGTGCTGATCGACTCGAAGCTTTCCGAGATGGGTTACGACCTGCGGGACTACACCGTGAATATCAAGCTTAGGAAGGTGCCTCTCGGGCGGCTGCTGAGCTTGATACTCAACAGCGTGCCCTTCGGCGAGCTTGGCTACAAGATCGGGCCGGGGCATATCTACGTGACGTCGCGAGACAAGATCCGCCAGCCAACATCGCTGGAGACCAAGGTGTACACGGTCGGGCGCTTGATGCATACGATCCCGAATTTCTACGAGCCGCCGGATTTCGACGTCGACGTGGGCGAGGGCGGCGGCGGGGGCGACGTGTTCGGCGAGGTCGACATCCAGGTAGAAGAGCAGGAGACGCAGCAGAGCCGATCCGACCGGCTGCTGGACGTGATACGGCGATCGGTGAACGATCGGTCGGACCCTCAGACGGTGGCGGCGTGGTACCTGGACGGCGGGTCGGCCAACATCAGCTACTTCTCGGGGAATCTGGTGGTGACCCAGACGTACGTGGGTCATAGGAAGGTCGAGCGGTTGCTGGACAAGCTTGGAAGGTGATGGGGGGGGATAGAACCCGCGCAACGCACTAACATCTAACCTTGATATGGTGGGTCGATGGCCCACCCTACGTTCTTGCTGGAAGGAACGGGGCACCCGCGACTCGGTGTATCGAACAGGACACTGTTCAAGGCCCCGCCGCGGCGGGGCACACCGGTCGGGAATTGGCGTCCGCAGAAGACATGCCCGCGCCCGCCGAAGCGGACTTGGGCATGCCACCCGCGCTCAGTGCTATGGTGGGTCTCGACCCATCCTACGTTCCTTCTTCACTCCGCGCGAAGAATCGGGCGGCCCGACGCATCCAACTCGAGGACGGCGCAAGCGAGCACTGGCGGGCAAGCCGCCAGTGGCACCCGGGAGGGTGTATGGACGGTTTGCGGGATGCGACCCCGGCGCGGCGAATAGGCCCGATGCGCGTCCTATCCTTTGCGTGAGGTGGTTTCATGCGTTTGACCCTGGCGAGGATGCTGACACTGATCGGCCTGCCTCTGGCGGTGTGTGGCTGTAGTCAGTTCGCGATGGGGCCCAACGTGGAGGGTACCGTTGCGCTGGAGCCGGCCGAGCCGCCGCCGCCGTGCCCGGTGAGCGGAAAGCCGGCGAACCTGCTGGTTCGGATCGTGCGGGCGGACGGCCCGGTGTACTTCTGCTGTGCGGAATGCATCAGCCGCTTCGAGCAGGATCCGCAGGGGTATCGCGATCTTGTTGAGATGCAGCGGCAAGTGCTTAGCGCACGGCCCCGTGTTCAGGTGACCTGCCCGATCAACGGCGACCCGGTACTACGGGACCGCTATACGGATCTGTTCGGCGAGCGGGTGTACTTCTGCACTTCGTGCGACACCTGCAAGAATCTCTATGAGGCCGACCCGGAGCGGTACGCCGGGGCGTTGGCGGCGAGCTACACGTACCAGACGCGGTGTCCGGTGACGGGACGTAAGGTCGATCCGCGGCAGTCGGTTGCACTCGCGCAAGGTGGGCCCTACGTGTACTTCTGTTCGTCTCGCTGCAAGGATATCTACGAAGCCGCGCCCGCGCGCTATACCGACAACCTGATGGTGCAGGGCGTCAATCCGAATCCGTAGTGGCGGGATGGCAAGCGGGTTACGCGTGTCCCCGCGGCGCTTCGGCTGGCGTTGGTCGCTCAGCGCGAGCGTGGGCATGTCACGCGACTTCGTCAGTCCCCCGCTCCTGGAAGGAACGGGGCGCCCATCATCCGGAATATCAATAAAGATACTGGGATGCGCCAGCCCGCCAGAGGGACCCATAGAGAGGGGACAACCGACCAGAGAAGACACTGTTCGAGAACAGGGCCACACGGGCCCCTTGACGGCGGCTTGCTCATAGGCGCCACTCGCCGTTAACGCTACGAGCTACATTTACCCTTGATAGGGTGGGTCGATGACCCACCCTACATCCTGGCGTTGGTCGCTCAGCGCGAGCATGGGCATGTCACGCGACACCCACAACCTTCGCTTCGCTGCGGTTGAGGGTGGCACCCAACGCGCGTGCAAGTCCCGGCGACTTCGGCGAGCGCTCAGTCGAACGCGCCGGGGTACACGTAAGAGCATTCCCCACCCTTTGCTCGCGCAAAGGACGGGGGACCCAAGCGGGCGGAACCCGCCCTACGTTATCCGTAAATTCGTCGCACACCCAACGAGTTGCAGATGAGGAGTTGTGTGCCCCAGGCCCGAGGAAGGACCTGGGGCACCTATGTCACCGCCGGCGATTGCGTGTGCGGCGCGGGGCAAAGGTGCAGAAGGCCCCGACGGTGAGCATCGGAAGAGCCACGCCGTTGCCGCAGCCGTTTGGCAACTTGTCGGGTATCTTGTTGGCGGGCACGAGCCGCACGCAATCGGACCCGGCGAATAGCTCGCCAGTTTCGAGACTACCACCTATTACGGTGAGTGAAACGACTTCGTCGTCGGGCAGAGAGCCGCCGTTAAGGTTGGCCACGATTTCCTGCGTGCGGAACTTGAGTGTCAGGTCAAGCCATCCGTCGCCGTCCAGGTCGTGACATTCGCACTCCTCGCCGTCGACGGGGGTGCCGACATCCTCGAAGCCCACCCTCGCCGGAGCCACGCTGCCATCAACACCCTCGCGGACCAGCAGGATCGTGTCGAGGTCAACGGTCGACACATCGAAATCCTCTGTCCCCAGAATGGCGACCGGCAGCATGCCTCTGCTCTTGGGGTTGAACGGGTTCGGGCAGGAGCCGGGCTTGATGTCGACGAAGACCGATATCTCACTGGCATCTTCGGGGCCCCATTCGACGATGTACTCGCGAGAGAAGACGCCCCACTGATCGTTCCAGAAGCCGTATCGGCCGTTGCTGGCGGTCTGAAACATCTCGACACGGTCTTCTGCCGCGATCGGCCAGTTATTGGGTTGGCCGGACCACCAGTGCGTATAGGCCTGGCCCTCGTCGTATGGCGGGTAGGGCACCTTGATGCCCTGCCAACCGCCGTCGGGCTCGGCGAAGTCCGGTGCGTCTTTGTCCTGCCATCGGCCTATCCATGCGGGCAGGTGGGCCTCTATGGGCGGGGCGAGAATGGAGGCCTCGACGAAGGCCTGCTCGTCGTCGGAGGTGATGGTGACCAGGTGGCCGAAGATCCCCGAGCCGGGCGGCCATTCCATGTTTTCAGCAGCTTTCCTGGCTTTGGCCCATGAGAGCGGGTGGGTCACCCGCTGGTAGTAATGCCCGTTGGCGCCGGGGCCGTCGATCCACTGCAACGGTTCGGCCAAGGCAAGCGAGGATGCAAGATTCAATCCGGCGAGAACG
>CBFCZG010000215.1:0-7852 GCA_965602375.1 uncultured Phycisphaerae bacterium | reverse complement strand
GGGGGACCTCCGCCATCGCGCCAGGGGTAGACGCGGGCGAAGTTGCCGCCGGGGTAGCGAACAATCGTCGGGTCGAGCTGGGCGGCGGCCGCCAGCACATCCGTGCGGAAGCCCTGGGCGTCGGCGAGGGTCGATCCCTCTTCGTACACGCCGCCGTATATGCACCGCCCCAGATGTTCGATGAAGTGCCCGTAAACCAGCGGGTTCACCGGACCGGTCACCCGGCGCGTGTCGATCAACACCTCTGCACGTGACATGTCTATCCTCCACTGTGCTGCCGAGACGGGTATTGGGTAATATCACCGCCCTGGGCAGTTCCAGGCTGGGCAATTTCGCCAATCTTACCGGCTACGCCGACGCGGTGCAGCAAGACGTCTGCTCGGAATTCGCCCCTGACGGCCTTACAGGCGACTTTGTGCCGAGCCTGTTCTGTAGTCCGATATGTTGGCACAGCCTTTGCTGAAGTCCACTCCAGATGGGAAAGGGGCCTGAGAAAACCAAGGGCTCGATCGAGGGCTTGGGCGCGGAGAAAGTTGCGGAAGGGACGTAAACGGCTCAGGGGCGAGTCGTGAGGCGACGGACTGACAGGCCAGCCGGTTCGTCGCCATTTTTATGCGCGTCGGCAAGGTACGGGCCCTGGTCGACATTCTGCACCAGAGCCGGATGTTGGTAGCTACCCACCGTCCGCAGGTCGCGACTGGCCTGGCTGACGCAACGCATCAGATTTTGCGGTCCGATCCCCAGCGCCAGCACGAGAAGACCGCACAGAGCCAGACCAACCTTGAGGCTGAACGCGGGCTGGGATGATGCTTCGCCCACCGGTTGAGCCAAATAGCACGCCCCGACGATGCGGAGGTAATAGGCGGCTGCTATGGCCGAGTTGATTACGGCGATCACGGCCAATGCGATCATCGCGGGCCGGTCGGTGGCCAGGGCCGATCCGAACACGTACACCTTGGCCAGAAAGCCACCCGTCGGCGGCATGCCCATCAGGCCGAACACGCAGACCGCCAGAATCAGCGCCGCCACGCCGTCGCGCCGCGCCAGGCCGGCGATGTCGTCGAGGTCTTCCGCCTCCTGACCTCGAATCTTCAGATAGGCCAGCACGGCGAATGCCCCCAGATTCATCACAGCGTAGACCGAGATGTAGAACAGCATCGCCGTCACGCCGTCGCGCATGGGCTCGCCGCCCCGCGGACCCACCAAAAGCCCGATGAGCATGTAGCCGCTGTGCGCGATACTCGAGTAGGCCAGCATCCGTTTGACGTTGCGCTGAAGCAGCGCCAGCACGTTGCCGACGGTCATGGTTGTCGCGGCCACGACCCACAACAGCCAGAAGGGCGCGCCTACCAACGGCCAACCGCTCAGTGCCACCAGTTTGATCAGCGCGACCATGCCGGCCATCTTTGGCAGGAAGCCGAGCATTCCTGTCACGGGCGCGGCGGCTCCCTGGTATACGTCGGCTGCGTAGAAGTGCAGCGGGACGGCCGCGATCTTGAACGCCATCCCCGCGACCGAAAGCGTCAACCCGACGATCACCAAGGGGTCGGTCAGCCCGCGCTGGGCAACGGCCGCCGACACGTGCGTCAGGTTCGTACTGCCGCAAATGCCGTAGAGGAAGCTGAACCCGTACACGGTCATGGCGGCGGCCATGGCGCCAAGGAAGAAGTACTTCACACCCGCTTCTTCGGCTCGCAGATGGTTTCGCCCCATGACCACCAGCACATAGGTCGGTACGCTTACCAGTTCGAGGGCCAGAAACAGCAGGAGCAGATCGTCGGCCGCACCGACCAGCAGCACTCCCAGCGTTGAGAACATCAGCATGGCGAAGAATTCGCCGCGCTGCCTCGAAGCGGGCAGGTGCCAGGCCACCAGCAGCAACAGGGCCGACACCGCCAGGCCCACCAGCCGCGTGATCCACGCCAACCACCCAATGCGAACGCCGCCGAGCCATTGGCCGTCCGGCGCGGTGCGGATCGCGAGTGCAAACGCCCCCAGCAAGACCAGCAGCGCCAGGCCCGCAGCCGCGTCGCGCCACGATCGCTTGGTGGCCACGCCCATCAGCAGGACGACCATCGCCCCGACGGCCACCACCAGTTCCGGTGCCAGCAGGTCAAGGTATGCCATGCGTTGACCTCCCAGCAGGGGTCCGGCTCGTGTTGGGCGGATGAGCTGCCCGGTGCGCTACGGACGGCGCGATATGCGCTGGGTCCGCGATCCGCCGAAGGGATCGTTGCAGAACGGGCGGATCGGCCTCGGCGATGTTGCGCGGCAGTACCGGTTGCTGCGGCGTGGGTGCGGCGTAGATACGGGCGAGCACCTGTCGCTCGATAGCCGGCTCCATCGAATCGAGCAAGGGCTTGGGCAGCACACCCAGAAGCAGGCACAACACCGCGATGGGGGCGAGCACACCAACCTCGCGACGGGTCAGATCGGCTGACAGTCCGGCCGACAGGTCGGGCGTATGCTCGGGCTCGACGATCGGGCCGAACAGCACGCACCGGCACATCCACAGCATGTACACGGCACTGAGCACGATGCCCGTGGCCGCGGCGACGGCGTACGGCACGCCCAGCGGGCCTTGCACCGTTTCGCCGGCGAACTGGACCGTCTTGGCCGACGTGAACGTGCCCAACAGGACGAGGAATTCGCTGACGAAGCCGTTGAGCCCTGGCAGGCCGATGCTGGCCAGTGTGAAGACAATCAGAAAAAAGCTCATCACGGGCATGCGCCGGGCCAGACCGCCGATCTGGTCGATGTTGCGCGTGTGGTAGCGTTCGTAGATCATGCCGACGACAAGGAACAACGCGCCGGTCGCCAGGCCGTGGTTGATCATGTACATCACCGAGCCGCTCAGCCCCGCCGTCTTCATGCTGAACATGCCCAGGATGCAGAACCCCAGGTGCGAGACCGAGGAGTAGGCCACCAGCTTCTTGATGTCGCGCTGCACCCACGCGCATAGGGCGCCGTAGATGATCCCCGCCACGGCCAACACGCCCATGAACGGGGCGAATCGAACGGCCGCATCGGGCAGCATGGGCAGGCTGAAACGCAGGAATCCGTAGGTGCCCAGCTTGAGCAGCACGCCGGCAAGGATCACGCTGCCCGCCGTCGGCGCTTCGGTATGCGCCAGCGGCAGCCACGTGTGCACGGGGAACAACGGCACCTTGATCGCGAACCCGGCCAACAGCGCCACGAACAGCCACGATTGCACATTGCTGGGCAGCAGTCCCCGTGCTGAGAGACTGTACAGGGTCGCCAAGTCGAAGGTGAAGCGCGCGGGGGTCGTGTGCTGATAGGCCTGCCACGCCAGGTACAGAATGCCCGCAAACGTCAGCACGCTGCCGGCGATGGTATAAATGAAAAACTTGTTGGCAGCCCGAGTCTTCTCGGGGCCGCCCCAGATTCCGATGATCAGGAACAGCGGCACGAGCGTGAACTCGAAGAAGATGTAGAACAGCAGCAGGTCCATGGCGCAGAACACGCCGAGCATGCCACAGTGCAGGACCAACATGAGGGCGTAGTATTCCTTCACGCGCTCGCGGATGCCCGAGAAGCTGGCCCAGATCGCCAGCGGTGTCAGCAGCGCCGTCAGGCCCAGAAGCCAGGCGCTGATGCCGTCAATCCCCACGTGGTAGCGTATGTCGATGCTGGGCAGGGCGCTGCCCGCCCCGCCGATCCAGGCTACGTTTTTCTCGAGCACGTATTCGCCGTCGAGCCCGACTTGCCAGAAGAGCCCCAACGCCACCGCGGTCACGGCCAGATCGACGACGGCCACAGCCATTGCTGTGCGCCGAATGGCCCGGACCGCGTCGGCTCGCAACAGGCACACCAGTCCCGCGCCCGCCAGCGGCAGGAAGATGACAACGGTCAGAATCCACTCACCTAGCAGCTCGATCATGAAGCTACCAACCAACCAATCAGGATCGCAGCCACGCCGATCGCCATCGCCAGCGCGTAGCCCTGCACGGCGCCGCGCTGAAACTCTCGCAGCAGGAACGCCGCCGCCCGCGGGATGGCCGTGATGATCCACAGCAGCCCGTCGATTACGTAGTTGTCGCAGGCGAACATCCCACGCCCCAGCCCGTGCAGCGGCTGCACGATGGCTTCGTCGTATGCCTCGTCAACGTAGTACTTGTTGTGCAGGAGCTGGTATGCGGCTTTCGCCCTATCGGCGATGCTTTGGGCCAACTGCGGCCATGCGCGATAAAGAATCCACGCGATGACGATGCCCACCACGGCCAGTACAGCGGAAGCAATCATGATCCCGTGCGCACTGCTGTCATGCCCGTGTGAAGCATGGCCTGTCACCTCAACGACAGGCGAGAGGAACTTGTCGAAATGCCAGTACCCGGCGAACACGGCGCCGACGGCCAGCACGATCAACGGTACGGTCATCCACCGGCTCGATTCGTGCACCGCCACACCTTCGGGGGCGGTCTCAGGCCCCCAGAACGCCCAGAAAATCATGCGGAACGTATAGACCGCCGTCAGAAGCGCGGTGAGCAACCCGAGGACGCCGAACACGGGGTGAAACTGCCACGCCGCATGGATGATCTGATCTTTGCTGAAGAAGCCCGCCGTCAGCGGAAAGCCCGCCAGCGCCAAACCTCCCGCCACAAAGGTAATCCAGGTTACGGGCATCCGGCGTCGCAGCCCGCTGAACTGCCGAATGTCGATTACGCCGGCAAGCGCATGCATCACGCTGCCGGCTCCCAGAAACAGAAGCGCCTTGAAGAACGCGTGCGTGTAGAGATGGAAGATCGCAGCGGCCGGTGCGACGGCCCCCAGCGCCAGGAACATGTAACCCAACTGGCTGATGGTCGAGTACGCCAGGATGCGCTTCATATCGTACTGCGCCAGCGCGATGGTTGCGGCGAACAGCGCCGTCACCGCGCCCACCGAAGCGACGAGCGGCAGCGCGATCTCCGACGCAACGAAGATAGCTCCGCAACGGGCAACCATGTACACGCCCGCGGTGACCATCGTGGCGGCGTGAATCAGGGCCGAGACGGGACTGGGGCCTTCCATCGCATCGGGCAACCAGACATACAGCGGAATCTGCGCACTCTTGCCGATCGCCCCGCAAAACAGCAGCAGTGCGATGGCCGTCGCCACCGCGCCACCCAACTCGCCGATATGCGCGAATACGTACGTGTAATCGAGGCTGCCCAGCTTGAGGTAGATCAGCAGCACGCCGAGCCCGAACCCGAAATCGCCGATGCGATTGACCACGAACGCCTTCATGGCCGCCGACCGTGCGGCTGGACGCTCGTAGTAAAAGCCGATCAGCAGATAGCTGCACAGGCCCACCGCCTCCCAACCCAGGTAGAGCAGCAGGAAGTTGCCGGCCAGTACCAGCACACACATCGAGAAGACGAACAGGCCCATGTAAGCGAAGAAGCGTTCGTAGCCCCGCTCGGGTCGATCGCCGTGATGACGCATGTAGCTGCGCGAGTAGATCACCACCAGGCTCGAAACGCTGGTCACCGTCACGAGCATGATCGCGGTGAGTGGATCGATTCGGAAGCTGACGGTCAGCCATGAGCCATCGCCGGCGGAGATCCAGTCATAGACGTGGTAGTTGTGCCCATATTGGGCAGGGTCGAGCTGGCGCACGCCCATCAGCAACCCGGCCGACGCGACAAAGGCCAGCACCACACCGGCAATGACCGGCCAGTGCGAACGGCCACGCAGCCACGTCGGGCCGAGCGCGCCCGCCGCGATCGCGCCGAGCAGCGGCAGAACGGGGATCAGCCAGGCGTTATCCACAAAGAAATGCATTCTCGACCGTCTCTCCGATCAAAGTCAGCCTCGCATCGATCTCCAGGCCTCGGCGTCGAGCGTGGCCTGCCGGCGGAACAGCACCACAACCAAAGCGAGCGCCAGCGCCGCCTCTACCGCTGCGATCACGAGCAGAAACATGGCGAACGCCTGACCATCGAGGTTTCCGTGGTACCGGCCGAACGCCACCAGGTTCACCAGCACGCCCTGGAACATCACCTCTGTCGACAGGAACATCACGATGAGGTTTCGCCGGCTGAGAAAGCCGACCAGCCCGAGTCCGAATAGAATCGCGCCAACGACCATGTAACAGGACGCATCGGTCATGGTTGCTGGGCCTCCTGGGTGTCTGACTCGCGTCGCACGATGTAAATGGCTCCCACAATCGCCACCAGCAGGAGAACGCCCGCCACTTCCAGCGAGATGGCATATGTACTGAGAAGCACACTGGCGACGGCGATAGTATTGCCCTCCGGCGCCGGTGGGGTGACCGCCGCATCGGTCCAGCGAGTCTGGGCGATCACGCCGCAGATGGCAGCCGTCAACAGAAAGCCCGCAGCTACCGCTGCCGTCGGCTCGCGTGTCGTGGCGTCGTACTCGGTCGCACGCGACTGCTGGGCGAGCATGATCACGAACACATACGTCACCACGATCGCCCCGGCATAGACGATGACCAGGGCGGCCGCGAGGAACTCGGCCTCGGCCAGCACGAGCAGGCCGGCCACCGCCAGCACGGTCACCACGAGGTACAGCGCGGCGTATACCGGTCGGCTCGTCGTAATCACCCGTCCAGCCGAAAGGATGGCCAGCAGTGCGAACACGTAGAACAGACCATTCATGCTCTGGCCCACCGGCATGCGGCCCGTCAGATCGGTCAGCAGCAACGCCACGCCGCCGATCGCCAGGACCGCCCCGGCACGGGCGTAGCGCCTATGCGCCCGCGGGCAGAGCAACACGAGCCCCACCGCAGCGGCGAACAGCGTTGCGTAGATCCCGTAAGCCAGTTCTGCCGTCACTCTGTCGTGTCCCCGGCTGTTCGGGCCTGACCGCGCCGGGCCCGTCGCCGCGCTAGCCCGACTTCTCGCCGATCCTGTATCCGGTGATCGACGGACCCTTGCGCGGCTTGATCTTGTTGGTTCGGTCGTACACTTCCAGCAACTTTTCTTTATCGAGAATCAGCGACTCGCGCGTCCGGCCCACCAGGTCGTGGTGCGTGGTCAGCTCAATCGCGTCGACCGGACAGGCTTCCTCGCACATTCCGCAGAAGATGCAACGTAACTCATCGATATCGAATCGCACAGGATACTTGTCACGATCCGGCCAGGGCGCCACATCGCCGACGATATGGATGCAATGGGCGGGACAGGCCGTCGCACACATGAAACACGCGACACACGCCACGCGCCCCTGCTCGTCGCGATTGAGCCTGTGCAGGCCGCGATGGATCCGTACGGGCACGTCGCGCTTCTGCTCGGGATACTGCACGACGATCTCGTCGCGATAGCGCTTGGTGAGCAGATGTCGGAGCGTCCGCTTCATGCCCGCGAAGATCGCCGGCAGATAGACGCGCTCCGCCCTGCTCAGCTCCGGCTGATCGACGACGATCACGTCGGTCTCTTTCCAGTCGGCCATTACTGCACCTTGCCCACACGGAGGATCACCCGGTTCGGCCTGTCTCTTGCCGCGGTGACCTCCGTCGTGGCGCGAGCGCCGTCCGCGCCTTGCGCGGTAACTTGATGACGCCCTCGGAAAACACGAAAAGTCGCCGTTCCGTCGGCCCGGCTAGCCCCCGTTTCGCGGGTCCACCACGCTCTTTTAATCAACTTGAGCAACCGCTCGTAGGCGGGTTTGGGACTCTGGTCTTTGCGCAACAGGCCCGCCGGCGCCCCTTGCCACGCGTGGTAGTCGCTGAAATCCCACCACGTGATCGCCTCAACCGACGGGTGGCTGAACAGTACGCGGTAGAGTTTCTCGACATAGTCGGCCTGCGCCAGCTCGCCCTCCGGCGTGGTGTTCCACCCCGGCCGCGCGGCAAACCAGTCGTCGTCGGTCTTGGCCGCACCGCTCA
>CBFCZG010000214.1:0-7871 GCA_965602375.1 uncultured Phycisphaerae bacterium | reverse complement strand
CGCCGCGGCCAGAAGCGCTCCGTCGGCCCCTCGTGGCTGGTCTCTTTGGCGAAGCGCCTGAACCCTGATGCGTAGTTATCGAAGACAACCCAGCGTCCTCGGTGATGGAAATACCGCGTCATCGTCTCGCCGGGCCGCAACACGAAATCCGTCGAGTGGATGCGCTCTTCCTTCAGTTCGGTCCATGACGGTTTGGCGGTATAGAGGTCCTGGATCCGCTCGGGGAGCCGATCGGGCAGAAAGTACGGGTTGGACGGGTTCGGCTGGTCGGACACAAGCGTGGGGTCTGCATAGAGTTGCTCGCGCGAAGCGATGACGTGCTCGTTGGGCGGTCGCAGCCTGTGGAAGCCCTGGAGGTCGCAGTCGAGATAGTGCCAGCCGCCGTCGCAGCGCACCTCGGTGCCTTCGTGGCCGCGAATGTCGGCGATGCGGGCGTCCATCCCCGCTTCACGGTAGATCATCGCCAGCATGTGGGCGTGGCAGTGACAGATCGTAAAGCCATAGACGTTGAGGATTTTCAGCGGGTCGTACACGTCCTGATGCCAGAAATTCTCGCGTGCGGGGAAGTAGTGAAAGATTCCCAGGTCGCGGTCGACGATGAGCTCCCAGAGCGCGACCGCCAAATCCTGACCGGTCTTGCCGGCGAACCGCGGGCTGGCGACCAGGTTTTTCAGTGTCGACACATCCGGCACGTGCTCGGAGACGATCCACGGCGTGTACCACATACATACTACTCCTGCCCGGGCGGGCATTACGGACGCAGCGGGCGCGTCTTGAACGTCCGACATGGTAACGGGCACGGCCCGGTGAGTCTGCGCTGCCCTGTAAGCCTGCCACGGTACCTCGCCCAATAGCCTCGGGTGTGCACACACGCGAAGATTGGCTTTCTGCACTCGACGGAGCCCATGCCGCGCGCTAGGGTACTCTGTCGGCGAGCTGGCGGGCGGCTTGCGGGTCGGCGCCTCGGTCCGGTGACCGACGCGCGAGGGAGCATAGAGCGAGGTGAGGTAATGGCAGAGGGCGACGCGTGAAGAGGACTGTAAAAATAGGATTTTCCGTCGCGGCGCTTATCGCGGTCGCGCTGCCGGTGATCTGGCTCTATATCGGCCGAGCCGGCTCCACCGAGTTGGAGCAGTGGATCGGACGCCAGATTGTCGGGGTGTTGCAGGCCCATATCACTCCGCGGGTCGGGTTTGTGTCGTTGGATTACCAGGCTCCGAGTACGGTCGTGGTGGACGGCTTTGTGTTGACGGCGGAAGATCAGCCGATCATCACCGTGGCGCGATTGCTGCTGGAGTTGGCCGAGGTGCCTCGCACGGGCAAACCCATCCAGATCCAGCGCATCGAGCTGGACGGGCTGGACGTCCGGGTTGTCACGGGCGTGGACGGCGAACTGGTGGGCTGGCGCGACTTCATTCAGTCAACGGTTTTGCAGGACGCCGGCTCCGTACCCGAGGGGCAGCGCTTCAGCGATGTGTTGGTTCTGCGTCACGTGGAGATTCGCGATGGAGAGTTTACGTATCAGGCAGCGGCCTCAGAGCCGTTCACACTTTCGGACATCAACATTGCGCTGGATACGCCCCCCGTCTCTGACCAGCCCGGCTGGTATGCGCTGGGCGGTACCCTGAGGCGTGAACCACTGCTGGCGGTCGAACTGGACGGCCGAATCAACCTGGACACCGCCGTGCTGGATGTTGGCAGGCTTGAGGCACGCGCATCGCTGCGGCAGGAAAGCTATCAGACGCTCGGTCAGGCCGAGCGGAGCCTGCTCGATCGCTATCAGCCGCAAGGCGAGCTGACCGTGACCATGCAGGGGCAGGTACCATTGCATCGACCACGCGCTGCCACCGGCCAGGCGACACTCGACCTGCAAGACGCCAGCGCGACGCTGGGGAAGATTCCTCTGCGGTTTGACGCCCTTCAGGTTCGCCTGGAGGCGATCGCCGATAAGCCCGACTGGTACCCGCTGGCGTGCACGCTGAAACGTGAACCGCTGTTCGTCGCGAAACTGGTCGGGCGAATCAACCCGGACACCGCCGTGCTCGATATCAGCAATCTCGACGCCCGCGCATCCTTGCGAAAAGAAAGCTACGACACCCTCGATCAGGCCGAACGGAGCCTGATCCAGCGCTATCAGCCGCAGGGTGAATTGACGCTCACCATGCAGGGCCAGGTGCCGCTAAAGCAACCACGTGCGGTCATCGGACGAGCCCGATTCGACCTGAAAGATGCCAGCCTACTGTTGGGCAAGACCTATCTGCCGTGTAACACCTTTGGGCTTCGGCTTAAAGCTGCCGACGGAGTGGCGGCGCTGGAGTACGAGGCCACCTTGCTCGGCGGGCAGGGAGCGGGTCGAGCTACGGTGGGGTTGGATGCGGGCCATCCCATCGACATGTCGTGGAAGGTTGAGGACATCAGAATCGAGGAAACGCTGCGCCTCATGAAGCAGGATCAGCCGCAGTACGCCGGGCGGGTTCGCAGCGAGGGAGGCCTGCGCGGTCAGCTGACCAGCCTGCCTGATTCGCTATCGGGTGAGGGAAGCCTGGATATCGATCAGGCTCGCCTGGTGAACCTGCCGGTGGTCAAGAACCTGTTGGCGCTGGCGGCCAAGGCTAAGAGCACGATCGGAATGGACGCCGGCGCCAACGACACCGCTCATGCGGACTTCACGCTGAAGCCCGACCATGTGGACGTCACGGAGGCCGAGGCTATCACGGCGCTGGTCGCCTTCCGCGGTAAGGGACGGATTGGCTACGATGGTCGGCTGGACCTCGAGGTCAACGGCGGGATGCTGGAGAAGTTCCAGGACCGCCTGGGCAGGGTCGGCGATCTACTCAAGAAGATGAGCGACAAGGTGGTGACCTATCAGGTACGCGGCACCTTGTCGGACCCGAAGGTAAGCGTCAAGCCGTTGATGTTGGGTAAGTAGTTGCTGTAGGGCTTGAAGTACCGCAGGCGCTAGGGCTCTGGTATGATCCGCGGGCAGTAACGAGAACGGGAGTTTGTGTATGTTTTATCTGTGTGAACTTGTGGTGGCAGGGATCGTGTTGTCGGCTGTGTCCGGGGCTCCTTCGCCTGTCACGCAGCCCGAAGCAAAGACGGATCACCCCGTCGGCATCGTAGACGTCCGCATCGTCAACGACCGGACGATCGACTGTAGCTCCGTCGAGCGGATCATCAGCGACGTCGTCGATCCGGCCATGTCGGACCGGGCAAAAGCTGAGGCCCTTTGGAACTTCCTGCGTCTGCGAACTTTCCACAAGAGCCCCGGCCATCCCACGCCGGAGATGGCCAACCCGGTTACCATCCTGAATCTCCACGGACAGATGCAGTGCGGACCGTGCGGCGGAATGCTGGCTGCACTGGCGCGCGAGGCCGGGCTGCCCGCCGACATCGCCCGGGGGCAAGGGCATGTGATCACCGAGGTTTTCTACGACAACGCGTGGCGGATGTACGACTCCGACATGCACAACTACTACGTCAAGGCCGACGGCTCGGTCGCCAGCGTCCACGAGATCGCCAACGACCCGACACTGCTTTTCGGGCCGCCGCACAAAAGCTATCCGTGGTTCAACGGTCACGACTGGCTGTCGGGCGTGGCGAAACTGTACACGCCGGACGACTCGATGCCCTTCGACAAGCCCCGCCCCACAGACGCCGCCTACATCGACTCCAAGCGCAAAAACCCCACCTGGAAGTATCAGTACCGTCTCGATCTCCGCCCGGGCATGACGGTGGTGTGGTCGTGGTTCCCCGACCCGGACATAGGCTATGCCCGCGTCAACTACCTGCCCGAAGACATGCCCGAGCGCGCCAGGCGCGACCAGCCGTGGCCCGATGCGATGCGCGGCGGCCTGCCCACCGCGCCGCTGCCCGCGTTGCCCGGCTTCGGGGCGAATGGTCGACTGATCTGCGATTTCGCCGACGGCTGGCGCGCACTGCACACCTTGGGCAGCAACATCCAGAACCTGACCGTCACCGACGGATTTCTGCACCAGGTCGATCCGAGCAAGCCGGGCTCGTTCGAGGTCGAACTCGCGCTGCCCTATTACTTCGCCGACGGCTGGGTCGACAAGCCGCTGCCCACCTCGGGTCTGGTGATCGACTGCAAAACCGCCGACAAGCCCTGGCAGCGCGTCTGGCCCGGCGGCGAAGGCAAACGCCCGCGCCTCTACGAACTGCTCAACTGCCAATTCCGCGCAACGCTGCGTTTCACGTTCGAACCGGGGAGCAATCTGCGGCTCAAACCGCTGCGGATCGTCGGCGTGTTCCACCACAACTACACCGTCCTGCCGGCGCTGCTGCCCGGTGCCAACAGAGTGTCGGTTCTGTGCAAGAACGAAGCAGCGCTGGCCGACCACCCGTTGGACGTGGACTACGTATACGACCAGATGAACGACAAGCGTCAGGTCGTCCGCCGTACGGCCCGCTTCCGCGTGCGGCCCGGCGCGACACAACACACGATCGACACCGGCAACAAACACTGGCCGCTCATGCGCGAGATCAAGATAACGTGTTTGCCGTCGCCGAACACACCACCGCAGCCAGGGCTCCCGCCCAGTGTAGTCGTCGATTACACCGACTGGGGTAGCTATCCCTACTCCAAAGCGCTGCCCGGCGTGAACTATTATCAGGATTTCGAGCGGGGCGACCGCGACGGCTGGCAGGGCAAGCTGGTGACACAACCGACGTATAATGGCAGCGACTTCGCCCTCGACAACTCCCTGGCCACGGCCGACGGCGGCCGACAGTTGAAGGTGTATCGCAACATGGGCGTGCTGAATCACAGCACCCACGTGCGCTTCGCCGCGTACGTGTCGGGCGTCCGGGCGGTGGAGCTTCGCACGCAGGACCGAACCGACATCGACCTGCCCGGTCTGCCGCACGACGGCTCGACCGAGGACAAGCCCGACGCCTGGTACGAAATCCTGTTCTCCCAGCTCAAGCAGAACGAATGGAACGTACTGGAGTGCGGCATTGATGAGCTTCGCTCGCCGGCCTATCCGGGGCGACCGCTGCCGCCCAACGGACGTCTGGCCGGCTTCTACATCCGCGCGATGCCGGCCGACGGCGTGGCCGAAAAGGACGTGGTCTTCATCATCGATGATTTCCTCTGCTGGGACGAGGGAATCATGAAGCAAGACCCACTCGCTTCCGCGCCTGCGCCGTAACAGAAGGCACGCAGAATACCGCGGAGCGCCCCGCCGTAGGCTCGCAGCGCGCCGGTTCTAAAGGTGCGCCGGCTGATTGAGCAGCCACGCCGTGTGCCACTGCTCTTGAGCAGTGTCGTCTCTGACGCGAGATCATCATTACTACTCCAGAGCAGTGGCACACTTGCCGGATTGAGCAGTCTCGCCACATCGGCTACCATCGCCGCCGGTTTCTTCGCATCCATATGAAAGGGGCCACACGTGTCGATCGTAAGTGAATCGCTCAACGACTCTCAGCGGGCGGAGTTCCTCGAAGCCGCCCGCGTCGCCGGACTGTGGTTTGCCAACAACCAGAACGCCCCGCACCAGCGATGGGGCGGGGTCGATGAGTCGGCCGACGAAGGACGGTTTCTCTACGAGTACTTCCCAGCCACCGGCCAATGCCGCGGCACGGGCGTGTGGAGTCAGGCGCTGGCCGTGTCCTCGTTGCTGTGTCTGGGCCGCGTGAAAGGTCTGGAAAAGGCCGGCACCTTCACACAACACGCCGAATGGGGAGCGGGCTATCTGTGCAGCCTCCAATTTCTCGACAACAGATACCCCAAGTCGTACGGCGCCTTCCGCGAGCACACCCCGCAGACCCCCTGGGGCTCGTGTCGCGACGCCGCCACCGGATGCTTCGGCCTGGCCACGCTGGGCAAACTCACCGAGAAGGCCGACTACCTCGACCGCGCCAACCTGTTCTGCCAGTGGTACAGCCGCCACGGCAGCGACGACGGCACCTGGCCGTACCGCTTCTTCGATCACGAGACGGCTGAGGGCAGAGAGGGCATCCACGGCGACTGGCAGGCCGGCGGCGCGCTGGCCTACTACTACACCGCCAAAACGGCCGGCGACGACCGCTGGCTGAACGACGGACTCAAACCCGTCGCCGAGCAGCTTCTGACCGTGGGCGATCCATCCGACGTCGACGGCAGCAGCGCCGGCTGGCACGGGCAAAGCCGCATCACCGTCGGCAACGACGACTTCGCCACCATCACCGCCCTGGCGGCGTTTCTGGCGTTTGACGACCAGCGCTACCTCGACTTGGCCCGCAAACGCATCAAGTGGATGATGTCGCTCCAGGCCGAATCCGGCGCGTTCCCCAACTACGGCGGCACGTTCGTTACGGCGCTGACGCTGCTCGACTTCGTCGAAATCGCCCACATCAAGAAGCTTCGCGACGACACCGCGCCCATGACCGACGCACTGCTGCGCGCCGCCACGTTCGGGCTCAGCTTGCAGGAGAACGGCCACGCCGACCGACGCGCCTACGGCGGGCTCTACGGACAGAGCAATTACGGCGTGGGCCGCGACCGCATTCACAACCGCTCGACCAACTACGCGATCCACCTGTGGCTGCGCCTGGCCGGACACGAAGCGCCCTGCGTGTCGGCCCTCGGGTGGTGACGCAGGCCGGGCCGTGCGCTTCGGCCTTCGGCCCGATCTCTACCGGTGGTGCGTGAGGGTGCAAAGGGATCGATAACATGCCCGACCGCCCCTTCTGGGCAGACCTGCACAACCACAACAGCGTCGGCTACGCCGTCGGCTCGCTTGCGCGGTCGTACCAGATTGCCCGTGGCTCGCTGCTCGACGTCTACTGCTTCACGCCGCACGGGCCGTGGCACGACATGCCCACCGACGATCCGAAGATGGTCGATTTTCATCGCGACGGCTACCGGCGCGTGCAGGACGGTTGGCCCGACGTGCAGGCTGCTGCCGACCAGCACTACCAGCCCGGCCAGTTCGTCACCTTTCAGGGCTTCGAGTGGCATTCCAGTCGCTTCGGTGACTATCACGTGATTGTCCCAGAGCGCGGCGAACTCTTCGCCGGTGAATCGCTCGACGAATTGCAGCAGTTCGTTCGCCGGCACGGCGCGATCATGATCCCCCACCACGTGGGCTACCACGGCGGATGGCGTGGCGCGAACTGGCCGCAGCTTGCCTCGGACGTGTCGCCGTTGGTCGAAGTGTTCAGCGAGCACGGCTGCTCGATGGAGGCCGAGTTCTGCATGCCCATGGTGCTGCACTCGATGGGTGGCTCTCAGAAATCGCAGACGGTCATGGAGCAACTCAAGCGAGGGTTCGTTATCGGGCTGCTCGCCTCGACCGACAACCACTTCGGCCACCCAGCCAGCTACGGCGAGGGGCTGACGGGCATTTTAGCCGAGCAGCTCACGCGCGAGTCGGTGTTTGACGCCCTGCGCCGCCGTCATACGTTTGCGGTCACCGGCGACCGCATCGCGCTCGACCTGCGCTGTGGCGACGCGATGATGGGCGACGTACTGCCGGCCAATACGTCGCGCGAGTTGCGATATCGCGTCGATGCCTGCGGGAAGATCGACTCGGTCCGCATCATCAAGAACGGCCGGGTCGCCTTCAACGCACTGCCGCCCGAGCCGCGCGACGATATCGCGAAGGAGAAAGGCTTTGTGCTCCGGCTGTCGTTCGGCTGGGACGCGATGACGTCCAGAGAGGCTACCGACTGGCACGTCACGGTCGACGTGGCCGATGGGCAGATCGTCGACGTGCTTCCCTGCTTTGCCGGCGGCGCCGGCTCGGTCGAGAAGGTCAACAAGGTCGAGTCGGTCGCGCCGCAGCGCGTCGTCCTGTCGGCCTATACCTCGCGGCGAAACTCAAGGCCCATCAGCGAAGTTGTCCTTCGCATCGCGGGCGATGCGGGCA
>CBFCZG010000213.1:0-7972 GCA_965602375.1 uncultured Phycisphaerae bacterium | reverse complement strand
CTTTGCCGGGGCGACCGCCGACCAACAGGCGGCGATGGCCCAGCAGGGCGAGGGCGCCAGGCCGCAGACCATCCGCCGCACGCAGCCGAAGGTCGGGCGGAACGATCCGTGTCCGTGCGGCTCGGGCAAGAAGTACAAGAACTGCTGTGGTCGGGCAAAGTGATCGGCGCCGAGGTGGACTATGGGCAAAGATAAAGATCCATTTGGCGATAGGTTCTGGCGGAAGCGGCAACAGAAGGGTTGGTCGGACGGGGCTTTGCCCGATGAGGGCGACCTGCCGCCGCCCGAGCCGCCCGAGCCGCTCAAGAAGGGCGACACGCCCGGCCGCAACGACCCCTGCCCCTGCGGCTCGGGCAAAAAGTACAAGCAGTGCTGCGGGCGGAAGTGAGACAGGGGGGGTTCAGTCAAACGGCGGGTGGCCCCCGCCCTATTTGTCAGACTTGATGCGGTCGACCTTGGCGAAGGTTTCCTGAATGAAGCGGACCGAAGCGCCGATGCGGCGCTCGAGGGCGAGACGCCCCTTCTCGGCCGTGCCGGCTGTGGGGGTGCCCCAACAACAATGCCGGCCAAGCTTGCGAAACGGCGCGTAGAGCAGATAGCTTTGCGTGTACGGCGGTGTTTCATCGCGAGCCAGATCCATGTGAACCAACTCGGGCGCGATGGCCAGAACGGCCGACGTTTCAGCCTCCTCTGCGTGGCGCATGGTCGACGGGTGGTCGTAGATGTCCGACGTGTCGACCTCGGGCTCGAGTAGAATAACGGTCAGGTCGTCGTAGTCGCGATTGAGGTCCTGCACGACGGGTCGCACGATGAAGTTGCCGCCGTGAAAGTTGCCGATCACGACCTTGCGAACGCCCTGGCACCGCACCGAGAGGACCACGTCCTTGATGTAGAGCGCGAGCGTGTCGTTGGTCACCCACACGCTGCCGAACGACCCGCGGTGCATGTGCGAGATGGAGATGGGAATGGTCGGTAGCCGCCAGATCGGCAGGCGCCGTGCGATACCGTCGCAGATGTAGTCGGCCACCAGGGTATCGGTGCTGCACGGCAGGTGGTGGCTGTGCTGCTCTGTGGCGCCGATAGGCAGCAGGGCGATTTCGGGGGTGGCGGCGGCCAGCTCGTCGCTGGTGCTGCTTGAATCCAATGGCAGCGATGGCGTGCTCATGGCCTGAGACTCCGTGATGCGTGCGGACAGGCGGCTTAGCAGGCAGACCCGCCCGCATGGGAGCATTGGGTTTTCGTCCGGGTCGATCGTAGCCTAACCGGCGTCCCACGGCCAGCGCCGCGTCGACACAGCTTGCCGCAGCCGGCGCAGCCGGTTACAACTGCGGCCGACCCTATACGCGAAAGGAGCGGGCCGATGCGCGCCGAATCGCTCGAGTTCTTGCGGGCCATTCAGGAAACACCGTCGCCGTCCGGGTTCGAGCAGCCGGTGCAGCGGATCGTGCGGGAGCGGATGAAGTCGGTCGCCGACGAGATCCGCACCGACGTGCACGGCAACTGCATCGTGGCGCTGAACCCGACCGGCTCGCCGCGGGTGATGCTGGCGGGGCACTGCGATCAGATCGGCCTGATGGTGACCTACGTCAATGACGAGGGGTTCGTGCATTTCGAATCGATCGGCGGTGTGGATGCGGCTGTGCTGCCCGGCAGCCGATTGACGGTCCATACGGCCAAGGGGACGGTCGAGGGCGTGGTGGGGCGCAAGGCGATCCACCTGATGAAGGCCGAGGAGCGCGACAAGGCCAAGGTTGAGATGAGTGATCTGTGGCTCGACATCGGGGCCAGGAACCGCGCCGACGCCGAGAAGCGCGTGGCGGTGGGCGACCCGATTACGTTCAAGCTGGGCATGGCGCGGCTGGGGCGCGACCTGGTGGCTTCGCCCGGCTTCGACGACAAGGTGGGCACGTTCGTGGTGATGGAGGCGCTGCGGCTGGTCGCCCGGCGGAAGCGCACGTGTGCGCTGTTCGCCGTCAGTACGGTGCAGGAGGAACTGGGTCTGCGCGGGGCGCGGACGTCCTGTTTTGGCGTCGATCCGCAGGTGGGCATCGCGGTCGACGTGGGGCACACGACCGACTATCCCGGGGCCGAGAAGAAGGGCCTTGGCGACCTGGCGTTGGGCAAGGGCCCGATTATCGAGCTGGGCCCGAACATCAACCCCACCGTCGGCAGGCTGCTGCTGGATACGGCCGGCAAGAAGAAGATTCCGCATCAGCGGGCGGCGGCGCCGCGGGCGACGGGCACCGACGCCAACGCCATTCAGATCTCACGCGCCGGCGTGGCGGCGGGGCTGATCAGCGTGCCGAACCGCTACATGCACACGCCGGTCGAGGTCGTGAGCCTGTCCGACCTGGACAACAGCGCCAAGCTGCTGGCCGAGGTCTGCCTCCAGATCGACGGCAAGATCGACTTCACGCCGAACTAGCGCGCCCGCGATGTTCCCGACAAACGGACTCGGCTCGCGTCAGTCACTCAGGTGTGACCAGTAGGGGCGGACCATGCTCGAACTGCTGACCGTGTTTGGCGACGTGATCGTTGCCTGTTGGTGGGCGTGGCACCGCAGTGCCACGAGGCAGATGCGGTCCTGCTGGTCACGAGCGGCTCTGGCCGCTGCTACTCTTCTCGCATTAGCGATGACTGCCATCGTCATCGCCCGGTGCCTCAGATGAGCCAGGGCGTGGGATCAACCCGTACTTCCAGCCGGGCGTCAGAATCGATCGACGATCATCCTACGGCTTTGTCGGCGCGCGCTGACCCATATTGGATTTGACCACACTGTAGTCGGCGGTGGTCACGCGGCCGCTGCCGTTGAGGTCGTAACGGGCGTCAGTGTACTCACCCATGTGACCCTTGACTTCGCTGTAATCGGCGGTGGTCACGCGTCCACTGTTGTTGGCGTCGCCAAACACCGCGCACAGATCGAGCGAGAATGCCTCGACGTCGAAGCCGGGCGCCGGCGTCACGACGTACCACGTCTGGTCGGTGAGGATCGGTCCTTGCTCGACGGCCTTGAGCGTCACGCCGTCCGGCTCGATCGAGTAGGTGAACGCGTTGCCCTCCTCTAACCCGCCCCCGAAGATGCTCAGCGCCGGTGCGCCGCCGTCCGGCAGCGCGATGGCTGCATCGAACGTCAGCAGAATGACATTGTTCTGCGTTTTGGGCAGCGTGCCGTCCGCCGCCGGCTCGCTGGCGGCCAGCGCCGGCATCGGGATGGGATACTCGTATGCCCCGATGTCCAGTGTACTATCGACCGGTCGCAGCGTGGTTTGCAGATGCAGCACGTACTCGGCGTCGGGCACGCGGGTCTCCCACACGTCGTAGCGGTTCAACCACTGCGGGACGTTGTTGCCCGCGTCGCGGCAGGCCGAGCCGGGCAGCAGGTGGTAATCCTTTGCGCTCGGATCGACAAAGGCGGGATCCGAGCCCACCGTGCTGTCGGTGATGCCGGCTGGGATGTACATGCCCGTCTGGAACCAGTTGTGGCTGCCGGTGCGGGTGCCGCTGCCGGCCCAAGACCAGAGGTTCGTGGAAGGTCCGGTGAAGATGTTGTTGTAGAGGACCAGGTTCGTGCCGGCCACCGAGTGACTGAAGAAGTATAGCTGATACGAACTCGTCGACACGACCGTGTTGTTGATCATGGTCAGCGTACCGGTCGACGCATTGGTGGAAGTGCCGTCGCTCAGGCCTATGATGCGGTTGTTGGCGGCAGAGGTGCCTTTGATGATCACGTTGCCGATCATGAGCGTGTTGTCGACGTTGTTGGAGGCGATCTCCCACGTGTAGTTCCCGTCGCGCTCCATGAAGTTGTCCTCGAAGACCAGGTGCTTGCATCGGCTCTTGAAGTTCTGCCCGCCCACGCTGTCGCGGATGTAGTTGGCGCGTACGGTCATCGAATCAGAGTTGACGTAATAGTTGTGCGAGTAGCCGGAGCCATTGCCGTTATAGGCCGTCTCGCAGAACTCCAGCACCGTGTTTTCGGCGCCGTCGGTGCTGAACCAGCCGTCGTCATTGTGATGCGAGTAGCAATTGCGGAACGTCACATTGCTCGCACGGATATAGGCTGCGGAAGCATTACCGCCGCCGCGCGAGTTGCGGAACTCCAGGTTCTCGATCACGTAGTTTGGATAGTAAGGCCAAATGTAGAAGATCCCGCGATCGATGGCCGTGCCGGTGGCGTCGAAGACGGGGCGGTTGCCCCCGGCGTCGAGGACGCCGACGATCTGGATCGGATCGGACACCGTGCCCGCCCGCTTGAACCAGTGCTTCGGGTCGGAGCTTGCGGTGACCTGATACACGCCGTATTGCACCTGGATCACGTCGCCGGGGTTCACGGCGCCCATTGCGGTGCGAAATTCACTGAGGTTGGTGACGTTCCAGACGGTGGCCTGGGCCCCCGCTGAAAGGACACCACAAACGACAACAGAAACCATGATCATCGTACGAGCCAGCTGCAACACAACCGCTTACCTCCTTCCCTTTTCGGCCTACCTGTCTGCGGGTCGATCGCCAAAGCGAGCCACATCAGGGCTTGGTCGGCAGTCGATGCCCGAGATTGTTCTTGACCACGCTGTAATCGGCCGTGGTCACGCGCCCGTTGCCGTTGAGGTCGCAGCGGGCGTCCGTGTACTCGCCCATATGGGCCTTAACTTCACTGTAGTCGGCCGTCGTGACGCGGGCGCTGTTGTTGGCGTCGCCCACGAGCGCGCACAGATCGACCGTAAACGTTTCGACGCTGAACCCGCCCGCCGGTATCACGCGGTACCACGTCAGGTCGGTCAGCATCGGCCCTTGCTCGACGGCCTTGAGCGTCACGCCGTCCGGCTCGACGGAGTACGTGAATGCGCTGCCCTCGTCCGGGCCGCCGGCAATCGGCACGATGCTCAGCGCCGGGTCGCCGCCGGGCAGCGTGATGTCGGCGTCGAAGGTGAGCAGAATCACGTTGTTCTGGTTCTTCGGCAGTGTGCCGTCGGCCGGCGGTTCGCTGCTGACCAATGCCGGCAGCACAACGTACTCATGGATGCCGATGTCGAAGCTGCCCGCGGCCGGCTGCGGCCTGGCCGTGCCCAGAACGTCGGACGGTACGTCGTAGGTCTGCCCGGGCAGCGGCAGCGTTACGCCCGCGTCGATGGCCGGTGACACGTCCTGAAGCAGGAAGTCGGCCACGATGCTCGCCCAGTTGTCACTGGCGATATTGGGCGTGGCCGGCGCGACCAGGTCGGGGTTGTCGAAGATGCTGTTGGCTTCGGCCGTCACGTCGACGTCGTTGCTGGCCGGGCTGGTGTTGCACAGGTAGTAAATGTTGTTGTCGTGCCCGAAGTTCTCGGGAACGTAGGTCACGCCGGCCGTCCACCGACCGCGATCCTGGTAGATCGGGTAACCGTTACTCTGGAGGAAGATGTTGTTGTAGACGTAGCAGTCCTCGTTCCGATCGGTCTGCGGAGGCGCGCCGCTGGGCTGCGTCGAATAGAACTGAATGAAGCACCGCCCGCCGACGTAGTTGTAGAAGATGTTGTTGTATACGTGAGCGTTCCTGGCGCTCTTGAATTCGAAGGCGCCGTCGCCGCTACAGTTGACGAAAATGTTGTTGCGGGCGATAAAGTTCTCACACGCGGGGAACACGGCTGGGCTGGACGCACCGCAGCCGACCGACGCGTCCACTGATGGGCTCCCCTCGCACGGACCGAACACGTTGTTTTCCCACAGGATGTTCATCGCCCCGCCCTTGGCGAAGATCAGATTGTCGCCGCCGTGCTCGGGCGTGTGGTAGATCCAGCAGCCCCGGACCGTCACGCCATTGGGGTCAGGGGTACCGTAGATGTCCACGCATTCCTGGTAGCTCACGCCGTTGCTGCGGAGTGCCGGATCGTAGATGATGCAGTTCTCGATGAGCACACCGCTCGCGCCGATCTTGATGACATCGCCGTCATTGGGCGCGTCGTGCACAAGACAGTTCTTCACCCACGTGTTGGTCGGATTGGTGGGCCCCCACGGGCGGATCAGCCCGTCGATCTCACTGGCCCCGGCGTCCCAGTCGCCGTAGATTTCGAAACCGTCGATGCCGGAGTTGTCGTTCTCCAGACGGATGGCGCTGCCCGTGCCGCTGTAGATCTTGGCGGCGTACAGGCCGTCCTCACTGACCAGTTCGGTGCCGGCCTTGATAACAATCCACCATTCGGCGTAGGTGCCGGCCCGCACGCGGATCACGTCGCCGCTGACGGACTGACTGATCGCGTACTTGATGGTCAGATACGGATCGGTCGAGCCGCCGCTATTGCCGTTATTGCCGCTCTTGGCGACGTAGATATCGCGTGCCGGAGCAGCAACGGCGAAGATGAGAACGGCCAAAAACGCTAGCGCGAGTCTCATTTCGGTCCTCCTGGATTGTCTAAGGGAGCCCGACGGCCCGATGGCAGACCCCTGCCAGGCACCAAGTGAAGGCCTAACACTGCGCACTCCTTCCCCGCTCACTCTCTAAAGTCTATGCGGAAACCCACTTACGCGTCAAGGGGGCCGCGCCTGCCGACAACCCCATCGCCGCTGTCCGAGGCGCCCTGAAGCCGTCCTGGAAAGGTATGAATTTATCGGATTCCGCTCACTTCGGACCCTGCGGTAGGCCCTGCGGCCCACATCGCGCCGGCCTCGGTTCGTCTCTCTCGCGGCCCGGGTGGTCTACGTCAGGGCTTGGGCGGCGCGCGGTGACCCATATTGGCTTTGACCACACTGTAGTCGGCGGTGGTCACGCGGCCCGACCCGTTCAGGTCGCAGCGGGCGTCGGTGTACTCGCCCATATGAGCTTTGACCTCGCTGTAGTCGGCCGTGGTCACGCGACCGCTGCTGTTGGCGTCGCCGAACAGCGTGCACGCGTCGAGTGCGAACGGCCGCACCAGGAATCCCGCCGCCGGCGCGACCTGATACCACGTCAGATCGGTCAGCATCGGGCCTTCCTCGACCGCCCGCAGCGTCACGCCGTCCGGCTCGACCGAGTAGGTGAACGCACCGCCCTCCTCCCAACCGCCGCCGAAAATGCTCAACGCCGGCGCCCCGCCGTCGGGCAGCGCGATGGGCGCATCAAACGTCAGCAGGATCACGTTGTTCTGGGTTTTGCACACCGTGCCGTCGGCCTCCGGCTCGCTCGACACCAGGGCAGGCAACACCTGCGTATCGACGCGGCCACGATTGCCCGTCTTGCTCACGATCACCTGTGGCAGCGTCACCAGGCCGTGGGGGTCTACCCCAGCCGTGCCGGACTGAATGGTCTGGCTGGTGGCGACGTCGGTGTTGCTCCAGTTGCAGATCGTCCCAGGCATCGGGCTGAACGCCTGGCAGCGCCGTGGAGTGATGTCGACCGTGCAGGAGCCCTGCGGGGCGCCGCTCTCCAGTTTGCAGGTGATCTCGAACTGATCGCTCAAGTCGACGACCGTCCCCGTGTCCCAATACAGGTAGCCGTTGATCTGCCCGGCCAGATCCCCGTCGGCCGGATCGCCGTTGCCGATGTTCTCGTCCAGTGAGCAGTTGGCATACGCCGGCAGCGGGCCGTCCAACGTGATATCGATCCGGATATAGCGGTCGTTACCGCCCTCGCCCGGCAGGACGGCGCGTTCGAGGTGGCCCGACTGGCCCCACTTAAAGTTGAACGCCCGCTTCGTCGCCAGCAGCGCGTTCACGTAATCCACCGCCTGAGGCCAACCGATTGCGCTGTCGTTCTTGCCGTTGGAGAAGGCGATGTACGGCGTCTCGCTAGTGGGGTGGTCGTTCAGCCAGGTCACCATGTCTTCGTAGTCGAAGGTCGGCATGTCGTTGGTGTAGTAGGGGCAGTCCCAAGCCACCTTGCCGTACACACCCTCAAACGAGCCGGTGAACTGCGGGCTCATGTGAGGCCGATGCACGCCCACCCAGGACACCGAGTAGGCAAACCGATCGCCGTTCTTCATCCCGTAGAGTGAGGCGCCGGCCCCGCCCATCGAGCTGCCCG
>CBFCZG010000212.1:0-8029 GCA_965602375.1 uncultured Phycisphaerae bacterium | reverse complement strand
GCGGATCAACACAACCGAACTACAAGCCGACGATGTGCTTCGCGCGACCGTCGATATCACCAACACCGGCCGCCGTTCGGGCGTGGAGACCATCCAACTCTACGTCAGCGACGTCTACAGCTCCGTTACCACACCGGGTAAGGAGCTAAAGGCGTTCCAGCGGGTGGCGCTCGAGCCGGGCGAGAAAAAGACCGTCGCGTTCGAACTGCCGTGCGCACGCCTTTCGCTCGTCAACCCCGACTTGCAGCGCGTCGTCGAGCCGGGCGAGTTCGAGCTGATGATCGGCTGCTCCTCGCGAGATGAGGATCTGTTGCGCGCGTCGTTCCGCGTCGTCCCGTGAGAACACCGGCTCGCTGCACAATGAGCCGGCTGGGAGTTTGTCACCGAGGCAGCGGCTCGGCCGGGCCCTTCCACACGCTGCCGCCAAAGCTGGTCACGTAGATGACCGAATCGTCCTTCGGGTCGACCGTCACGCGGTGAATGCTGGCGAACGGAAGCTGCGTGAAGGCTTCCCACGTCTGCCCGTAGTCGCGGCTAAGCCACAGCCCGCCATCGCCGAAGCTGCGACTCCACCCACAGCCGGTAGCGTAGACCCATCCCTTGCGACGCGGATGGAAGCTCGCCCCGAAATAGGTAGGCCGATAGCGAGCGACACGGTTCCACGTCTTGCCGCCATCCAGCGTGCGATACAACCCGCCCTGCTCGACCGTGCCGCTGTCGTCCGGCGCGTCGCAGGCGCCGATGAAGATTATGTTTGAGTCGGCCGGATCGACGTCGAAGTCTTTCGGATACAAGAGCACGTTCGACGGATGCAGATGCTGCCACGTCTTGCCCTCGTCGTCCGAGCGATACAGCCCCGCACCGTCTCTGCTGAACGGCCCGTCACGACGAACGCGCTTGCCCGTCACCATCACGAACAGCTTGCCGTCACGATGCCGGATCAGACGGCAGACTCGCCGATTGAAGTCCGATCCCGGCCGGCGCGCACACCGCTGCCACGTGGCGCCGTCGTCGGTCGACTTGTACACCCCGTCTTCGAACACCGAGGCATAGAGCGTCCGGCTACCCTCGGGGCTGGTCGGATCCAGCACGATCGACAGCATCGGCTTGTCGGGCAGTCCGCTATTGGTGACCTGCCAGTGCACGCCAAAGTCGTCCGTGCGACAGATGCCGCCCTTCTGATGGGTCGTGCCGATCGTCCGCCAGATGGAATTCTCGTTCGGCACGTCGTGCAGACCCGAGAACGCGCCCCATATCTTGCCGGGCACGTCCGGATCGAACGCCAGCTCGTAGCAGGTGTTCCGCCAGGCAGACGGCACGGGCGTTTCCTTGCCGCCCTCTTCGTTGGGATCGCGCGGCAGCGGGCCCCACCATCGCCACGTCCTGCCGTAATCTTCGGAACGAGCAAAGCCAATGTCGGTGTACGCGATGTAGTGCCGATGCGGCTCGTGCGGATCGACGTAGTAGTGCCACGTGGTCGTGTTCACCAGGCCGTTGTTGCGCCAGAACAGCTTGCTGTCGTCGCCGATAGGACCGGCGGGGACGGCGTGACAGGCCTGCCAACTCTTGCCGCCGTTAGTGGTCAGGAATGCGAACATCCCGTCGGCGCGGATGAGGACGTCCGGATCGGACGGACTTATCTCCATCGAAATCGGCGCTCCCACCCAGCTCGTGCCGCGAAAATGCGTCATCCAATCGTGCTCGACATTGTGCTGCTTGAACCGCGGGTCGACGTAAAACGTCTCCGACCAACTGGCGCCCGCGTCGTCCGTGCGGTAGATGGTGCTGTGGTTCGGTGGAAAGTAGCTCGTTCCGCGGCCATACACGTATGCCCTGCGCGGATTCGCGTCGTTGGCCCTGATGTACGTATAGTTCGGCAGATCGCCTCCCCCCCACCGGTCGAATCGCTTGGTCTGCACGTTGATGGCGGGGTTCATACACCGTTGCCACGATGTACCCTTGTCAGTCGAAATATACACTCCGCCAGTCAGCTTGCCGTCTTCCAGCGTGCACGGAGTGACCGCGTACAGCACGGTCTGCTTACCATCCGAGCCGCCGTCAAAGCTTCGCAGCTCCCCACCGGCAGGCAGACCCGCAACCATCTTCTCAAAGGTTCGACCGTCATCGCTCGAACGGAACACACCCGCCGTCGTGCCCACGTAGTATCCGCGCGGCCCATCCGACGGGCCGCCTCGCTCCGTGACGATGCCCAACACGCTGCCGCCGCCGATACCCTTCGCCTGCCGCCACGTCTTGCCGTCGTCGTCGGTCAGATACACCTCACCTTCGGCATTGCCGATGATCAGGCGGTTCGGCAAGTCGGGGTCGAAGCTCATCCGGCGAATCCTTTTGCGCCGAGCAAGGCGATGTTCGGGCCAGCGCGTCCACGTTCGCCCGTTGTCGATGCTGACGCAAATCTGATAGCCACCGAACTCGGTGATGGCATAGACCTTGCCCGGCACCTTCGGATGGAACACAGGCGGGCAACTGCGAAACGACGAGCCGATCTGGGCGTGGTGCATCGACGTCCACGATCGACCGCCGTCATGGCTGCGAAACTTCGCACCCATATCGGTTTCCATGATGATCGTGTCCGGATCGTGAGGCGAAATGGCCGGATTACCCAGCCCCCCACCGCCGCACAGGCCGACCGGCGTCCACCCCTGTTCGACCGCCTGCGTAGTGGTCTGCGCCACCACCGACGCCGTAGCCATGACCCAAACCAACACCGAGCAAGCCGCCGGAAACGCCATCCGCATCCGCATCCGCAAGGACATCACAGCCGTTGCCCTCCCACTGTAACACGCTCCCGTTCGCCGGACCGTCCCATATATCTCAACCCGCTCAAAGATACCACGAACTCTCTTGCAGCATACCGTCTGCGTCCGGTTCCGCCAGCCGTTGCCTGCCTTTTGCGATGAGGTTTCCGACTTGCCGCCGGCGCCCTATCATGCTGAAAGTAAGCGTTGGCCGACGAAAGGCTGCAACGCCCTCAGTTTGCCCTGTGCCCCAAGCGGGCTGCCTTGGAGTTCACGTCGCCCATGTCGTTACCCATCGTAGATCACAGGCCGCTCGACCGCCTGCTCCCCATCGACACGCCCCTTCCCACCTGGTGGACGTCGCGGGAGGACCAGATCCAGCACTTCCTCGAGACCGAGATCCGCGCCGGCGTCGTACGCGAATGGAGCGTCTCACCGGGAGGGCGCCCCGTCAAACTCGCCGAGTACGGCCAGCCCGAGCCCGAGCTTCGAGGCCAAGCCAACTTCAACTCGGCCCTCGGTGCCGGATCGCCCGATGCGTTCTTCCGGCGCGGTTTGGGCGTTCGCAAGAGGCCCGTGCTGCTGCTGATGGCGGGGGCCCACGGGGCTGAGGTCGAGGGCATGGTGGGCTGCCTGTCGCTCATCCGAATCGTCGAGTCGGGTAAGGACCTCGTGGGGCGCGAGCAGGCGCGGCTGGCCGCCAAGCTGGCAAGGCTTCGTCTGCTGGTTGCCCCACTAGCCAATCCGGACGGTCGCGCCCGTGTGCCTTACGACGGCTGGGTCGGCCTGACCGCCGAGGAAATGCACCGTGTAGGTCAGGGCACACGTCGGGACGGCTCGTTATACGGCTGGCCGGGTTGCAAGGCCGTCCACCCCATGCGCGGCGACATCGGCTTCCTCGGCAGCTACTTCGACGACGCCGGCGTGAATCTGATGCACGACGAGTGGCCGGCACCGATGAGCGCTACCACCAAGGCCGTTCTCGAAACCATTCGCCGGGAGGCTCCCGACATCTTCATCAATCTCCACAGCCACGAGGCGCCGCCCAGCGTACTGCTGGCGGCGTACGTCCCGACGGCGATCAAGCACGACCTCGCCGAGTTCGCGGACGCGTTGTATACGCGTTTCGATGACGCCGGGCTGGCCCATCCCGCCGCTCCCGCCGTTCGGGAAGACGGTCGGCGCGGCACCACTCCGCCCGCTCTCAATCTTACGAGCATGGCCTGGCACGCCGGTGCCGCACTGAGCATGACCTTCGAAAGCCCGCACGGCTTCCGCGACGCGCAGGTGCCGTTCGACTGCGGCCAGATCCTGCAAATCCATCACCTTCTTTTTGAGGCCGCCGCCGACTACCTGCTACCGACTACGTGAAAGCTGACGCTGCCAGGGCAATGCCCCAACGGCGCCTGAGGAATAGGCAGCAACTTCGTAAGGCGACTGGCGGCCTTCGACCAAGCCACACCCCACGGCACCCCATCACGTCGCGGCCAAGTCGTTTGATCAAGCACCAGGAGGGCTGCGCTCCGGGTCGGACGCCCCTACTCGCGTGGCGAGCCGTTTACAGACCTGCTCAAGCCATTGCCTTTCGGGAAGTGCGTACGGACGAAACTTCTCCAACCGTCCCAGCTCTTCGCTGTACAGCAGCGCTCGATGGAGTCCGAGGCTGCCGGCGACCGGCGAGTCGATAAGGTTACTCGAATCCGTGGCGCTCATCTGGAATAACACACGACCGTCAAACTCGCCTCGCGTCTGGCGGTCCAATATCCGATCCAACCCAGCCGGTGTGTCGAGCCACGCCAGCGTATGCATTCCCAGCGCCGGACCCTCGCGAAGCAACTCGGCAAACTGCCTGTCGGCTGAGACAGGCGCTTCGGGCTCCAGCGAAGACAAGCCGAAGTCGTCTTCCTGCCGTCGCAACACTCGATATCGCTGGAGGCCGTAGATCAACACGTAGATGTCGGCCGCAGCCGGAAGCGTGGTCGCCAGTCTGGTCTGCATCTCGCGGGCAAGCTCTTCGATCGCCTCGGCGACGTCGCGAAAGTTCACCATGCGAACGGTGTGCGGCAGCAGATCGGCGATCTCTCTCAGGACGTTCGCGTGCGGCGAGTCGGCCGGGCTGCCGTCCAGGATGAAGAAACTCGCGGCTTCGGGCGAGCGCTGAGCCGCCAGGCACATCAGCGCCGCAGCCATGATGCCCAGAGCCGCTTCGTCCCGCTGACCCACCAGAAGCAAGTTGGCCCCACTCTGGCGTCGAAACGCCACCGACGTCGGATCCTTGATGGCCACGGGTTCGCCAAGCCAAACCCGCGCCGGACCCGACGCCGCAGACCCAAGGTCGCCATCAACAAGCGCTGCCAACAGACGATTCTTTCTGATGTCCGCCGGCGCGTTGCCCTCGAAAACGATCATGGGCTCTCGCTCGCGACATCGCCGGCGGGCCAACTCGGCCACCTGGCTCAGGCACGCGTCTCGCTGCCGCTCAGGCAGCCAAGCCGTCTGGAACGGATTGTTGCCCGCCACCAGGCCGCTTGCATCGTTATAAATGGCTTCACCGGGACGGGAAAGCAGCCTCGGAGCGACGTTGTCATCGTCAAGAATGAGTTGGGCGTCGGCTTCGCTGCACTGAAGGGCAATACGGACAGCCATCTGCCCTATCGTGCTGCGTGCCAGGCCCGATGTGCCTCCCAGCGTCTGCGATCCGAGCAACACGTGAATGCCGAAAGCACGGCCTTGACGCACCAGTCGGTCCAACAGAATGGCCGCATCCTGCGAAAGCTTGTCGTCCTCGGTGAAGAACGTCTGGAACTCGTCGACGATCAGCAGCGTCCTGGGCAGTGTATTGCCCGTCTTCTGCCGATACGCAGGCAGATCCTGCACGCGGGCGTTTCGAAACAACTCGCCGCGATGCGCCATCTCCCGGTCGAGACGCTGGAGCACGCTCAAGCCGAACTCGCGATCGCTCTCGATGGCGACCGCCCGAGCGTGAGCCAAATCGTTCACTACGTAGCTCTTGAACTCTACGCCTTCCTTGAAGTCGACCAGATAAAACTCGACCTCATCCGGAGGATACCAAAGGGCGAGGTTGGTGATGATCACGTGTAGCAGCGTCGACTTGCCCGAGCCCGTCTTGCCCGCGATCAAGCCGTGCTGTGCAACCCCCCGTCCGAGCCTGAGGTGCTGCAAACGGGTTGCACCGCATCTGCCGATCGCAACGCGCAGATCCTCTTTGCTGTCGTCCGTCCATTGACGATCCGCTGGCGGGGCCACGCTGTCGAACGGCACCTCGACACGTTTGGCGGCGATCGCACGGTTTCCCACGTTGCGCATGACTTCGGTCATACGCTCTTCGGACGGCGGTCGATCGAGCCTCAACGGAAAGCGCCCGAAGACGTCGTCCTGCCACACGAACTCGCCGCCACGATGAACCAGATGGATGCATGCGGCCTCCAGATCTTCCACCGCCACGCTTCCCGGAAGCGACTGCCGTGTGTCATAGCAGATCAAAGCGTACACCCCGCAGCGTGCCCCGCTCGTCACGATGCTGCCAAGCCGTCTGATAGCCGTCTCGCTGAAGTTGGTCGGGAAATCCGCCACGACAAGAAAGCGGTAAGGCTCGGCCAGTTCGCCCGCCTGCTGGTTGTACTGCTCGATCGTGGCGAACTCGTTGCGCAGGTACTTCTGAATCACATTCTCCATGTGATTGGTCAAATCCGTAAGTCGCTGTTCCACATGGGCCGCCTCGGTCCAGATTCTCCCGCCAATCAGCGATTCGTCGTAGTCGGCCAGGTGCATGAACCCGGCGAACGGCTCGCCGAGTCCGATCGGGTCGATCACTGTGAAGTGAACGCGGCCCGGCGGCAGCGAAGTAAGCAACCGAAGCATCACCGCACGCAGCGCCTCCATGGCCGTGCTACGACCGCTCTGGTCGGTCTGAAGCAGAAGAGAACATCGATCCGGGAAGGCCAGAAGGGCCGGCACCACGATCGGCCGCGATCGATCGATGTCGAAGGCGGCGCGGCGCCGCACGACGTCCGCCATCCGCCCCAGATCCACGCGGAACTCACCGAAGCGAGGCAGAGTCGCCCGGTCATCGGGAGTCGACGACGCCAACCCATTCACCTCCGGCCAGTCGCCGACCAGGCAGGGCTTCAGGCGCACCGTCTCCTCAAGGAACTCCTCGATACAGGACAACCCCCGCTCCCAACGATCGTGGAGGGCGGCCCGGGAAGAATCATATTCCGACTGACTCGCCTCGACCCGGTGCTCGCATTGCTCGCGGGCCAGTCTTAGGTAGCGATCGTACCGCTGCCGCACCGCCGCCTCGGTCTGCCGATATGATTCCTCCACTTGCCGCAGCTCGCGGTCTCGACACTCTTCGAGCTGCCGGCGCCTCGCCGAATAGTCTTCCTCCAACCTCCGCGTTGCTTCTGCATGCCGTCGACGGGTTTCGGTTACCGTTGAATCAAAGTGCCCCCGGGCTGTCTCAACTCGCCGATTGCGCTTGGCTACCGCTTGCGCCTCTCGCTCACTACGCTCCTTCTTCGCCCATTTGAGGTACCGCTCCAGGGCCCTTTCCGCCGCAACCAGGGCCTCACGCAGTGGGACGTATACAGCCAGCACGCGAGATCGAGCCACCCGACGCAGAGCGTGGCCGGCCAACAGCGAAACGGCAACCGCCACCAGGCCGACCACCGGGCCGCTCACATGGAAAGGACAACCATTCGGTATTCCCTTAAGTGCTAGCAACCCGGTCAGACCCACCGCGCCCGCACAGATAAGTAGAACGTATACGTGCGGCCGGTAGCCCACGAAAAGTTGCGCGACGCCCAGATTCCCGAGTTCGCTCAAGTGTCGCTGCGCCGTCTCGTGCTCGCGCCGAAATGCGATCAACGCCTCTTCCGAAATCGACTCGTCGTCCCCGGGGGCTTCGACGGTCGGCGCAAGCTTCTGCCGGTAACGCTCCAGCAACCACCGGGCCTGCTCATCCAGCGCTGACACCCGCCCTCGCAGACCTGACACGCGCTTCCGGATCCTGCGAAATTCCTTCCGCAGGCCCTCCTTGGTGGCCTCGCTGACGGTCTCGGCCACCCACAGCTCATGGTCCAACTCGTTCTTTGCCTCAATCTCAGCCGCCTCAGCCTCGTCCGCGATGCGGTCGCGCTCGGCTTGCGTGTCCGCTTCCAGCGGCCTGGTTTCGCCCTCGAAGCGGCTGCGGATTCGCTGGACCTGGCCCTCACGGTCTTGCCGGATCTCTTGCTCCAGAGCCCGCC
>CBFCZG010000211.1:0-8038 GCA_965602375.1 uncultured Phycisphaerae bacterium | reverse complement strand
CCTCGACGCGTCCGGTTCGACCCGTCCAGATGGGTCGGCCGCCGGCGAGCGAGGCGCCTCGTGGCAAGAAGGTTAGCGGCAACGCGGTGTACCGCATCGATGCATCGGGTTTCGTGACGGAGGTGCTGCGTGAGTCGATGATGGTGTTGTCCCTGGCGGAGGTGGACGGGCAGCTTATCACGGGCACCGGCAATGAAGGTCGGATCTACGGATTGCGTCCCGGCCGGGACGAGGTGTCGGTCCTGCGTCGGCTGGCCAGCGCGCACGTGTCTTCTTTGTGTCTCAAGGCCGATGGGGCGCTTGCCGTGGGGGCGAGCAACCCCGGCGGGGTGTATCTGATGTCGTCTGGATACGCAGCGAGCGGGACGTTTGTGTCGCGCGTGTTGGATGCGGATCGCGTGTCGCGCTGGGGCCAGGCGAAGGTGTGGACAACTCGGCCGGCGGGCACGGGGGTGACCCTGGCGCTGCGATGTGGGAATACCGCCGAGGTGGTCGAATCGTTGTGGTCGGACTGGACCCCGGAGTTGCCGCTAGCCGATGCCGCCGAGGTGCCGCTGGCGCCGGCGAGGTTCCTGCAATACCGCCTGACGCTCACGACGGAGGATACCGCGGTTACACCCGTGGTCGAAAAGGTGCAAATTGCCCGTCAGGCCGACAATCGGCCGCCGATTGTACGCATCCTTCGGGCCAAACCGGATGTGAAGAAGCGTCCCAAACCCGCCCAGCCGGGCGCAAAGCCGGCCCAAGACATATCGCCTCAAAACGTGTGGCTGATCGAGTGGGCAGCGACCGACGTGAACGGGGACACGCTTATCTATGATGTCTTCTTCCGCGAGGTGGATCGAAGTGGATGGATCCGTCTGGCCGAGGACGTAGCCAAGCCGCCGTATCGCTGGGACACGCGATCGGTGGCGGACGGGCTGTATCAGGTACGTGTGGTCGCCAAGGACACGCCCGACAACCCGCCACGGACGGCACTGTCGGCGGGCCGCGTTAGTGACACGATCGTGGTAGACAATTCGCCGCCCGAGATCAGGGATCTGGCAGCGTCGAAGCCGGCGGCCGGCAGGGTGCATATCCAGGCCGATCTGGACGACGACTGGACAAATGTAAGTCGCTGTCACTATAGTGTGGACAGTAGCGAGAAGTGGACGGCGGTCCTGCCGAACGATGGAATCTTCGATTCGCAATCGGAGCACGTTCGTTTCCGGGTCGGACCGCTCGATGTGGGCGATCATCGGATCGCAGTGCGAGCAATCGACGAGCAGGACAACGCAGGGTATGCGGTGGTGTCCGTGACGATCGGCAGCAAGTGAGTGCCGGACAGCGTCGTGTGACAGCCAGCGAGGAGCCTTATGCATTATCCACGGCGTATCAGCAAGATCACGCGTCGGCGGCGGCATGGGTTCCGCAGTCGGATGCGGACGGCCAGCGGGCGGCGTATTATCAGCCGAAAGCGACGTTTGGGACGGCGTGTCAACGTGGTGTGAGGGCGACTGCGCCTACGGGCCGAGGGCGCGGGGAGCGAGCCGGGTCATCCGTCCGGCCGTGCGCCCGATTCTTCCCGATTAGTTTGTAGCGTGTGTGCAGCTACGTCGGTCGTTCGCCGAATGCGGCCAGTGGCGTCGACCTATACATGCAACCGGCCCGGACGGCCTGGGTACATCCGGTAACGCGACCGCCAAGCGGGGCGGTCGCAAGACTGCTGCCGGCATCAGGTAGAGGGAGCACAGCAGCGATGAGCAGATTCGAAGGGCCTTGGGCCCTGATTCTGGGTTCGTCCAGCGGGTTCGGTGCGGCGACCGCGATTGAGCTGGCGCGGAACGGCTACGGCATCTTCGGGGTGCACTTCGACCGTCGTGACACGGTAGCCAATGCCGAAGAGGTCCAGCGTGCGATTCGCCAGGCGGGCACGGAGGCCGACTTCTTCAACGCCAACGCGGGCGACCCGGAAACCGTTGACATGGTGGTCGAGAGAATCATCGAGCGTCTGGGCGGCGCAGACGCTCTGGAGGATACTGCCGAGAACGGCTCACCGATCCGCGTCTTGATGCACTCGATCGCCTTCGGCACGCTCAAGAACTACGTCGGGGGCCCCCAAACCACCTGGCTGACCGAAAAGGGCCTGAACATGACCCAGCACCTGATGGCCAACACACTGGTCTACTGGGTGCAGGCACTGGTGCACGCGGGGCTGCTGGGTCGCGGGGGCCGGGTCATTGCAATGACCAGCTCGGGTGGGCACCGGGTGTGGCACAGCTACGGGGCTGTCTCCTCGGCCAAGGCGGCGCTGGAGAGCCACGTCCGTCAGTTGGCGCTGGAGCTGGCCTCGGTAGGGGCCACGGCCAACGCGATCCAGGCCGGTGTGACCGACACTCCCAGCCTCAGGAGGATTCCCGACTACCAACATATGATCGAATACGCCACGCGGGTGAATCCTCATGGCCGGTTGACCACGGCCGAGGACGTCGCCCGGGCAATCGCCGCTTTAGTGGACGAACGGACGCAGTGGCTGACCGGCAACGTCATTCGCGTCGACGGGGGCGAGGACATGGTCGGCTAGGCTGGGCCGGGCCGGCTGTCGCCGCACTTCAGGCAAGCACATGGGGCGAAGTTGCCTTCTGTGAGGGTGCGAATTCGTTCAGGTCGCCTCTTGTGAAACGGAAACATTCCCGCTAGCTTGGGGCAGGTCGGAGATAGCGGGGGCCTCGGATTCGGAGAGACCGGTGGAAGTTATGCGCTCGCGGCGCGGCTTTGTCAGCACCCTCCTGATGGGTGTGGGCGTGGTGGCCGGATATGGCATGGGGGTATGGCATTTCATGCGCTACCTCGTGCCGTTGGGGGGCAAGGTTCGCTACCGCGAGATGTTCGTCGGTCCGGTCGATCAGCTCGACGTAGGGCAAAGCCGCACGATCAAGGGGCCGCAGGGCGACACCTACGCATTGGCCCGCACGCCCGACGGGTTCCGGGCGCTGTCGGATACGTGTCCACACCTTGGCTGCCGGGTGCACTGGGACGGCGAGCGGAAGCAGTTCATCTGCCCGTGTCACATGGGCATCTTCGATGAGCGTGGGGTGGCCATCAGCGGGCCGCCCGCCGAGGCAAGTCAGAATCTGACGCCGCTGGAAACGATTGTGCGAGGACAAAGCGTGTTCGTCATGGTCAGGGAGAGCTGACATGGCCGAGCCGAAGGCCGGGCCCGCGGGCGAACGGCGCACGGGTTCGGGCGCCACCGGTTGGGAGGCGCTGATCCCGCTGGACTGGAACCGCCTGCGGGATCTGACCAACGAGCCGGTCCCCCATCATCTCAAGCGATGGTGGTTCTGCCTGGGTGGCACGCCGGCCTACTTGCTGCTGATTCAGATCACCACCGGCATCCTGCTGATGTTTTACTATCAGCCCAGCACCGAACAGGCCTATGAGAGCGTCGGGCGGATCACCTATCAGGTGCCGTTCGGCTGGTTCGTCCGCAGCATTCACAAGTGGTCGGCCAACCTGATGATTGTGGCCGTGATCCTGCACATGTTGCGCGTGTACTTCACGGGCGCGTATCGGCATCCGCGGCAGCTCAACTGGGTGTTCGGCGTGGTGCTGCTGTTTGTGACGTTGGCGCTGGGGTTCACGGGATACTCGTTGATCTACGAGCAGTTGTCGTTCTGGGGGGCGACGGTGGCGGCCAATCTGACCGAGTCGGTTCCACTGGTCGGCTCGGCGATGGCGACGTTTCTACGGGGAGGTCCCGAGGTCGGGCCGACAACGCTTACTCGTCTGTACGTGCTGCACATTGGTGTGCTGCCGGCCGTTCTCATCGCCGTGCTCGGGCTGCATATCACGATGGTGCGGCTGCACGGTGTGACGGAGTTTGAATTCGAGAGCGCTCTGGTACGCCAGGGGCGCGGCGACGGCGCAACGTGGTTTCTGGCGATGGTCGCGTTGGCGGGCGCGGTCGTCGCTACCGTTGCGGCAACCGGCTGGAAAGGCTTTGAATTCATAGGGTATGGGCTGACGCCGCGGGCGTCGCAAGTAGTCTGGGGGGTGATCGCTCTGTTACTGGTTTATGCGGCATATGCTTTGTCGCGGGGAAGACTCACGGGTCTGTTGCTGCTGCTGGCTGGATGCGTCCTCGCGCTAGGCAAGGTGACGCGCGACCTGGTGCTCGGCGAGTCGCCGGCGCCGGTGCTGTGGGTGGTTGTGGGGGTCGCGTTGGCGGTGGTGTTGGTGGTGGCCCTGGTGAAGCAGCGGCGGTTTGACGAGCCGCCGGTATCGGACGAGCCTAAGCAGTTCAACTTCTTCCCCGATCACATGTTGACCGAGCTGATGATCGGCACCGGTCTACTGCTGCTGCTGACGCTATTGACGCTGGTGTTTCCTGCCGGTTTGGGGGTCAAGGCCGATCCGAACGTGACGCCCGAGCACATCAAACCGGAGTGGTATTTCTACTTCCAGTTCCGGCTGCTGAAGCTGTGTCCGGGACTGTTCGGGTTGACGGCTTTGCAGGTCAGCGTGGTGTTGACCGGGGTGCTGTTGGCGGTGGTGGTGCTGTGGCCGTGGATCGACGGTGCGCTGGAACGGATCGCGCCGGGCAAGGAATTGAGCGTGTACGTCGGCACGGCAGGCTTCCTGTTGTTCCTGGGTTTTACCGTGTGGGAGGCCATGGCGGAGTGAGTAGGTTGCGCCGACAGTGTGCAATGCAGAGCGCGCCCGGATGCGCGCCGTTCGGGGAGTAATACGATATGTCGCTTAACACCAAGCGAGTGGTGATCTTCGTTCTGGGCCTGGCGCTTTGTGTGGCCCTTCTGATGGTGGCCGACCAGGAGCGGCGCCGACACCTGCGACCTGAGCAGATGACCGTTGCGCAATTGGGGGCAATCGTCAAAGACGATAGCGCAGCCTGCATCGAGTGCCACAATGTCGAGTCGCCGGGCGTGGTCGGCCAGTGGGCGATCTCCGCCCATGCCGCCAAGGGTGTGGGCTGCATGGACTGCCATGGGGTGGAGGCCGGCGCGGTGACGGCCTGGAGCCACGAGGGGGCTCTGGTCAGTTCGATCATCAGCCCGGCCACCTGCGCGGCCTGTCACCCGAAAGAGAAGGTGGAGTTTTCGGCCAGCCATCACAACACGGCTGGGTTGATCCTGCACTCCCAGGACAACATGCTCGGCGAGTTTGTGGCGGGTGGCCCGAACGCGGTACTGGGCTGCAAGCAGTGCCACGGCAGCCAGGTAGCGTTCAGCAAGCAGTTCGAGGACGGCACCCGGTTCGAGTTGGACATGCAGGCGGTGTCTTCGGACGTCATGCAAGCGATCATGCAAGAGCAGGGGATCGATCTGAAGGGGTTGCTTGCCTACAAGGAGCAGATGTCGCAGCGGATGGCGGCGGCGGTGCAGGCGCTGTGGGAGCCCCATGCCGGCAAGGCCCCGAAAACCAACACGCGACTGATGATCGATCCTCAGACGTGGCCCAACAGCGGGATGGGACGGTTCAACCCGGATGGGTCGCTGGGCACGTGCAACGCCTGCCATCCACGACACTCGTTCAGCAAAGCCCTCGCGCGGCAGCCGGACAACTGCGGCAAGTGCCATATGGGGCCCGACCATCCTCAGTTTGAGATCTACAACGAGAGCAAGCACGGCATTTCGTTCCACAACCGTTTGGCGGAGATGAACCTGGATCATCCCGAATGGGTGGTCGGGCGCGATTACTCGGCGGCGCCCACGTGCGCGACGTGCCATATGTCGGCCTACAGGACCGCGGAAGGTGTGATGGGTGTGAACCATGACGTAGGGCTGCGCATAAGCTGGACGTTGCGGCCGGTGCTGAGTGAGCGTACGACTTCGCACACGGCGACGATCGACGCGGCCGGTCAGATCGTTACGTCGGACGTGCCGTGGGATGCGAAGCGGAACACGATGAAGGCGGTTTGCACCGCGTGCCATTCCACCAGCCACATCGAGAACTTCTACCGCCAGTACGATGCGCTGGTCGGTCTGTACAACGAGAAGTTTGCGCGGCCGGGGCAGACGCTGATGGCTCACGTGAAGGAGAAGGGCTACCTGGATCGGCCTGACGCCAAAGGGTTTGCTCACGAGCTGACGTGGATCTGGTTTGAGCTGTGGCATCACGAGGGTCGGCGCATGCGGCATGGGGCGTCGATGATGGGTCCGGATTACACGCATTGGCACGGCAGCTACGAGGTGGCCAAGCATTTCTATCTGAAGTTCCTGCCGAAGCTTGAAGCGCTCGCCGACAAGCACGGTGACGACCAGCTCAGGCAGCTCATCGCGCAGGAGGTATTCACCAAGCCGGAACACGCCTGGTACGACGGGATGGACAAGACCGAAGCGGCGCATGTCCGGGCCGTGTATTCCCGGTACTACGATCTGTACGCCGAGCAGAGATCGGGCAAGCCGGGGACTCAGTAGGTTGGCGGCTTCTGCGGGGGATGTAGCGACTCTGCTTGGGGTGTCCTGTGAAGCGAGGTGGGGACGAGGGATAGGGCTACCTTGGCCCGGTGAAACTCCTGGCGAGCAGATCGAAGTCGGCCAGGTCGATGTCGCCGTCGCCGTCCAGGTCGCTGGGGCCGGCGGGCGTGCTGCCGGCTGGGGGATTCGAGGAGGCTGGGCCGTCGATAGCCTCAACCATCGCGCCGGCATCTGCCAGGTCGATGTCGCCGTCGTTGTCGGCGTCGCCGGGCGTGCGTTCGTAGGCGCCCACGTCGTAGGCCTGTCCCTGGGGTCGCAGCACACCTTCCAGGTCGGTCGTGACCGACGTCAATTCGATGCCGGTGTCGACGGCGGGCGAGTCGAACAAGAGGCGAAAGTTCAGGGCGTTCGGGTCGGCGAGACGAGGATCGGCCTCGACATTCCCCATCGACGCCGGCCAGCCTGCCGGTACGGTCCAGAAAAGGTTGTGGTCGTAGGTGCCGAGCCAGCCGCCTTCGTCGGCCTGTACGAAGATGTTGTTCTTCCACTCCAGCAAGCTCGGCAGCACACCTGTATGGCTCTGGATGATCAAATGGCCGTAGATCGTGTTATTGGCGATTTCGATGCCGGCCACCCCGTCCTCGAACTCAAAAGCCTGCCCGTTGGCGAAGATCAGGTTGTTGAAGATCAGATAATCGGTGCTGGGTGCGCGCATCTGGATGGCAAGTTCGTTGTCGTAGAGCAGATTGCCTTCGATGTACAGGTTTCGCCAGCGGTGCTTGAAGTCGAGGGCTTCGCCTTTGATGGATCGGCTGGCGACCGACCCGTGCAGGTGACAGCGGCGGATGGTCAAATCCTGCTTGAAGCTGTTCGGGTCGGCTGTACTGTTCTGAATATCGATCACGTTGTCGGTAATCGCAGTTCCAGCGCCGACGCCATTGGTGTTTACGTCGAGCAACGCGATCCCGAAGTCGCAGTCCTCGACGAGAATGTCGTGGGTGGGATAGGCGTCTCGTTCGAAGTGGAGTATGTCGCCGGTCGCGAAGGCGGCCTGGGTGCGGCGGATGGTCACGGAGCTTGCGTCGGTGATGTGGATGTTGTGTGCGTCGATCAACGCACCGAAGTTGGAGATGGCGTGGTGGACGTACACGTCCTCGATGAGTACGTCGTCTGCGTCGATCCAGAGTTGGTGGTTTCCGGCGTTGGCGATTTCGCTCCGTCGGAGAATGCTGTAGTTCGAGCCGTCGTAGAATCGGACGATGCCGTCATCGCTGGTGAACTGACCGTCGAAGTTGATCCCGTCGACGATGATGTGCTGGTGTTGCAGGCTCAGAACCCGCGAGTTGCTGGTGACCCACACGGTGTCGTCTGCCCAGGCGCTGACGGCTATCGGCGTAGGGGCCGACCCGCTGCGTACGGTCGTCAACGGTTCACTGTATGTCCCGCCGTGGACGGAGACCACGTCGCCCGGCTGGGCGTTGTCGATCCCGTCCTGTATAGACTGGAAGGGCGCAGAGACACTACCGTCGCCGCCGGCGGGCCATTCCCACGCTCCGGTTCATCGAGGCCACCGGCGAACAACTGTATCCCCACCAACGCGCCTTTATCGAGGGGGTCTT
>CBFCZG010000210.1:0-8113 GCA_965602375.1 uncultured Phycisphaerae bacterium | reverse complement strand
CCACGCCACCGCGTCGGCCGGGGCCTGACGACCGCCACGGTCGGGCGAGCCGTGTACGTAGCAGCACGCGCACCGCGCGTTGCACCAGTAGGTGGTCATCAGCCCGGCGAACTGCCAGGCCCGCAGCTTGGGTCGCTCGGGCGCCATCGTTGCACTCGGTAAGGATCTCTCCACGAGATTCGCGCCGCTACTTGCAGGCCAGCACCTGGATATCCCCTCCCACCCCCCACAGGTCGCGGCAGGCGCGAAGCTTCTTCTCGGTGGCCAGCATCTCGGCGAACTGCTGCGGGTCGTCGCGGGCTTGCTGCAACACCTCCTCACCCAGCAGCGCCCACAGCAGGTGGCCGGGCGTCGTGTGCACCGGCCGCCATCCTGCATCATGGAGCAGCAGGTGTAGCTCGGTCGGCTCAAACATCCGTATACAAAAGTCCGGCGCGTCGGGCACGTTCGCTTGGCCGGTCCGCAGCACCTCACGGAGCTCGGCCCAGCCGCTGCCCCGACGTCCGGCAGACCTGCCGGCGGTGAACCGGTTCTCCACTTCGGCAAAGAGCATGCCGCCCTTGCGGGTCACGCGATGCAGTTCGGCCAGGGCCTTCGCCGCGTCGGTGCAGTAGCTCAACGGATCGCCCAGCGCCAGGGCGAGGTCAAACCGATCATCAGCCAGCTCGGAAAGGTCGCAAATATCGGCCTTGACAGTACTTACGCGATTCGCGACGCCCGCTTGGTCGGCCTTGTCCCGTGCGATCTGGAGCATCTTGGCTGACATGTCGGCAACCACGACCTCGTGACCGCGCTCGGCCAGAGCTACGCCGACTCGCCCCGTGCCGCCGCCGGCGTCAAGCACGCGCCAGGGCTTGGGGCCAAGCGGCAGATGTTCGATCGATTCCAGCACGACGTGAAGCCAGATCCTCGCACCGACGCGCTCAGCTTTGCGCCGGTCGTAGCGCGAGGCGCCTTGGTCGTAGAACCGCTCTGCGGGCTGCTTCATGGCTGGTGCCCTCGACGGACGTGCCGGGAGGATAACACACAGAGTACGACGCCGGAACCAACGGGTGTCAGGCGCCGCTGGTCGTGGTTTCGGTGTGGGCTGCATCCGACACGGGTGGACGGGCCGCTCGCGCGCGACGTTCGGGCCTGCGCCGCTTGGTGAACGGACGAATGAAGGGTTGGTAGATCAGGTTTCGCACCAGACGCATGGATACATAGCCGATCACCAACAGCACGGGCAGATAGGCCCGGTCGAACACGGCGCGGACAGGTCGTGACAGGGCAATATTGACGAACCGCTTTGTCGCCCGGGCCGAGAGCCCCCAACGCTTCAATCGCAGCACCATCGTCAGCAACACGACTAGGTAGTCGCCCAGGGCCCTCCATGTTTGCGACTGCCGCCACACCTCGCTGTAGAGTTCTTCCTGGTCGCCGTTGATGACGCCCTCCTGGATCGCCCGCTGGTGCAGCGGTGAGCCCGGGAAGAACGCCAGCGGGAAGACATCCACCTTGAAGTAGCCGCGGTGGTGCTCGGCGGCGAAGTAGAGGGTCTCGATCAACTGCTCGGCCGGCTCGAACGGGTTGGCCACGATGTAATGGTACTCGGCCTGCACGTGCGGGTAGTCGGCCACGACGTCGATGGCAGCCGCCACCTTCTGGCGACTGGTAGGTCGGTTGAAGATCTCGAAGTTCGTTTTGTCCGACCCGCTCTGGATGCCCATGTTGACGCGATACAGACCCGCGCCCACCAGGGCATCGATCTTACCCCGGCTCATGGTGGATGGATGCGCGTCGACCTCGAACGGCAGCCCGACCCGCTGCGAGTACACGTCGCAGAAGTGTTGCATCTCCTCCTCACTGCGAACGAAGAAGAGATCATCGACGATCTTGACGGCGCGGATGCTTTCGAACCGGGCCGCAACGGCCTCCAGCTCTGCCACCACGTTTTCGACGGAGCGTTTGCGTACCCACTGGCCGTTTCCCTGATACAGTTTCTGAATGGTCGCATTGTTGCAGAACGCGCATTTGAAGGGGCACCCACGCGTGCTCAACAGGCGGTAGCGCTTCAGTGAGTCGCGCATGAGCTTGGGTCTGGCCGGCACGAGGTGACCGTCGTGCAACACGTAGTGCTGCTCCAAGTCGAAATCGGGGAACGGGTAAGTGTCCAGGTCGTCGGCGAGCGGCCAGACGCTTGCACCGACCAGGTTGCCGTCGCGGACGGTGGCGATGCCCGGTATGTCGGCTGGATCGCGACCGTCGCGAAGGCGGTCGGCAAGCTCGAGCATGGGTTTCTCGCCCTCGCCGATGCAGAGCATGTCGGCGTGTTCCGTGCAGGTTTCCGGCGCGACCGTGGGATGCACACCGCCCCAGACGATCGGCAGGTCGGGTCTGGCCTGGCGAATCGCGCATGTGATTTCGGCCGCGCGGCGAAAGGTGTTGGTCATCAGAGAGACGCCGACGAGATCCACGTCGTCCAGCAGGTCCACCAGTTCGTTCAGGACTTGCGGTGAGTAGCCTTTCTTGCCGCGCTTGCGTCGCCGGCCGGTCAGAAAGATAAGACGGACGTCGTGTCCGGCGCGTTTGAGGTAACTGCTGATATAGCGCGGACCCAGGACGTCGACGCTTACGTACATGGAGACCAGCGCAATTCTCATCACCGGCCCTTCAGCCCCCACTCTTTCATACGACCCGAGGTACTATACACGCTTGCCCAGATCCAGACAACCGGCCTGCGCGCATGGGGCGGATGAGGTGATCGACGCGCTGGAAGCGGGTCGCCCGCTCAGCCGCGAGGCGTACGCGTTACGGTATGGAAGGCAGACAGTTAGAACTCCGGATCGATCGACACGGCTACGCTGTCCAGCGCCGAGGCCCGCGCCAGTTCGTACGCTTCGGCGTACTGTCGGGTCACAACTTCCCAGCTGACTTTCTCGGTCAGGTAGTGATACAGGTTGTAGCCGAGGTCCCATCGGAGGCCTTCGTCGGTCGCCAGGCGCAGCATCTGGCGCCGTAGCGTGGCGCGGTCAGTAAACAGCAGCCCACCTTCGCTTTCGACCGTCTGGCTGGTCAGCCCTTCGAGTGGGGCTGTGGTGATGTACGGCTTGTTCAGGGCGATGATTCGCGCCAGCGTGCCCGACTGCGTTTCATCGAGGCTGGGCAGAATCACGTAGTCGCAGATGGCCATCACCTTGTAGTAGATGTCGCCTCGCGGCACGAACTGGTAGAAGTGCGCCAGGCCCTTCTGGGCGAGCAGTTCAATGCGGGCTACGTACCTCTCGAAATCGGGACGATGGTTCGGGTCGCGCATATCTCCGGCCGCCAGCAGGTACCAGTCGTCGCCGCTGATGGCTTCGATTTCCGAGTGCAACTCCTCCCACATATCGGTGACGATGTCCCACCGCTTGTTGTTCTGAATCCAGCCGACCAGGCCCGCAACGCGCTTGCCTTCGAACACCTCCAGCCCGAGCTCTCTTTTGAGTTGAGGGATCTGATCGGCCGCGTAACGGCGATCGGGCCGTGCCCCGTGCGGGATGATCATGATGTTGGTCGGCAGCGGCGCCCCGCGACCTGTGAAGGTCCAGCCCAGGCGCCACTTCTGATACGCGCACTTGAAGATCAACACGCCGCACAACTCGGCCAGCGCCTCGAGGAACATCTCCTCACCTTCGCGCAGCCGGCCATGCACTGTGTGCGGCTCGACCACCGTTGGGATATTTCGCTGCTTGAGTCCGTCCAGCAGGCGCAGAAACCGCCGATTCCCGTCGCCCTGGCCCAACTGATCGACGTACTCATAGAGCCCGTATTCGTGCTGGAAGTGCACGACGTAGGGGTCCAGCTCTTCGATCTGCGCCAAGGCCCGCTCGTGCCACGCGCCGTCGGCAACATCGATAACGGGATAGACGTCCGTACCCGCACCGTCCGTGTGGCAGACGACCTTCAGGGGGTGCTCGGGGAGGGCCTTGCGGATGAACTCCGCCGCCTCTTCCGCGAAGGTGCCAATCCCGCATTTGCGCGGAGGCCAACTACTAACCAGCACTACCGGTTGTCTCACGCAGGAACCTCTGCATCCCTCTGCGCGGCCGCGGTGCGTTGACGAGCGGCGCGCACCCGGCGGATGCGATGCTCCTCATCCTCCGGGCTGACCTCCGTCAGCGTCAGCAGCGCCATGACGTAGGAGAGGGTACTTTCCGCGCCCTGGTTGCGGTTCACCCCGTCCGGCTCGAGTCCGTCAAAGCAGCCGCCCGTCTTGGGATCGTAGAGCGGCGCACCGACGTCGTTGTCGCCAATGAACCAGTCGAACGCGCGCTGCATCCGCGCCAGGTACTCGGCCGACTTTGTGCGACGGTAAGCCACTTTGGCCAACTCGACCAGCCCGCAGGCGTCGATCGGCTGCTGGTCGAAGTGAGCCTTCTCCTTGGCGTCCTTGGGATGCCATCCGCTGTTGCCCACGAGGCTGACCCGCCCGTCGCGCGTCGTGCGGTCGAAAAGGAAGTCGGCCGACTCCTGTGCGATTTTCAGCCAGGGCTGTTTCTCCAGGTGCCAAGCGGCCAGCCACAGCGCCTGCGGGATGACCGCGTTGTGATACGCAAGGATCGGCTCGAACCATCGCCACGAACTGCTCGCGTGGTCCTTGTACTGGACGACCAACTGTTCGGCCAGTCGGCCCAGCCACGACCGGATCTCCAACGCTCCCGAATACGTCTCGAGGTAGTAGTGCAGACCCAGCAGTGCGTAGGCGGAACCACGAAGATTCAGATCGCTCACCACACCCAGTGCGCGATCGAAGCATTCCTTCGCCAGCGACGCAAAGGTGGGCAGCCCTGAAGCCATCACGTATCCCAGCCCCCACAGGGCACGGCCCTGACAGTCGTCCGAGCCCATTTCATCGAGAAACCGGCGATCGATCGAAACGAAGTTGCGGAACGCTCCGTCGGGGCGTTGGCAATATGCCGTGAAGGCCAGATACCGCTGCAACAGGGCCAGCGCAGCCGGATCCTGTGTCAATCGATGGTACTTGGTCACCACCACCAGCCCCCGCGCGCTGTCGTCCACGCAGTAGCCGTGGCGATAATCCGGCACGACACCTCGTGCGTGCTGAAGCAGAGAGAAATTGTCCGTCAACGTCTGAAGGTGAGACAGAGAAGGCTCGGGCAGGCTGCGCGGCGAGATGATGGTGCTGCGGCGCGCCGCCGCCCTGCCGCCGCGCAATTGATGACTGGTCAGTACCTCCTCGGCCAAGTTGAGGTGGGCCTTGCCCACGCTCGACCACACCATATTGCGCCCCAGCTGGTACGCCCGCTTCCGCATGGCGTGCATCTCGACCTCGTTGTCGAGCAGGTATAAGACCGCCTCCGCGAGCGCCTCCGGATCGCGGAACGGGGCGAGCTTGCCCCGGCCCTCGCCGAGCAGTTCCTCGGCATACCAATACGGTGTGGAGATAACGGCCTTGCCCGCGCCCACCGCGTAAGCCAACGTGCCGCTGGTGATCTGTTCGCGGTTAAGGTAGGGCGTAACGTAAAGGTCGGCCGCACACAGGAACTCGTGTAACTCCTGGGTGGAGACGAATTTGTTGTGGAAGACAACGTGATCGCGCAGACCCAACCGCTGGACTTGCCGCTGGAGGCCCAGACGGTACTCCTCGCCGCGCTCGCGACGTAGCGCGGGGTGTGTCGCGCCGACCACCAGGTACACCACCTCGGGGTGCCGAGTGACCACCGCGGGCAGGGCGTCGATCATAACTTCGATCGCCTTGTTCGGGCTTAGCAGCCCGAACGTGAGGATGACCTTACGGCCGGCGACGCGGAAGTTCTCTTTGTAGTAGTTCGGATCGACGAAGGGTAGATCCGGTACGCCGTGGGGAATCTCCACCACTTTCCGGACGTCGACGTCCTGGTCCTGAAGCATCTGGTAGGCCCGGTGGCTCATAACCACCAGCCGGTCCGACCTGTCGGCCAACTCGCGGAGGACCTCGCGGTAGGCCGGGTCCGGGTCCTCCAGGACCGTGTGCAGCGTGGTGATAACCGGCAGGTGCAGCTCGCGCAAGAGGGTCAGCAGATAGCTGCCCTCCGTGCCGCCATAGATCCCGTACTCGTGCTGAACGCACAGCAGTGAGGCCCGGCTGTGATTGAGAAAGTCGGCCGCCAGCACGTAATCGGCCTGTACGTGCTGACGGACTTCCAGCTTGACCCGCTCGGGATACTTGTACCCCCCGGGCCGGTCGGTTATCGCCGTCGTGAACAGCCCACGTTTCTGCTGGTCATGCTGCGTGATGGCGTCGCAGAGGTCCTGCGTGAACGTACCGATCCCGCATTGACGAGGCGGGTAGGTACCTAGAAACGCGAGCATCCGCTTCCTCCTTGGGGCGCCGATGGTCGGGCCGTGCCCGATCAGGCTCCCTGCCTGCCCGAGCCCGCTACGAACCCCGGGCTCAAGACCCGCTTATTTCCCCTCGTCAGGCAAGAGCACTATCGACCGGCCGCCCACCATCCTTACCGACTTAACGGCCTCTGTCCAGTCCGAGTTCGCCCGGAGAGGTTACGAGTGGCTCTGACCAGCATAGCATCAGCCTATGGAGTTCCCGTAAGCTTATGCAAATAAGGGACTTATGGGCGACCGGCACCCAGTGTAGTGGCGGTGGCCTCGGCGCAGACGCGCCGGCCTGCCGTCGGAACCGGAAAGCGTAGCCATAGGGGCACTGGGCTGACGGGTCCGATAACGTGAGCGAGAGATTCGGACGTTGCGTAATGGTGGGAATGCACTAGCATGCGCCGCCATGACAGGCCTGTACGAAACCAGGCGCTACCTGACCAACTTTGAGCCGCGCCGGGTGCCGCACATCTTCACCGACGTGCTGGTTGTCGGCGGGGGCGTGGCCGGTTTGTGTGCGGCGATCGAGGCGGCCCGCCATGGCCAAGTTCTGCTGGTGACCAAGGGCGAGTTGGAGCAGTCGAACACCTGGCAGGCCCAGGGGGGTGTGGCAGTGGTGCTGGACACGTCCGACAGCTTCGAGGCCCACGTGGCCGACACGCTGCGGGTGGGCTGTGGGCTATGCCGCCGCGAGGCCGTCGAGAAGGTGGTGCGAGAAGGTCCAGATCGCATTCAGGATTTACTGGACTGGGGTGCCAACTTCGACCGCCAGGGGGGTAAGCTGGTGTTCGGGCGGGAGGGGGGACACGGCGCGAACCGCGTACTGCACGCCCGTGGTGACGCGACCGGCCAGGAGGTGGCTGCCACCCTGATCCGCCGGGTGCGCGAGGATCCTGCCATTCGCATCTTCGAGGACTGCTTCATCATCGATTTGCTGGGCGTCGACCAACGGTGCAGCGGCGCGGTCAGCTATCACCCCAAGTACGGGCATCAGCTTCTGTGGGCGAGGCAGACGATCCTGGCCAGCGGCGGGATGGGTCGGCTGTACCGAGAGACGACCAACCCTGAGGTGGCCACGGGCGATGGTCTGGCGATGGCCTACCGGGCGGGGGCGATCCTCCAGGACATGGAGATGGTGCAGTTTCACCCCACTACGCTTTACGTGGCGGGGGCAACACGGGCGCTGATCAGCGAGGCCGTCCGCGGCGAGGGGGCGCACCTGATCGATCGCAAGGGCCATCGTTTCATGCCGGAGTTTCACCCCGATGCCGAGTTGGCTCCGCGCGACGTGGTCAGCCGGGCGATTCTCACGCAGCTAGCCCGCACGGGGGCAACCAGCGTCTATCTCGACGTCCGCCACCTGGGGCGCGACAAGTTCACCGCTCGTTTCCCGCAGATCGCTCAACTCTGCGAGGAGTTCGATATCGACGTGGCTCGCGAGGGGATTCCCGTCCGCCCCAGCGCACACTACATGGTGGGAGGTGTGGCCGTCGATCTGGAGGGGCGGACCAACGTGGAGAATCTGCTGGCGTGCGGCGAAGTGGCCTGCACCGGTCTGCACGGGGCGAACCGTCTTGCGAGCAACTCGCTGTTGGAGGGGTTGGTGTTCGGTCAGATCGCCGGTCGCACGGCCGGTGGGGCGCTGGCCGACCTACCCAATCAGCAGCGGCCGGCCGACGTCCGCAGTCAGATCGATCTGTCGCTGCGGACGGCGCTCGACCTTCCGGACGTACACAACAGCTTGCGCAGCGTCATGTGG
>CBFCZG010000209.1:0-8124 GCA_965602375.1 uncultured Phycisphaerae bacterium | reverse complement strand
AGGAGCAGGACGCGGGCGGCGACGCGCTGATGTCGGCGCGGTACGACGCCGCCGGGCCGTGATTCGGCAGCCGGGCGCAATGCATCGAACATACACGGCCGATCCCGGCGCGCCGGGATCGACCGTTCCACCCCTGACGAAAACGTTACGCCAGCGCGCACTGCCTGAAGGCAGTGGCACACAGCCACTCACCCCATCAAACATGCCCGCGCCCGCTATCGCGGACTTGGGCATGCCACCCCAGACCGCGGACACAAGCAAGAAGTTCGAGAACATTACGACAGCGCGCACTGCCTGAAGGCAGTGGCACACGGCGAATCGTCTTGTGTACGGGAAGCTACAGCTCCCGTTTGCCTGAGACGGTGGGCCGGTCGACCATGGGATCGCGCGCGCAATCCCGACGTACGTCGGGACGCGCCCTACACGGCTGGGCCACCCGTCACACGGCCGACTAACTCGGCTTCGGCGCCAGCAGTAGAAACACCTCCAGATTACCCCCATGACCCGGCAAGGGGCTGGGCGTGCGCCTTAGCTCGACCAAGCCGAACTCACCCAGCGTCGACGCGATCAACTCGACGACGGGCTCCCCCTGCTCAGCCGCCAGCACGCCGTCGCGCAGCAGCCGCGGCTCGGTTTCGTAGTGCGGCTTGACCAGGCTGATGATCCGCCCGTCGGGCCTGGCCATCGCCCGGGCGGCCGGCAGGATGTGCTTCTGCCGCGTCCACCCGACGTCGATCGTAACCAGATCGACCGCCTCGGGCAGGCGCACGTGCATGGCGTTGGTTCGCTCTATCACGACCACACGCGGGTCGCGCCGCAACTGGTAGTCCAACGCGCCGTAGCCGGTGTCCACCGCGTACACCCGCTCGGCCCCGCGCGCCAGCAGGCAGCCGGCGAACCCGCCCACGTTGCAGCCCAGATCGGCACACACCCACCCGGCTGGATCGACCCCGAACGCATCCAGCGCGGCCGCCAGCTTGTGGTGCCCGCGCCCGACGACCCGCTCGGATCCATCCCCAGATGACGGCTCGGTTTTGCTCATGTGTTCAGCGCAGCAAAAAGCGGGTCAGCTTTCGTGGGCCAACCCGCTTGGTTTCCCGGCACAGGGCGTGAGGCGCTCCCGCCGGAGCGGGCAGCTCACGCCGCCGCAACTACACAGCCGCCAACGTCTTGGCCAGTCTCGCCTTCCTGCGAGCGGCCTCGTTGGCATGGATCGTGCCCTTGGCGGCTGTCTGATCCAGCAGCTTGGTCGTCGCACGATACTGCTGCTCGGCCTGGTCGCGGTCGCCGGCCGCAACGGCCTCCAGAAACTTTCTGATCTGCGTCTTGACACGACTCTTGCGGGTGCGGTTGGCCGCCTGCCGCTTGACGTTCTGACGCATTCTCTTCTTCGCTGATGGTAGAGTCGGCACGTTCTACTTCTCCTCGCTGCCCGAGCCGCGAAGCACATCGATCCGCTGCCGGACGTCCTGGTAATTATAGTCCCATTGAATGATTTGGCCATAGGTCCTCAGGGCGTCGTCCGGTTTGCCGTCTTCCTCGTACGACCGACCCAGCCAGTAGTGCAGCTGCTTGCTCACGTCGTCGTCCTGAGATTCGTGCTTCGCCAACGCGTCGGTCAGCACCTTGATCGCCTGGTCGTAGTACTTCCTGGCCACAAAGCATCGCCCGATGTAGAGCTGGCATCGCTCGCGATGCCGCGGGTCGCCCTGGGCGGTCTGAAGCGCCGGTATGGCCTCGTCATATCGACCCGCCTGGAACAGCCTCACGCCATACTCAAACCGGATCCGCAGATCCGTCGGGTAGTTCTCGATCCGCTCCTTGAAGACCTCCATCTCGAAGCGCCTCATCTGCTCGGCCAGATCGGATGCCCGCTGACGCAGGAGACCGTTCTCCGGATCCCCCCTGCTCTGCTCGATCAGTTGACGGGCCTTGCGCCGATACTGACGCATGCGAATGTCGTCCGCACGCATCTTGAATCGGTAGTTCTTCAGCTTGGCGTAGGCGTCGGTGAGCAGATCGACGGCTTCGTTCTCGTTCGCCTCGTTCTCGCCTCGACAGAGAAGCTCGGCCAGATGAACGATCTTGGTCGGATTGCCCGCGTCTGCCGCCACTTCCTGCCTTGCCCGCTCGACCAACTCGGCCAGCCGGTCGGCCGACTGCACCATCCGATCTTCGTCGTGCAGAACCTTCTGCTGCTCGGCATCCTGAAGCGACCCGCGGAAATCCTCGCCCTTCTCGTAGTTGCCTTTGACGATCGTGAGCTTGCTCGACACGTCGCGCAGTCTGTTGGCCAGTTCCAGGTCGCCGGGCTTGAGCTGCTGAAGGTACTCCAGCGCCGTCACGGCGTACTGGTACAGGTCGATCGCCGCCTCGAAGGTCTGCGCCTGCTCCATGCGCTCGCCCGCCCGCTCGAACACCTCGCAGGCCGCCCGCAGTCGGCCGGCACTGGGCTTCTTATCGCGCGATATAAAGTCAAGAAATGTCGAGCCCAGCCATCGAATCGTGTGGTCGAACGCCCCGCGGTTGGCGTTTCGCAGCAGCGCCTCCATATGCCCCGTGTTGCCCGGGTCCTTGGCCAGGAGAAACTCCGCGTTGAGCATCGCCTGTTTCGGATCGCGAGCGCTGACCGAGTGCTTCAAGCCCTCCATCATGCCGGCCTTCTTCATGCCGGCCGACCGACGAGCCATCCCCACACCCATCAATGGCTTGTGACCTTCCTCCACGGCCTCGGGCCAGATACTCAGCCCGTTGATGTAGCACTCGATGGCGTAGTCGTAGTTACGGCTGTCCGCCACCGCCTGGGCCCGCTGGAACCACTTGCGGCCCTTGCTCTTGTCGGCCTCGCTGAACCGGGGAGGCGCAGCGGCTGGGCCTGCCTGCTGGGTCGTCAAATCAACCGGTTGCTTGTCGTTGGCCATTTCCGCTCGGCTGCGCTACTATTTGCCAGATCGTCAGTTACGTATATATACTGATTACCGTTTTCGGTGCCGAAGTCAATGCCAAAGTGTACCGTCGGAGGCTTCAACGCCCCGGTGGGCACGCCGGCGCAACCTCACTAGAATACGGGCAACCGCGACAATGGAAAAGCTCGAAATCGCCAATCTGTCGATCATCAAGTACCCCGACCCGCGACTCCGCCAGCGGTGCCGTGCCATCGAACGCTTCGACTCGTCCCTCGCCGACCTGGCTGGCCGCATGCTCACGTTGATGCGCGAGGGGGGAGGCGTGGGCTTGGCCGCCCCGCAGTTGGGCCTGTTGGTACCTCTGTTCGTCTGCAACACCACCGGCGAGCCCGAGGACGATGAGGTCTACGTCAACCCCGTCCTCGACGGTCTGTCGGGCACCGTCGAAGCCGAGGAGGGCTGCCTCTGCCTGCCCGGCGTTGTTGGACCGATAACACGCGCCCAGGAGTGTGTGATTCGGGCGGTCGATTTGCAGGGCAACCCCATCGAGAGATCGGGCGAAGACCTCAAGGCCCGCGTCTGGCAGCACGAGACCGATCATCTCGACGGCCGACTGATCATCGACCGCATGTCGCCGGCCGCCAAGATCGCCAACCGTAGAGCCATTAAGCACTTGGAGCAGCAGTTCAACTCCATCGACGGGTGACCCGATGCGCATAGTCTTCTTCGGGTCGGGAGCGTTTGGCCTGCCCCTGCTCAGCGCCTTGTGCAGCGAAGGACACGACCTCTGCGCCGTGGTCACTCAGCCCGACCGGCCCGGCGGGCGCGGCCGACGCGCCATGCCCACCCCAATCAAACAGGAGGCCCTCCAGCGCAACCTGCCCATCGTGCAGCCCACCGACGTAAACGCGTGGGACTCGGTGGCCCGGCTGCTGGGCCTGGAGCCCGAACTGGGGGTGGTTGTGGCCTTCGGGCAGAAAATCGGACGCGACCTGCTGACCCGGATGAACCGCCGGCTCATCAACGTACATGCGTCTCTGCTGCCGAAGTACCGCGGGGCCGCCCCCATCAACTGGGCCATCATCAACGGTGAGCGCGAGACCGGCATCACCGTCTTCACACTCGCCGAGCAGATGGATGCCGGAGCCATCCTCGCTCAGCAGGCCCTGCCCATCAGGTCGGGCCAGACCGCAGCCGACCTGCACGAGTTGCTGGCCGAGCTGGCCCCCGAGGTGACATTACCCGTTATCAAGATGTTCGCCCACGGTCAGCAACCAGCAGGCCGTCAGCAGGATCACGCCCACGCCACTGGCGCGCCCAAGCTGGAGAAATCCGACGGCTGGATCCGTTTCGATCAGCCGGCCGACGTAGTCGCCAACCGGATCTGCGGGCTCTGGCCCTGGCCGGGGGTGACCTGTCGATTCAGCTCGAAGGACCGGCAGCGCGACGAACGGGTGACCCTCGCCCAGGCCCTGCCGGATACGAACGGCGCCGACCCAGTCGCCGAGCCCGGCACGGTTCTGGAGGATCTGGCCATTGCCTGTCTGCCCGGGCGGATGCGGCTGCTGCAACTGCGGCCCGCGGGCGGTCGGCTCATGCCCTATCAGCCGGACTTCGTCAACGGCCGACGTGTCGCACCCGGTGACCAGTTCGTACCCGTCGAGTAGCAGCTCCCCCGTTGATCCCCGACATTGCAAGAACCCACACTCTCACGCACAGGGCACGTGCGCTACGCACTTCTTACTAGAGATGTCCCTAACCCCATAATCCGACGAGCCGCCAGACCACACCGATCAGGTAGCAGGCGACGGCCGTCCAGGCAATGGTCGTTCCCGACGCCACCGCCAGTGGTGAACGGCGCTCGGCAATCATCAGACCCACGCCGCCAGCCAGCATGCAGCGCAGGATCGCGCCGGCCGACACGCTACAGTGTCCCGGAATGCACAGGTCGGCAATCGCCAACAGCACCAGGCCCACGATGGCCACGTTGAACCGCCATCGCCCTGGCGTGGCCACCAGCAGCGCCAGTTGAAGCATCAGCAGCGTGGGCACGGCCGCCACGACGATGCGAATCACGGGGTCCCAGGGGGCCGACCGCTCGAAAAACACCAGCACGTGGTACCCCCCGTCCAGCAGACCCGCAAAAACCAACACCAGACACGCCAGTCCGTATCGCGACGCCATCAGCCCCGGGAACTCAGGGTCGACAATCTTCTCGAGCCCGCCCAGCGTCGGCGTCGATCCCACTCCCGACCCGCCCGCATACGACCCGGACCTACCAGCGTGTGAACCTGACCGACCGGCGTGAGACCCTGATCGTCCCGCGTGTGAGCCCGACCTGCCGGGGTGTGAGCCGGATCGTCCCGCGAACGATCCGGATGCGCCGGCCGCCGACCCGGCCGGGTCGGCCGTCTTGGCATCGATGCGAAGCTCATACGGACCCAATGTGATCACGTCACCGGTCCGCAGCTTGTCCCGCTCCACGGGCCGGCCATTGATCCATGTGCCGCTGCGGTCGCTACAGTTGACCAGCCGCCAGCTTCTCTGCGTCTCGTCCCGCTTCAGCAGACAGTGAATCGACTCGACGTCCGTCCCCTCCAGGTGCAGCCACGCGCCCTGATCAGAGCCGATGGATACCTCGCCGCTTCGCGGCAGGGGCACCCGCTTGCCCACATCGGACGGGCCGGAGACGACAGTCAGCATCTTCTCTGGAACCGCGCCTGCCGGCGGCCCGGCGGTGTCCTGCTTTGCGCTCGCCTGGCCGGCCGGAGCGGAGATCTGTGAAGGACCGCCTGGCGACTCGGATTCGCCGGTCAGCTCGATCTCCTGGCCGCACTGTGGGCAGGCAATCGATACCACGCCGTCGGCGCTGGCCAGACGAACGAGCTTGCCGCACGAGTTGCAGCGGAGTACCGTCGCCATCAAGGATCCCCAAGTGCTAGACGCGAAAGGGCCTGCCAGGTTTCAAAGTTTCTGCCGGCCTCTGCGCGGCGTTGCCGGACGAGAGCCGTCGACCGGAGCAGACTAGAATACCTGTACCCTACGTTGAGGATACATCGGCAGTTGCATGGCAGCAAGGTTCGTCCCCGATAATGCACGCCGTGTACCCTGCTATACGGGTTTTCGCCAATGAGGTTTCAACTCGCTCCCAGCGAAAAGGCCGAGGCGGACGATTCAGTCATCGCTAAATGGAATCTTGACAAGCACTTAGGGTTTTTTCGCGGCTAGGCGAATCGGACCGATGCGACAGGATCACCAACTCGATCATGGTAGCCGGCCAATCGCGTCGTCACCCGGCGCGCGCGATGTGGCTCTCGCCGCGCTGGCAGCGAGCCGGCAGCGGCGGTGTTTCGTCGATCAGGCGTTGCAGGACCAGCCGGCTTTCGCCCAACTTGCGCCGGCCGACGCCGCTCTGGCCAACGAGTTGACGCTGGGCGTGGTCCGCCACCGACTCACGCTCTCGCGCGTGCTGTCGGCCATGCTGAAGGGCGACCCGAGGCGGGTGCGGCCGGCCATACGCGACGCGATGCTGATCGGGGCCTACCAGTTGATATGGCTGGACCGCGTGCCCCCGTTTGCCGCGGTCGACCAGGCCGTCGAACAGGCCAAGCGGGAAGATGGCCGTAAAGTCGGTGGGCTGGTCAACGCGATCCTGCGCGAATTGCTCCGCCGCCAGCAGGAACGTCGCTGCCGGTTCGATCGGGCCGACCCTCGCCGTTGCATCCGTGTCGACTACCAGCGGGGCTGCCTGTTTGACTTCGACCTTTTGCCCGACCCGAACGCTGAGCCCGTCGAGTACCTCAGCCTCGCCACGTCGCACCCGGCGACGTTGGTGGGCCGATGGCGGAAGTATTTCGGATTGCCGGCCACCAGGCAGATCTGCTGGGCCGGGCAGTTCAGACCGCCGCTGTGTCTGCGGCCCAACACGTTGCGGATCGAGCCCGAGGCGCTGGTCCGGCAACTGGCGAGCGAAGGGAACACCGTCGAGTTCGATCGGGCTCGCCGAGCCGTGTGGGTGGCAGCCGGACCGCCGCTGCCCAGAATTCGCGCGTTTGCGGCCGGGCTCTGTCAGCCGCAGGACCCGACGGCGATGGACGTCGTTCGCCGCGCCGGTCTCGAGCCGGGCATGAACGTGCTCGACCTGTGCGCCGCGCCGGGTACCAAGACCACACAGATGGCTGAGGTGATGGAGCATCGCGGCTGCGTTGTGGCCTGCGACGTGGACGATCGCAAGCTCGGCCTGATCAGACAGAACGCGCACCGGCTCGACATCGACCTCGTACAGACGACGTTGCCCGACGGGCTGTCCCATTGGCGCGAGCGGTTGGGAAGATTTGACGTGATCTTCGTCGACGCACCATGCAGCAACACCGGCGTGCTCGCGCGCCGGCCCGAGGCCCGCTATCGCTTCAGCCCGCAGCAAGTGCAGTCGCTTGTCGCGCTGCAAGCGCAGTTGCTCGACCGCGCAGCCGCATTGGCCGACGCCGAGACGCGAATTGTCTACAGCACCTGTTCGATCGAGCCGGAGGAAAACGAGCAGGCCATTCAGCACTTCTGCGTGCGGCACCAGGATTGGCGTTTGGTCGACTCGATGCAACGACTGCCTCAAGCGGGGGCGACATGCCTCGACTGGCAGGACGGCGGCTTCGTCGCCGAACTCCGCCGCGGCGAGTGAGTAGCAACGCGCACATGTTCCCAACATGAGGAGTCGGGTGGCATGATCACGCGAAGCGTGCCCATGTTTGCGTCACGTCGAGTCGGGTGGCATGTCCAAGTCCGCCGGCTCGGCTTGCCCGAGACGAGCGGCGCGGGCATGTTCCTCCTCCAGACAGTAGCATGGTCTGGGACAGGCGGGCGAGAGCCCACCTTTGAGCCGGTGGTGATTCACGAGGCCGACCCGGCTGGCACGATGCGGTCTTAGGCGACGTGGACGGCGACGGTGCGATCGACATCGTCAGCAAGGTATGGAACACGCATTGGAACAAGGAAGGCTTCAACTACCACGTGGATTATTGGAAGAATCGGATTGTGAGTATGTAGGGCGGGTTTTACACGCCGTGCCGTATCCGGTATAGTGCGTCAAAGCCAAGTTACATTCGATGGCGGAAGGACTTTGGCGACATTCATCTCAACGCGACCATGAAAGATGGCGGGTGGAACCCGCCCCTCGCCTTTGGCCTTTTTTCTATCCTGCGATTGCGTAAAAGAGACTGGAGGC
>CBFCZG010000208.1:0-8127 GCA_965602375.1 uncultured Phycisphaerae bacterium | reverse complement strand
CGAGCCTCAGGTGTTCGACGCTCGCTGCCCCGCCCGACCCCAGAAGGGGCAGGATCGAAACGATGCGTGGCGACGGGAGGGCACGCCCACCCTCTGTGCCGGACAGCAGTCCGCGAACGCCCGGGTGGAGGGCGGGAGTCCCCACCGCCAGCACGGCGGCCCCCGCTGCGTCGGTACCATACTGTTGCCAGACTGAGCGCTTCATGGCCACTCCGAACGGATCGAAAGGGCGACCGCATGCCCATCCCTGAAGGGCTGCTGGTGCGTCGACAGCAGCTCGCAGACTCCCAGTCGCCGTGTATCGTTGAGTCGCTTGAGCAAGCCGGCAACCGATTCGTGGTCTGTGGCCAACCCGTCAATCAAAAAGCCCCGGGCCACGTTTTCGCCAGGCGGCTTCTGCTGGCGATCGCCCAACAGGGCCGGTCTCGCCGGTTGCGTCTTACGCTGCTTGGGCGCCTCGGCACGCGGCGGAATCGTCTGCACACGGATCAACATGGCCATCTGGGGCACGGCCTCGACGAGGTCGCCCAACGTCCGGCTCCAATGATGTTTGCGCTGAAGCTGCTCAGCAAGGATCGCGCGCCGTTGCATCGCTCGACGATCTGCCTTGAGCGCAGCCAACTGTTTGATCAGTGCCTGCTGTTCGCCCCGCATATCCACGATTTCGACAAGGTTGGTTCGTGTATCGCCCGCAAGATAGTGTACCGTAGCGGCCAGGACGGCCTGGCTCACGACGGCCGCCGCGCACAACGTCAGCCACATCCTCAGACGGCGCCCTCGCCGGGCGCGCCAATGGTATTCGGGTGGGAGCAGGTTGACCTGCACGGTCATGGCGACAGTCCTCCGTACCCGGTCCCGATGCAGGTGACCATTCCCGGCAGGATGTTCTCAGCCAGCGCAGGATGTTCGGGGTGCTTGTCGGCGAGCCGGTCGGGCGACGGGCAGCGCACCGGGATCCCCAGTCTGTCGCTGAGTATCCGGCCGAGACCTTTGAGATTCGCGCCGCCGCCCGCCAGCACAAGCCCGCTGACCGGCGTCCGCGGATAGAGATCCATCGCATAGCGGAATGACCTCTCGATCTCGGAGGTCATCCGTCGAAGGATGGGTGCGAGCACGCCGTGCAGGATGCTCGCCATGCGCTTTTCGTCGACCGGCTCGCCCGCCCGCAGCAGGGGCCGATAACCCTCGGCCTCGCCGCAGACGCCGTAATGCCGCTTGTATCGTTCGGCCATGGCGGGATCGACGTCAAGTTCGGCAGCGATGCGACGCGTCATGCTGTCGCCGCCGTCGGCGAGGTGCCGGACGTACACCGGCGTCTCGCCAAGCCCGACATAGAGCCTGCTGGCGCGGAAGCCGATGTCCAGGACCGCCCAGAGATTATCCGCCGTCGCCGATTCGGTCATGCGGGCGCAGCCGCGAAGCACCGCCGCCGGGGCCACGTCGATTCGGCTACAGTAGCAGCCCTGGGCCTGCACCCATGCCAACACAGGGTCGAGTGACGACCGCGGGGCGACCGCGACCAACACGTTCGGACCGTCGGTGTGCCCCGAAGGCAACGCCCAGGCGCCCACTTCGGCATCCTTCAGATCGAAGTCGACGTGGCGCGCAACCTCGTGGCGAACCGCCTGGGCAAGATGCTGGCCGTCCTGCTCCAGGAGTTTGATAGGGACCTGGAGCGAGCGGACCTCGATGTCGGGCGGCGCGAGCGTCGTGACCACGTCGCGTCCACGAAACAGTTCGCGGCTGGGCAGTTGGGCGCCCGCGAGTCTCGACATCGCGCCGTCCTCGCTCGCGTCCGCCTGAGACCGCTGCTCGGGGGGCATGCCCTGATTGACCCAATGCCGTATGGCGACTCGGCCCCCTCGTCGCTCCAACTGGACAGCGCGCAGGGAGACGGCGCCGAGATCGACGGCGATGGCGGAGCGTTTCTTCAGTCGAGGCCACACGTCGGCCGTTCTCCTAGTAGGCCGAGGCCGCCGACGTTACGTCGAACAGCGGCAGGAATAGCGAGATCGCCATGGCGCCGACGATGACGCCCATGAAAATCAGGATGAGCGGCTCGATGAGCCTGGTCAGCGCGGCCAGCATCTGCGAATTCTCCTCGTCCAGATAGTCGGCCAGGAACAGCAGGGAGTCGGCCAGGCGTCCGCTCCGCTCGCCCGTGGCGATGGCGGACGACATGGTGGCCGGTATCAGAGGATGCTTCGCAAGCGATTCGCCGACCGACTGCCCGTCCTCGACGGCATCAGCCACCTGATCCAGGACGGCCAGGAACAGGCAGTTGGCCGTCAGCGCTTGGGAGAGACGCAGCCCTTCCAGCAAGGGCACATTGCTATGAACCAGCACGCCGAGCACGCGAAAGATCTTCGCCAGCACAAGGTGTTTGACCATGTGGCTGACCAGCGGGATCCGCAGCAGGACGCGGTCGCGCCAACGCTTGAACGCCGGCCGTCGCCACAGCAAGATCGGGGCTGCCACGAGGGCCGCCACAGCCACACCGAAGATAAGTACGTTGTCCATGATGGTCTGCGAGCCACTGAGCATCATGCGCGTCATCAGCGGAAGTTCGATTCCCAGCAACTGGTACAGGCGATCGAACTTGGGGAGGACGTAAAAGACCATCAGACACAGCACGCCAACCGACAACAGCATCAGCAGCCCCGGATAGATCAGCGCCCCGATCACCCGCAGGTTGATCTCCTGCTGCCTCCGCGTCATCTGCGCCAGTCGTGTGAAGGCATCGGCGGCGGCGCCCGTGCTTTCGCCCGCGGCGATGATTGCGCGAAACGTGCGATCGAAACTGCCCGGGTGGTCGGCCATCGCCTCGCTGAGCGAGGCGCCACCTTCAACTTTGCGGCTCACGTCCTCGATGACCTCGCGCCATCGCGGTTTCTCAACCTGCGAGCCGACGGCCGTCAGAGCCGGCACCACGCGGCTGCCCGATCGGAGCATCATGGCCATCTGCTGGGTGAAAAGCATGCGATCGCGTCGGTTTCCGGGTTTGCGGCGGCGTAGCAGGTGCGCCTTGCCCGACGCTACGATGGGCCTGGATTCGGTGACTTTGCGCACATTGGTCACAAAGAGCCTCTGGGCGTGAAGCTGTTCGCTCGCCTCTTCGGCGCTGGGCGCATCGATCACGCTGGTGACCTCGCGTCCCTGTCCATCGATGGCTCGGCACTCGAACGGCATGTCAGGGTACCTCGGCGGCCCGTTACGCGCCGGCCGTCACCGCGGCGTGCTTTCTTTCCGCCCGGACGGTCTCGTGCGACTCCATGTGGGTGACGCGCAGCACTTCCTCAAGGGTGGACCTGCCGGATTCGACCAGCGTCAGGCCCTGCTCGCGCAACGGCACGAACCCCTGCGAGAGCAGATACCTCTTGATTTCCGATTCGTCTGCCACGTCGTGGATAAGCTTGTACAGGTCGTCGGTCATCTCCACGACCTCGTAGATCCCCGTCCGCCCCTGGAACCCCGAGTCGTGACACTTCTTGCACCCCCCTCCGCGGTAGAACACCCGCGGGCCCTGCGCGTCCCACCCCACCTGGGCCAGCAGCCCGCGGTCGGGCATATACGTGGTGCGGCAGGCGGGGCAAACGGTGCGCGCCAGACGCTGCGCCACGACGCCGTTGAGCGCCGAAGCCAGCAGGTACGGCTCGATGCCCATATCGGTCAGCCGGGCCAGGGCTCCCACACAGTCCTTGGTATGCACAGTCGTAAGCACCAAGTGTCCGGTCAACGCCGCCTGGATGGCCACCCGGGCCGTATCGCTGTCGCGGATCTCGCCCACCATGATGACGTCGGGGTCCTGGCGCAGGATCGATCGCAGGGCGCGGGGAAAGGTCAGGCCCACATGCTCCTGCACGTGAATCTGGTTGATCATGTCGAGCTGGTATTCCACCGGGTCTTCCACGGTGACGATGTTGAGTCGGGTCGAGCGCAGCAGGTCGAGCGCCGAGTAGAGCGTGGTGGTCTTGCCGCTGCCGGTCGGACCGGTCACCAGCACCAACCCGTGTGGGCGCGACAGCATCCTGTGAAAGGCGGCCAGCGATTCGGCGCGAAACCCGAGGCGACCCATCTCCAGGTGCAGGGCGTTGCGGTCGAGCACGCGAATGACCGCCTTTTCGCCGAGGATGGTGGGCATGGTGGAAATCCGCAAATCCACCTCGCGCCCCTCGGCGGCCACCGCCACCCGACCCTCTTGTGGGAGGCGCTTCTCGGCAATATCCATCTTGGCCAGCACCTTCACGCGCGAGATCACCCCGGACTGCATCGGTCGGGGTGCGGTCAGCAACTCGTGCAGGACACCGTCGATGCGGTAACGCACCCGCACGTGGCGGCGATCGGGCTCGATATGGATATCGCTGGCGCCGTCCCGAATGGCCGACATGATCGACAGGTTCAGGAGGTTCACCACCGGGCTGCCGTCCATGCGACTCAGATCGGTGAGCGCCTCGTCTTCGCGCGTGTCGTGCTCGACCACCTCGACATTCTGTTCGGTCAGAGAAACCAGGAACGAGTCGACCGACATCTGCTCGACCAGATAGCGATCGGCAAACTCACTGAGATTCGACTCGAGGACCAGAACGGGGTTGATCTCGCAGCCGGTCAGGGCCGCGAGCCGATCGATCAGAGGCAGTCGCTGAGGCTCGACCATCGCGATCGTCAGGCGCCGGCCGACCTTGAACATGGGCAGCACCTTCATCCTCTTGGCCTCGTCCGGATCGATCAGCCCGCTGACGGCCGGGTCGATCAGGCCGTGGCGGAGGATGCAGCTCTTGACGTTCAGGCGTTTGCCCAGCACGTCGAGCAACTGCGCCGGCGTAAGCACCCCCATCTGGATGAAGATTTCGCCCAGGCGCGAGCCGCTGGACTGCTGCAACTCCAGCGCAGCCGTCAGGTCCTGCTCGCTGATGAGCCCATCTCGCAGCAGAAGGGTGCCGATCTGTTCGGGGCTCTTGATCATCGTCAGTTCATGCTCCTGGCGGCCTCCTCGACCGAGCCGTAAGCCTCGAACCGCCCGGCCAGGTCGGTCAGGCGCAGGATCTCGCTGCAAATGTCGCTGGCGACGGCCAGCTTCAGTCGTCCCCTGTTGTCGATGCAGAGCCGCTGAACTTCGCACAGCAACTCCAGGCCGGCGCTGTCGATGAACGGCACCTCGCTCAAGTCCAGAACAACCCAGCCCGAACCCGGCGTGGCCGCCTGCTCGAGGGCGTGTCGGAGGTCATCGACTTCGGCCTGTACGATCGCCTCGCGCGGCACCACGACGGTGGCGCGCCCGACCTGGTACGAACCGATTTTCACATTCCCACCTCCACAATTGACTTCGGTCCCTCGGCAAGCAGCGGCTGATCCTGGTTGCGTGCCTCGGCAAGCATGGCGAACGCCTGCTGAAGGAGGCTGTCGGCGGGAACCTTCTGCGGACCGCTGGCGGCCAGCCCCCCGCGAACCGTCAAGGCATGCTCGAACCCAAAGTCGCCGAGCCGCTGCTGGGCGGCCCCCAGGAGCTTGCGGCTGATCATTTCGGCCAGGGCAATGTCGAGCCGCCGTAACAGGGCCACGAAGCGGTCGTCGCTGAAACGTCCCACCAAATCGTCGTGCCTCAGCTTCGTACGGATGGTGTGGCCGACCGTTTCGATCACCTGATTCCTCGCCTGCCAGCGCCCGGCGTCATCGAGCGCGCGGATACCCTCCATGCCCAGAGCCAGTACGACGACCGGTTCGTGGTCGGCGTAGCAGCGCTCAACCGTTTCGCCGATGACCGACAGAAACTCGACGCGGTTGAGCACGCCGGTTGCGTGGTCGGTCAGGCGCGCCAGGTGCAACTCGTAAGTGTCGTGGACGTGCTGCCAGAGTTGCTCGATCAGGTCGGCGGCAAGCTGGAGTCGATCCTCGGCGGCCAACCCGCCCTCGAACTGCCCGACCGTGATCAGTCCCAGCACTCGGTCGGGTCCCCGAATGGGGACGATCCAGGCGTAGCTCTCGGCGCTGTCGTCGGCCAGGGCCCGGATCATCTCGCCCGTGGCCTGCGAGCAGGCGACGAACCGCCGTCCCAGGGTGATCACGTGTTGCAGCAGACGGCTGAGCGAATCCAGCGAGTTGGACTCGGGCAGACCGGTGCTGTGAAGCGGTGACAGATCACCCGAACGATCGACGCGGTAACAGCGAATCCGTCTGGCCCCGGTCAATTGACGCAGCAGCCCTCGCACGTGCGTGTCGAACGAGGTCCAGGGGTTTTGGGTGCGTTTCCAGTCGTTCATCCATTCGTGATGCCTCTGAAGCGCGCAACGGAGCCGTTCGCCGTCGCCCTCGCTCTGGATCACCGGCGGCAGGTTGGCCGCGGCCAGCGCCCCGGTCGCCTGGCCGGTGGGTGGCTGGGCGGTAGCGGTCGGCGCACCTGCCCGGACCGGCGCCCCGAAGACGGCTCCAGCCAGCATCCCGATAGCCAACATCGCCAGGACGGGCACAATATGACTCGCGGTGACAAGTTCCTGCCACAGCAGCACGTGGGCCAAGCCGACCCGCGGCGCCAACCAGAGAACACCGAACAGTACGCCCAGCAGCCCGCCGCCCCAGACGCCGAAGCCCGCGGCGAGCGGCACCAACGAGACGGTCAATAGAACCGTGCCGACCAGCAGCAACATCGGTACGGAGTAGCCCAGCCACACGACGGTGACCGCGCCCAACGCACCGGCCACGCCTATTAGAAACGGTTGTCGGAGCATTGGAGGTCGGTTCTCATTCACACCTTCATCTCCGTTTCCGTTATGTTCTGGAAGATTGCAGCGAAACGCTGAGGCTGCTGCGCGGCGAAGTCGTACAGCGCGGCCTCGAAAGCCCTCATGATGTCTGCGTCGAGCTTGGGGCCGGTCTCGTCACGCATGATTTGAAGCGCCTTCTCGAGCGGGTAGCCGCAGCGATACGGACGCGTCGACGTCAATGCGTCGAAGGTGTCCGCCACGTGCAGGATGCGGGCGAGCAGTGGAATCTCGTCGCCCGTCAACCCGTCCGGATACCCCGTGCCGTCGGGTACTTCGTGGTGGTGCAGTACGATCTGACATACATTCGCAAAGCTGTGCACCGGGCGGATCACGTCGAAACTCATGCGCGGATGCTGTCGAACGACGTCGAACTCCTCTTCGGTGAGTGAGCCGGGTTTGCCCAGGATCTCGTCGCTGATGCCGATCTTGCCCACGTCGTGCAACAGGCCGGCCCACTCCAGGTCGTTCAGTTCGGCAGGCGACAGGGCCATCTGCTGGCCGATCAGTCGCGACAGGAACCCGACGCGCTCGGAATGGCCGCTGGTGTAGGGATCCTTTTTTTCTATCGCGCTCACCAGAGCGCGAATGGCCTCCAGCGCCATGGATCGCAGACGATCGGTCAGATGGAGGTTGGCAATGGCGTGGCCGCCGTGCCCGAGGATCGAGTCCAACATCCTCATGTCGCCGGAATCGAACTCCGGACGCCCTTCGTTTCGACCCAGCACGACCACGTCGATGTTGCCGCCGTCGCCGGTCAACGGGCCGAACATCAGCGATGGGCCTTTCGGACCGCCATCGCTGGCGCGCTGGCCTACGACACAGCCGTCGCGGACGACCGCGTCGATCTTGTCGGTGTGGTGCCGACTCACGATCGAAAGGATCGCCGCCTTGTCGTGCGCGGCGTCGGCGCACCACCACAGGGGCTCCTGGTTTTTCATCAGGCAGCACGCCCAGTCGCACAGCAGGGCCTTGGCCAACTCGGTGATCAACTGAAGCTTGACGTGGACGACGTCATGGATCCCGACGAGGTGCTTGGTGATGTCGAAGATGATGTTGAGTTGCTCATAGCAGCGGATCAACTCCAGCGCAAGCCCGTGCCCTTCCTGGATCAAGCGATCGAAATGTTCGCGCAAAACGCGGACCCCCTGCACACGCTGTTCCATCACGTCGAACTCGGGTTGGTCCTCGCCGAAGGTCGACGGTTGCAGCAGGATCAGGGTCCGGCCGCCCTCGGGCTCGGGGCAGACCGCCAGGATGTGTCCGCGGGCGCATGTCGCCACGTGGCTGGTGCCCTGCGCGACGTCGCCGTCGATCAGGGCGCGGAGCTGCGGGCACGGCTCGCCCGTCGGCTCCACGCACTCCCGCAGAC
>CBFCZG010000207.1:0-8174 GCA_965602375.1 uncultured Phycisphaerae bacterium | reverse complement strand
GATGCTGGTGGCGTACAGCGCCCACAGGAACAGCGGCATCTTGAACCATGTCATGCCGGGCGGGCGGAGCTTGTGAATGGTGACGATGAAGTTGATGCCCGTGAATATGGAGCTGAATCCCAGAATGACCACGCCGAACACCATCGGGATGACCTGACCGCCGAACTCGGTACTGTAGGGCGTGTAGAAGGTCCATCCCGTGTCGACGCCGCCCAGCGCGATCGCCAACAGGGCAAAGATCGCACCGAAGACGTAGAAGTAATAGCTGGTCAGATTCAGGCGGGGAAAGGCGACGTCCTTGGCGCCCAGCATGATCGGCAGCACGAAGTTACCGAACGCAGCCGGCATGCTGGGGATGATGAACAGAAAGATCATGATCGCGCCGTGCAGTGTAAAGACCGTGTTGTAGCTGTCGGCGCTCATGATCGTGCGCTGTGGCGTGAGCAGCTCGGTTCGAATCAGAACCGCGAAGACGCCGCCCAGAAGGAACGCAGTGAGTGTAGAGATCAGGTACATCACACCGATGCGCTTATGGTCCAGCGTCACCAGCCACGAAAGCAGGCCGTGGCGGCAGCCAAGATAGCTCTCGCCGCCGCCCGCATCCTCGGGCGTATCGATGCGATCCGGATGCGTCAAGCTGGACGTCGTCATGTGCGTCTCCGTCGGCGTCATGGTCGCTCGTCCGACACTTGGGTCGTCGTGGGCCCGCTGGTCGTCTCCGGCGCCGAAGGCGTCCCACGATCGGAGAGGGTCTTGATGTATTCAATCACCGCCAGGATCTGCTCCTCGCTCATCCGGCCTTGCGCGGTAGGCATGATGGCGTCGAAGCCTGCGACCACCTTGGCGTTGGGATTCAGCATGGACTCGCGCAGGTAGTTCTCGTCGGCCAAGACTCTTGCCCCGCCAGCCATGACGGTTTCGTAACCATAGACATTCCTGAAGGTGGGGCCTATGCCGGATTTCCCGTCGACCGAGTGGCACTGCGCACAGCCCTGAATCCTGTACAGCCGGCGTCCGGCGTCGGCGGGCGACATCCGCGACACGAAGTTAGCTGCATCCTCAAGCCACTGCCGATATTCGCCGGCCGGATGAACGATGACGTGGGCGAGCATGTCGGAGTGGCCGGTTCCGCAGTACTCAGCGCAGAGAAGTAGGTGCTCGCCTTCCTTCGTCGCGCGGAACCACGTCTTGGTATACCGCCCCGGCACGACATCCTGCTTGACGCGGAAGGTCGGCACATAGAAGCTGTGGATGACGTCCTCGGACCGCATCAGCAATTGGACGGGCACATCCAGCGGGACGTGCAGATCCTGGTCGACGTGACCGTTGGGATACTCAAACAGCCAGCTCCAGCGTTTGGCCAGCACCTTGATCTCGTAGGCACCCGCCGGGGGCGTGGCCAGATCGACCATGCCCTTCATGCCCATATAGAACATGACGAACACCAGAATGACCGGAATGCCCGCCCACGTCAGTTCCAACGGCAGGTTCTGGCTGGGACTTGCCTGGGGCGCAGCCCCTTCGCGCCGGCGGTACCGGACGACAAAGAACACCATCAATCCGACGATCAGAGCGAAGAAGCACACCGACACCCAGAAGACGAAGTAGAAGCTCCGGTCGACCCCCTCGGCGCCCGTCGAGCCGCGCGCCGGCATCCAGAACGAGCGGCCAACCGTCATCGGTGTCAGCGCAAATAGGATTCGATTCATGACTCTTTGGATGCCGCATCCTGCGGACCTGAACGAACCCGTCGGCGTCTCATCTCGGCCCGCCAGAGGGTGCCGAGCACAATCGCCAGAGCGGCAACCATCGCCACGCCGCCCGCTCGCATAACCGTCACAGCTGCCAGGGCGTAGCGGCCCGCGTCCGGATCGTAGTGGAAACAGTACAGCAAAAGCCGATCGACCGTGGAGCCGATCTTCCCTTCCGACGCCTCAACCAGTCCCAGTCGCAGCGTTTCGGGATCGAACACCACCCCGTAGAGGTACCGCCCTACCCGCCCTTCAGGCGTCAACAGGTACAAGGCGGCGGCGTGCGCATACTGCTGGGTTTCCTCGACGTAACGGTACTTGAACCCTACCGCATCGGTCAATCTGTGGATGTTCGGATCGGTTCCCGTGAGGAAGTGCCAACTTGCCGCCGCCTCGGGCCGGCCGAGCTGGCGAAGGTAGTTCTGCTTCTTGAGTCGGGCGAGCGTCGACGTCTCCCGCGGATCGAAGCTGACCGTAACGATTTCGAAGTCCTCGCCCGGCGTGAGCGGCAGTTGCTTGAGAGCATCCACCAGTCCGTTAAGAATCAGATTGCACAACATCGGGCAATTGAAGTACACCAGCGTCAGAATGACCGGCTTGTCACCGCCGACAAAGTCGGCCAGCCTGACGGGCTTGCCGCCCTCGTCGACGAACTCGGCGTCGAGCGGGATCGCCGCGTCGAGGTGCTCGGTGATGCCCACGTCGTCGAGGTCGGCGACGGGCGTCTGGGCCTGCTGGCTGCGTGCCCTCGGCGGACACGCAAGCCCTACGGTCATCGCAAGAAGAGCGATGAGTGAAGCACGCTTTGTGCCGGCCCGATCAGTGACCATCCTCACCTGCCCCGGACTGGGTCTGTTCGGATGAAAGGTCGTGCACCACCAACTCAGCCGCCCGCTCGATCGGGACGGCGACGACGCCCTTCTCGCGGTCGATCCACCGATAGCTGTTGAGCCGCGCCTCCTGCTCGGCGACCAGGCTGCTGTACTCCTGCGGTGGTACGGAAACGACCTTCTTGTAGGTCTCGACCTCTTGCAGATTATAGAACCATACCTGAAGCGCGACAATCACGACGAAGACCATGATCGCGCCGACGATCCCGACCACGGCCACAGAGAGAGTATTCACGTCCTCACGGGCATTCACCGATCCACCTTACGCGTTCTCAAAAGCGAGCGATTCATCCAGCCGCGGGTCCTTATCCGGTATTAGCGAGCGGTCGCCGGCAACCCACACCAGCCCAGCCACAAACAATCCACCCACACCAACGAAGCATAGCACGTCGAGCAGACCAAATGGCAAGCGCTGCGGGCTGAGCCGGGGCATGATCAGCCAGTACAGATCCAGCCAGTGCATCACCAGCAGCCATCCCGACCAGAACGCAAGCACCGCCTTGCGTCGCTTGGCCGCGCGAGAGATCATTCCCAGAAACGGCAACACGAAGTGCCCGAACAGCAGCACCAGAGCCAGCCATCCCCACGGTGCCTGCTGCCGGCGAAGATACCACACCGTCTCCTCGGGGATGTTCGCGTACCAGATCAGCAGATACTGCGAGAAGGCGATATATGCCCAGAAGAACGTGAAGGCAAACAGCAGTTTGCTCAGGTCGTGGTAGTGCTCGACGGTAATGGCACGCGTCAGCCGGCCGCCGTGCTGAAGGCACATCGCCAGCAAGGAGATCAGGGCAACGAACCCGACCACACTGCCGGCGAAGAAGTATACCCCCAGAATCGTGCTGAACCACGCGGCCTCCAGGGACATGATCAGATCGAACGCGGCAAACGTCACTGTAAAAGCGTAGACAACCAGCGCCGGTCCGCCGGCCCATTCGAGTCGAACGGTCAGGCCCACCTCGGCTGTCTCGTCCTGGCGAACCGATCGGGTCAGGAAGTACCGTGCCAGCAGAGCCCAGATCAGTACGTAGCCAATGCACCGCCCGAAGAAAAAGGCCGTGTTCAGGTACGGCTGCTTTTGTTGCAGCAGGTGATCGCCAGCGACGGCAGTAGGGTCGGCCCATTCGTACAGAGCCGGCGCCAGGACGAGCACCGGCAAGACCAAAACCGCCAACAGCCACAAGTTGCCTGCGATAATCTCAGCCAGACGCCTCACCGCCACACTCCATCCCGAGTGTGTCACGTGCTGCAGCGCCACGAAGAACAGCGCCCCGAGCGACAGGCTGAGAAAATAGCAGTAGCTCACGAGGTACGTGTAGCCGAAACGCTGCATGCGGTCGTGGGCGCCCAGCCCCAACAGAACGCTACCGGCCAAAGCCACTATACCCACAAGCCCGGCAGCCTTGAACACGCGCAGCCGCAACGGGCCGAGATGGCGTGCTTCTTCGGTGATCTGAGAGGCATCGAGCTTGGCCACGTCTAGGTCTCCGCGATCATCTCAGTGCCGGCCGCACGTCCGCCGGAACGTCTTCGAGGGTGGCATTCTGGCTGCGCTGAAGCGCCCGGATGTAGGCGACGATCGCCCATCGGTCGGCCACCGGAACCTGCGGACCATAGGCCGCCATATTACGGACGCCGTAGGTAATCGTATTGAACAGGTAGCCCGCCTCGCGCTGGCGAATCGTATCGGTATGGAACGACGTCGGCGGCACCCAGGTGCCCTCCTGTAGGGCGTCGGCCCGTTTGGCGATCATCCCATTGCCGTAACCGCCCAGGCCGTGACACGTCGCACAGAAAACCTCGAACCGCTGCTTGCCGCGTTGCATCAACTCCTCGGTGACCTTGACCGGCATTACGGTCACCCACTCGCCGTCGGGGTCCTTGCCGCGATAGAACGGTTCATCAACTCGCAGCTCGCCACGGGCCACCGCATGTTCGACCGGCGGACGCATCGCCCGCTTGTCGGCGAACAGCGGGCTGCGAACCTGAGCTTTGAACTTGGGCTGGCTATCCATGTCGGTCACCAGGTGCACGCGAGGCCGCGCCGATTTGACCGCGCGGGCCCGAGCGATCAGCACGATGGGCACCAGCGACAGCGCCGCCAGGACTACGATCACAGCAATGAGCGATCTCGGCATCGGTCTATTCCAGCTTGGCCTCGCTGACCTCGGCACCCAGGGAAACGAGCAAGTCACGCGTCCTCTGTAGATCGAACTGCGGGTCGTCGGCCTCGATAACGACGAAGAAACGATCGGCCGTCGCGCGGCGGAATCGGTCGTTGGCGAACAGCGGATGATAGAGCTGCGGCAGCCCGTTGAGGGCGAGCATCCCCACAAACGCCGTGACGGCCGCAAACAGCACGGTCAGCTCGAACGTAACGGGGATGTTGGCCGGCAGGCTGAAATAGGGCTTGCCACTGATGATGAACCGATAGTCCACCGCGTTGGTCCACCACTGCAAGAGCACCGCTAGACCCGCGCCGCTCAACCCCGCCGCCAAGACGATCCACGGCAGCCTCGTCGGCCGGATGCCCATCGCTTCGTCCAACCCGTGCACCGGAAACGGAGTGTGCGCGTCCCACCGCGTGTAGCCGGCCTTGCGGACCTGCTCAGCCGCGGCGACCAGTCCGTCGGGATTGTCAAACTCGCCCAGCAAACCGTAGATCGGCTGCGTCTGCGAACCGGGCTGGCCGGGCGTGTGCGGACTGCTACTCATCGGCCGCCTCCGCATTGCGGTTATATTCGCCGTTGTGGGCGTGGGGCACCTCACCGTGGTAGTCGCCCACACCCCGATGGAAGCCGCGATCCAGGTGCGCCTGCGGCATGACGGTCTTCACCTCAGCCATGGCCACCATGGGCAGATACCGGCAGAACAGCAGGAACAGCGTGAAGAACAGACCGAAGCTGCCGATCAGCGTGAGAACGTCCACCCACGTGGGCGAGAAATAACCCCAGCTCGACGGCAGGAAGTCGGCACTGAGCGAACTGACGATAATCACGAACCGCTCGAACCACATGCCCACGTTGACCAGCACCGACACCACAACCATCACCCACAGGTTCGTTCGGCACCACTTCGACCACAACAGCTGCGGAACCACCACGTTGCAGGTAATCATGATCCAGTAGGCCCAAGCATAGGGACCCAGCGCGCGATTCATGAACGCAAACATCTCGTACATGTTGCCGCCGTACCACGCGATGAATAGCTCGATCACATAGGAGTAGCCCACGATGCACCCGGTGGCCAGAATGAGCTTGTTGAGGTTCTCGAGGTGATGCAGCGTAACCAATTGCTTGAGCCCGAAGAACTGCCGCGCCGGCACGATGAGCGTCACCACCAGGGCACAACCGCTGAAAATGGCCCCGGCCACGAAATACGGCGGGAAAATGGTCGTATGCCAGCCGGGAACCTGGGATACGGCAAAGTCGAAGCTCACCACTGAATGCACGCTGATCACCAGTGGCGTCGCCAGCCCCGCCAATATCAGATAGGCACACTCGTGACGGTGCCAGTGCCGATGACTTCCGCGCCAACCCAGTGCGGCAATGCCATAGGCGATACGCCGCGCGCGCGTGATGGCCCGATCGCGCAGGCTGGCCAGGTCGGGAATCATGCCCACGTACCAGAACATCAGCGACACGAGCATATAGGTGCTCACCGCAAACACGTCCCAGAGCAGCGGACTCCGGAAGTTGGGCCACATCTGCATCTGGTTGGGAATGGGAAACAGCCAGTAGACCACCCAGATACGCCCGACGTGAATCGCTGGAAACAGCCCGGCGCAGATCACGGCAAAGATCGTCATCGCTTCAGCAAAACGATTGACCGCTGTGCGCCACCTCTGTCGGAACAGAAAGAGAATCGCCGAAATCAGTGTACCGGCATGCCCGATGCCCACCCAGAAGACAAAGTTGACGATGGCAAAGCCCCAGCCGACCGGAATGTTCACACCCCACACACCCACGCCCACTCCGATCAGGTACACAATCATGGCCAGCAGCACGGCGGTGGCCGACAACGACAGAGCAAACGCCACGTACCAGGCCCGAGGCGGCTTGGGTCGCTCGGCCAGACCGCACACCGTGTCGGTCACCGACGCAAAGTCGCCCTCGCCGAGCACCAGTGGCGGCCGGTAGCGCGGGTCGGTCGCCGTGTTGTTCACGTCTCTAGTGGCCGCCGTGCTCATCGCTCTCATCTACAAGCTGAGGATTGAGGTTGCGCAATTTCGCCAGATAGACGGTCCGGGGCTTCACGTTCAGCTCGGCCAGCATTGCATAGGCTCGACCGTCGGCGCGCAGGTTCGACACGTTGCTCTGCGGATCGCTCAAGTCACCGAACACGATCGCGCCGGTCGGGCACGCCTGCGCGCAGGCGGGAACGATCTGCCCGTCGCGGAGAGGCCGACGCTCGTTCTTGGCCTTGATTTTGGCAAGCTGTATCCGCTGTGTGCAGTACGTGCACTTCTCCATGACGCCGCGGCTGCGAACTGTGACCTCGGGGTTCATCGCCATCTTCTCGGTCTCGGTTAGGTCGCGGCGGTAGTTGAAGAAGTTGAAGCGCCTGACCTTGTACGGGCAGTTGTTCGAGCAGTACCGAGTGCCCACACACCGGTTGTAGACCATCACATTCAGGCCTTCCTGATCGTGCACGGTGGCGGCCACGGGGCACACCTGCTCGCACGGTGCGTTCTCGCAGTGCATGCACGGAACCGGCTGATGGGCCACCGCCGGCTGCTCGCGCGGACCTCGGAAATAACGGTCGACGCGAAGCCAGTGCATCTCGCGCCCCTTGACCACCTGGCTCTTGCCGACAACGGGAATGTTGTTCTCAGCCTGGCAGGCCACGACGCAGGCCCCACAGCCGATGCAGGCGTTCAGGTCGATCACCATACCCCACCGGTGTCCGTCGAAGCTGGGCTCGGTCCACAGCGACACCAGCGGCGGGTGATGATCGCCATGTTCGAGCCGCCCATTGTGCGTCTTGTATTGCGTGAGGGTGGCTTCGCGCACCAGCACAGGCTGCCGCTTGCGCTCTTGGCGCTCACCCACCGTGCCGATCGCGTGATGGTCCTGCGTGCAGGCCAACGGATACTTCGATCCGTCCGCTGCCTTGACGATTCGCAGCCCATGCGCGACGTCCATGGCATCGCTGGTGCGAAGGGCGTACATGTCGGAGCCCACACCGTCGCCCACCGGCCCGGAGCGCCTTCGACCATACCCCAGCGAAACAGCCACCGACCCCAGCGCCTGCCCCGGCATGACGTACGCCGGTAGCGTAACGCGTCGAGACTCCAACTCCACATCCACGGCGTCGCCCGTACCCACGCCCAGTTGGTACGCCAGTTCCGGGTCGATCAGCGCGGCGTTGTCCCACGTGAGCTTGGTCATGGGATCCGGCATTTCCTGTAGCCAGGCGTTATTGGCGAAGCGCCCGTCATAGACGCTGTGATCCTGGCAGAATACGAGTTCGACGCCGCCGTCCTGCTCCCTTGGCCACACGCCCTCGAACAGCGTCTCCCATCCGTCGGCTT
>CBFCZG010000206.1:0-8211 GCA_965602375.1 uncultured Phycisphaerae bacterium | reverse complement strand
CGGTGTTGGCGCCGAGCGTCGCATTGCTCGGATTGCTCAGCGTCACCTCGACGGTTTCGTCCGACTCCTCCTCGCCATCGTCGACGACGGTGATGACGATATCTTGCTGCGTGACGCCCGGGTCGAAGGTCAACTGCGTGCCCGCGATCGTGTAGTCGTCCGGGCTGACGGCCGTGCCGCCGGTGACCGCGTAGTCGACCGTCACGGTGTTCTGCGACGCGCCGCTCAGCGAAACCGAGAGGTGGACCGTCATGACCGATTCGCTGTCGCTCGACGCGATTAGGTCGAACTCGACGGTCGGCTCGGGATCGACAGTGACGGTGACGGTGTCGCTGCCGGTTAGCTCGCTGTCGTCGGCTTCGAGCTTGAGCACGTAGACGCCGGCCTGGCTGAACGTCGCCGTGGTGTCGATGGCCGTGTCGTTGCCGAACATTACCGTGCCCGGCCCGCTGTCTTGGGTCCACAGCGTGGTGAACGTGCCGGGCGGATCGGGTAGGCCGTCGTCGGTGACCGTACCGTCGAGACTCACCGTGTCGGTCGGCAGCGTGATGTGGTCGTCGACGCCGGCGTTGACCTGGGGCGGCTGGTTGCCGTTCGGGTCCAGCTCGTACGCACCGAGATCGGGGGCGGCGCCGACGTAGGGCTCGCCGTAGGCGGTGCTGCCCTTGTCGATCGCATCGACGGCCGGGTCGGTCAGGTCGACCAGCGAGTAGTCCGCGTTCGCCTTGTCGGCGAAGATGTTTGTCCCGTCGCCGCCGGTTGTGGCGTTCGACTCGCTCTCGCCCTCGCTGGTCCATGGGTCGGCGTTGCAGTTGAAGTAGCCGTTGTGCGTGATGGTTACCGTGCCGATGATGTCGTTGCCGCGCTCGACGACGCGGCTGCTGTTGGCGAACAGGTTGTTGTAACACAGGAAGTTCGTGATGTTCTTACCGGTATCGGGCAGGAAGTACAGCGAACTGCGAATTCCGCCGTCGAGGGTGTTGTGGGCCAGCGTTACGTCAATGGCCTCGCCCAGCGAGATTCCCCGGCCCTTGCGCACGTCGCCGCCGGTGTCCACGATGTCGTAGATGAGGTTGCGGGCGATCCGCACGTCCTGACACGTTACCGACCCGCCCTCGACGGTGTCGACGGTGATCGCGTTTTCATTGTCGTAGAAGATGTTGTTGACGATGTCGATGATCGATCCGGCCTGGGCATCGGTACGGATGCGCAGCAGGATCGCCGCCGGCGAGCTCGTGTTCGTGCCCCGGAAACTGTACATCACGTTGTCGTCGATCGTCAGGTCGTAGGCTTCCTTGATGTCGATCGCGTTTTCGGGCACCTGCACGCTCTGGCTGGTGTACCAGGTGTTGTCGTTGTGCGTGCGGTACAGGGTGTTGCCGTACACCTGCAAGCCGCTTGCCCAGCCCACCTGTGAGTACGGCGTGAACTGGATGCAGTCGCCCGAGCAGTCGTTGATGTCGTTGTACCGGATGGTAATGTTCGTCAGCGACCCGTCCGTGACGATGCCGTGACTGTCGGCGTTGCCCAGGAAGTTCTCGATGGTGTTGTTCTCGATCAGGACATTGCTGAGCGGGTAGTCAATGCCTCGCAGGTCCACGGCGTTGTAATCCCCGGCGTGCAGCCGGCAGTTCTTTAGCGTGAAGTTATCCGCGTCGGCCCACTTGGCCACGCGAACGTGTGACGAGTTGGTGCCGTTGCCGTCAATCTCCAGGCTGTCAAGCGTCACGTTCTGAGCATATACGTCAAGGGTGTAGCTGTTGCCGGTGTTCTGGATCCGGGGCCGCCCGTTGTAGCCCTCCAACGTCAATTGCTTGGCAATCTCCACCGTGTTCTGTGCGTAGGGCAGCCCTGTGGCTACGATACGAAGCGTGTCGCCGTTGATCGCGTCACCGTAGGCGGCATCGATCGTATCGTAGGGATTCGTCTCACACCCGAGAGGTCCGACACGATCCTGCTGGTAGTCGTTGTTCACCCATAGGATCGCCCCGGCCGCCGAAGGGACCACATTCCACGTGGCCGCCAGCGCGACACACACGGTCAGCCATCGACACAACTTGCGAGTTGCCATCGCAGACCTCCCAGCCACAAGAGTGGCAATGCGCCCCGGCCCACCCCGGGGCTTTCCCAGGGCGCAAGGCTCCCCGCGACGCCGCATGGGTTGCCCTGGCGCCCGCCGCCATCGGCCTAGAGTGAACCTTTACGTTTCAATAGAGTGCACAACCCCATCGCCGCCCACGGCCTCCCGGCCCCGACGATCAAGGGTCTTTGAAAAGTGAGGAGCCCGTTGCGACTCGCAACCACCAGTTTGCCTGTGCGCAGTCCGTGCGTCAATGACCCAACGTCGAGAGGCCCGAAATGTTCTGACTCGGCCGCTGCACGATCAGTCGCCGGCGCCACGGTGAATCGGTGTGCAGCCAGCGGGACCACCCGCCTGGCCTCCGCTGGCGTCGTGAGCCACTGTCTGGAGCGCGTCGACGCCGCCAGGACCGACCACGCGGGATCGTAAATGTCTGTTCGCAAGTGGGTTACGGCGGGGAACGCGTCATTCGTGGCCGTTGCCCTGCTGGCGGTGTGTCCGGTGCCGGCGTGTGAGGCGAGGCCGGATCGTGCGCACGGCTGAGATCGGCGGGCCGGCAGACGCTAACGCGAACGTCCGGAACGCGTCTATGAAGTGGAGTACAATGCACTGAAGGCTCGGTGGCGGAGGCGGCTTGTGGACGCTGCATTTCTTCTGGTGGTTTCTCTGGCGTTGGCAGCGGGTGCCGATGTCGCGCCCAAGTCCGTGCAGATCCTGCCGCCGAGGGTACAGACCCGGTTCTCGGCCGACCGTGCGTTTTCACTTCGCGTGACCCCGACGAAGGACTTCCCCCGCGCCAAGGGCAACTGTCTGGCCGAACTGAAGGCCCGCAAGGGCGACAAGGCCGGTCAGGTGCTCTGGCGGGGCAGGTTTCTCAACGAGTGGTCCCCGCGACGCGCGCTGGTGGCCGGCGACGGGCGACACGTGGTTACCATCGACGACTGGGTGCACGGCGGCCGACGGCACGCGCTGGTGATCTACGGGCCCGATGGCAAGCTGGTGCGCGACCTGGCGCTGTCGGACTTGCTCGAGCCGGACGAAATCAAGCACCTCGAGCGGGGCAAGTTTGGCCTGGAGTGGACCGGCGGTGCGAAGTTCCGCTTCAGCCGGGACCACAAGGTTCTCTTCATTCGCTGCGGGTGGGGGAAGCTCAAGGTCATCGACCTGAACACCGGCACGGTGCAGGGCAAGCGGGGCAAGGAGTACGATGAGTTGCTTAGGCAATTCGAACTGCTGCCGCATGAAGCCTTCGGTGATGCCGCTCTGCTTGCACTCGCCGCCGGCGAGTTGGCTGTACCCCCGCCCGATCCGTGTAATCCGGTCGACTATGTCGAATGGTGGAACCGCGCCAACAGCGAAGGTGTGGCCGACGAGGACAACGCCGCGCCGCTGCTCGACGAGGCCATGGAGCGACTCACTGATCTCGGTGCGTGTTCCGACTTTCTGAAAGAGGCGTTCGACGGTCGATTCGATTGGGAAAGCGAGCAGGGCGCGATGCTGGCTGAATGGTTCGAGCAGAATGCCGACGCGCTGGAGTTATTCCGCCAGGCGTCGGAGAGGCCTGCCTATGCCCGCCAGTACTCCGCCGGCGACAGCGGGGCGCTGGTGGCTGTGCAGTTGCCGCAGTTGTCACGCCTGCGGAACGCATGTAAAGCCATGGCGGCCCGATCGAATTGGTATGCCAGCCAGGGCCGCTACGCCGACGCCGCAGAGGACCTGCTTACCGTTGCTCGCGTGGGGCAACTCCAGCCGCAGGCTCCATCGCTTATCGAATGCCTGGTGGGCACAGCCGTACAGTCCTTGGCCTACGATCGGATGGCTCGACTGGCGTCCGATGCTGGCGATGCACTGGACTATGGATTGCTGGCCGAGCGTCTTGCACACGATAATGCGGTCGGCTTGCCATTTGCCCGTGCCATCCTAACCGAGAAGGCCATGCTGATGGACACGTCTCAGCGCGTGTTCCGGCCCAATCCCGAGACGGGTCAGCCGGCACTCGATGTGGGGCAGCTTGGGCAGCTAGTGCCGATACCAGATGACGGTGTGCGCGAATCAGGCAGTTCGGCTCAGGCTCTGCCGCAGTTTGACTACACGGTTCGGGTCGGTAGCGAGTATTACGATCGGCTCACTGCGGTTATGGAACTGCCCTACCCCCAGGCCCAACCACAGATGGTGCAGCTTCAGACCGATTTTGCCTCCGAAACGAATCCGCTGCTGCGCCATCTCATGGATGCGACAGCGGGCGGAAGCAGGTTCAAAGAGACTCAAACCAGAATCGAGTCGCAGCGGCGGCTTACGCACACGTTGGTTCGGGTATTGTCCTACCGTCAGCAGACCGGCGCACTGCCCGAGTCTCTCGACGACCTGCCCGACGCCGGTCACGTGACGCGCGACGCGTTCACCGAGCAGCCGTTCGTGTATCGCCGCGACGGCGACTCGTTTACGCTCTATTCGGTGGGTCCCAACGGCCAGGACGACGGCGGTGCCCACACCAAATGGCGAGAGGATGGCGACTTCGTCATCTGGCCGCCGCAGTAGTTGTGGCTATGCGTGAGGGTGTGCAGTACACTGTCATAGTCAGTGGCCAAGCGGACCAAATGGGGTGTGTGATGGAGAATTCTCGACGAGTTCATAGCAGGCCGGGCAAGTCTCGTGTCGCAGTTGTTGTACTGCTGCTGTTGGCTGCCACGGTCGTCGCGCAGCAGGAACAGTCCGACCTGCAACCTGACTACATGCGTCCGACCCAGCGCGGTCTGCGTATGACGCCCGGCATCGCCCGCGCAATCGGCTCGCTTATCGCCCAAGAACCGCTCAAGGATATATACGGCTTCGACGAAGCGGCACAGGAAAAGGCGTCCGAGCTGATCGCCCGGCGGATCATGCAGACAGCCCACGAGAATCAGGAGCAGGGGCAGGCGTTTCTCGAATTCGCGTTCGCGGGCGTCATCGAAAGCCAAGGCCGATTCACCCCCGAACTGGGCAAGAAATGGGCCGAGCTGTCGGTCCCCCTCGTGGCGCCGCTGCGCGAATGCTGGCTTGGGGTTGTGGAAGATCTTCGCCCGCTGGTTCCCCCGGAGAAACAGGCCCGCTACGCCGCCGACACCATAGCCGGCACGGTCTTCTTCGACGCCTACACGAGCAAAATGGCCCGCTGGCAGCAGGGCGATGTCGGTGAGCGCGAGGACCCATTCAGCGACCGCCACGAGCCGAGGCGGCAGGCGTCGGCGTCGGCTCCGTCCGAGCCCGACGAGCTTGCTGAGGCACGCCGCAGGGCGCAGCAGATGTTGGATTGGGCGCCCCGCAGGTGGCGGGAGTACGTCAACGAAGCCGTCTCCTACTATCAGTTCGACGAAGCCCAGCAGGAGGCGGCCGAGTCGATTCTGGCCGAGTTGTCCGACCGGGCCGCGCAGATCAAAACAGACGACTGGCAGGCCAGGGCGCTGCTGAACCGGATCAAGTGGCATTTGGGCCATCGTGAGATGGGTCTTTACAACACCCCGTGGATGTGGCAGGTCGACCGGGAATTTGACGACCTGATGCACCCCATCCACGAGATGACCCGTGAGTTGAAACTCCGACTCGACGCCCTCCCCACCGCCGCCCAGCGCGCCGCCGCCGACAAGCCCATCACCGAACGGTTCAACAAGCTCGGCCTGACCGAGTAATCCCGCGATGGGTTGCGGTCTGGTCACGGCGCCCATACTGCCTCCAGCCCGTAGCCAGGCGACACCCGACGAAGGCACAGCGCCACCTCTGGCATTGTTGACTTTGTGGCCGGTCATAGCATCATGTTTCGCAGCGGTGAAAGGGGTGCTCCAATGACCTCGCGTGAAAGAGTACTGGGCGCGTTGCGGCGGGAGCCGATCGATCGAGTGCCTATCCACGATTCGCCGTGGTTCACCGCGGTCGAGCGGTGGCACGAGGAGGGGCTGCCGCCAGATACCACGCCCGAAGAGTACTTCGGCTACGAGTTCGCCGCGTCGAGCGCCGACCTGAGTCTCCAGCTTCCCCAGGAAACCGTCGAGGAGACCGACGACTACACCGTCGTCCGCAACGCCAACGGCGCGATCGTGATGAATTTCAAGGCCGCCACCAGCACGCCCGAGTATCGCGGCTTTACCGTCACCAGCAGCCAGGTGTGGAAAGAGCACAGGGACCGCTATACCTACAACGACTCGCGGATCGACACCGACGAGGGGCTGGCCGGCAACCAGGCGGCGCACCAGCGTGGTATGTTCTGCAACTACGGGGCCGCCATCGGCTACGACAGGACCCAGGGCATCGTCGGCAGCGAGAATCTGCTGATGGCCATGGCCACCGAACCCGACTGGGCCGAGGAGATGTTCGCCATGGGCATCGACCTGGCCATCGCCGCGGGCGAGGCGATGCACCGGGCGGGCTATCACTTCGACGGCGTGTTCGTATACGACGACAACGGGTACCGTAATACCACTTTGTTCTCACCCGATATGTACCGCCGTCTGCTCATGCCGCATCACGCCCGGCTCTGCCGCTGGGCACACGAGCACAACTGGCCGGTGCTGCTGCACAGTTGCGGCTGCGTCCGTGACCGCGTGGGCGACTTCATCGACGCGGGGTTCGACTGCCTTCAGCCCCTGGAGGTCAAGGCAGGGATGAACGTGATCTCCCTCAAGCGACAGTACGGCGATCGACTCTCCTTCATGGGGGGCATCGACGTCCGTTGCATGAGCCATCCCGACCCGGCGGTGATCGAGAGGGAGATCGCCGAGAAGTTCGCCGTCGCCAAGCAGGGCAGCGGCTATATCTATCACAGCGACCACTCGGTGCCCGACAACGTGAGCTTCCAGCAGTACCAGCGGGTGATCGAGCTGGTGCGGCAGCATGGCCGCTATGACGGGGACGCCTAGACCGGGTGGGTGGCCGTCGCGGCTGCGGCAACAAGTTACCAGTGCTACAAGTGCGGGATTGGCGGTGCGCTATGCGGGCTGGGGCACCGCGTGGCTGACCGCCATCTGGTTCTTGCCCTCGACCTTGGCGGTGTACAAGGCCTTGTCGATGCTGCGGATGAACTCGTCGATGGTCAGTTCGCCCTGGTACTGTCCCACGCCCACGCTGATCGAGGCGGGCAGCGGCTTGCGGCGCCACATGATCGGCTTCCGGCGGATATCGGCCAGCGCGCGCTGAGCCACGTGTTTGGCGGCTTCCAGCTCGGTGTTGGGCAGAATGACGCCGAACTCGTCGCCGCCGCAACGAGCGGGCAAATCGATCTGACGGATGGCCGCCACTACCCTGGAGGCCACCGTGCGAAGCAGACGGTCCCCGGCAGGGTGTCCAAGGCTGTCGTTGACCTGTTTGAGTCCGTCCACGTCCAGCAGCATCAGGCTGAGTGGGGTACCGTAGCGTCGCGAGCGCATCACCTCGTTGCGGAGTTGCTGGTTGAACGCCCGGTAGTTGCCTAGGCCGGTCAGAGCGTCGGTGAGGGCCTGCTGCTGGGTCCGTTCGAACAGGTCAATGTTGGCTGCGACGCCGTTGAGGATATCGGCCAGCATCCCCAGCAGAGGCTGGTGTTGCTCGGTCGAGATAGGTCGGTCGTCTGCCGGATCGGAGAGATTCAGCACGCCGGCCAGGCGCTCGCCGGTCGTCAGCGGAATGATGATGCAGCTCCTTGTGCTGTAGCGGCTTGCGTAGGGTCGCTCCGGCAGGGGGCGTGCAGCAGTTTCCCAGTCGCGAATCAGACAGGGGCGATTCTTCTCGATCGCCCAGGCCATCGGGTGGCCTGGGTCGCGTCCCAGGTCGATGAGCGTGTTGATTTCATAGGGGTGATTGCAGCACTCCAGTATGAGTGTGCCGGCTTTGGGATCGTAGCTGTAGTAGGATGCCAGTCTCATGTCGAACACGGGTGGCAGGTGCCGCACGCAACTTTCGGCCAACTGTCTGCGGTTGAGCCGGTTGAGTTCGGCCGCGGCTGCCAGAAGCTCCCCCGTCTGCGAGCCATCGGGGGTTGTGTGTTTGCGTTTCTGATGTTGTCGCGTACGTGGCAGCCTCTTCGGTGACGGGAAATCGCCGCTCAGGAGTGTGCTGAGGCGGGAAGCCGCCTTGTGACGGTCGACCACGAGGCAATTAAAGGGTGTTCGCAAGTCGCTTTTGTA
>CBFCZG010000205.1:0-8228 GCA_965602375.1 uncultured Phycisphaerae bacterium | reverse complement strand
CACTGGCCGGTTTTAACCCGCCCAGCGGTGGCCGCATTTAACCTGCCCGGTGACACCTGGTGCCGCCCTTGTTGGGGCGGGCGGCACTCAGATGGCACTTGTGCCTGCGGCCACCGTAACCGGCAAGGAATAAACGGGCTTCGACGTGCCCTGACCCCATCAATGGCACCGGTCCCTGTCGTGGTCCATCGCCACCTTCTCGCAGGTTGTCTGGAAGCAACTGATCTGCCTGTTCTTCCTGTGAGGGGAAAAGCGGGTGAGCGGCAATCAATGGGGAGTCACGCCGCGATGGCAGGATCGCCAAGCTGGAGAGCTCTGAGTGGCCCAACTGCGTCTGGGCAGCCGACTCCCTGACGGGGCTTGCCGACACTGCGTCGGCGTTGTCTTTCGGTCAAGTAGCAGAAGTGTAGCAGGCGCTCGTAAGTCCTTTCTGCACAGAGTGTTATACGCTTACTGCAAGAAGTATGCATTCGGATACCTACACGCGGTAGTTCTAAAATCGTCCACCCACCCCGAATGTAGTGGACAAGTGACGTTTTCGTTGAGGATCGAGACCAGTGATATCTCGCATCGGGGCAAGGCTAGCTCGCCGTTACAGACAGCAGCGCCACATCGTCTTGAAGACGATTCCGCGCATATTCGTTGATCCGCCCGAACAGGGTCTTCAGGAACGCATCACCATGGCTGCGCGCGGTCTCCTCGGCCAATCGACTGAGGCCGCCAATGTCGAGCATTTCGCCGTCTCCATTCGACGCCTCGATCGCACCGTCCGTGTAGACGAGCAGTCGGTCGCCTGGCCTCAGCGTCAGGCGGTGATGTTGATGATACTCCGTCTCCGGCGCGACCAGCAGAAGGGCGCCATTGTCCCGGTAGGGCACCTCGACTCCCGACCGGGTCACCAAAAGCGGGTACGGGTGACCCGCCGAGGCCAGGTCGATGGTCCTTTCCGCCGGGTCAAACAGGGCGGCGACGGCGGAGATAAACCGATCGGGCAGCGTCATGCCCGCCAACTCGCGCTCGATCGCGCTGAGCAGGGCGGCCGGCGACGGTGCGTCCCCAGCGGCACGTAGAAAAGCTATCTTGGTCATTGCAGAAGTAAGGGCGGCCGACGTTCCGTGTCCGCTGACATCGGCGACGAGGATGGCCAGCCGCCCGTCGGGTCGGCCCTGCACATCGATAAAGTCACCTCCCAAACGATCCACCGGCCTGTACAAATGCTCAATCCGCCAGCCTTCGTCGCCGATCATCGCGGGGGGCAAAAGGAACCGCTGTGCGCGAACTGCCTGTTGAAGGTCGCGGTCAATCTGCAGCGTACGTTCCAGCAGTCGTCGTGAGGCAGCCCGAAGCTTCACTTGTGCCATAACGCCGCCCGCCAGGAGATGCAGCAGCTCTCGCTCGGAATGACTGATCGTGCGAGGCTTCGTATCGACAATGCATAGGGAGCCGACAGCCCGTCCGCTGTCCGCGCGGAGCGGCGCGCCGGCGTAGAAGCGAATACCCGTTTCCAGGACTACGGGGTTGTCGCAGAAGCGGCCGTCGGCGAGCAGGTCCTCCACGACAAGCATCTCGTTGTTGCCGATCACGTGGCTGCACACCGACAGTTCGCGCGGTTCCGTACGGGTCTCGGAATATGGAGGCGCCAAACCGACGGCGGACTTGTAGTACTGTGTGTCACGATCGGTAAAGGAAATCGTCGCGCCCGCCACGTCAAAAATCCGTGCTAGCTGCCGGGTTACCGAATCGAGCGATTCTTCGGGCGCCGTCAGCAGCAAGTCCAGTTGGCGGAGGTCTTGCAGCCGCTGATCTTCGTCAGGAGGGATTGGTGGCTTCGCTATGACCGAGGTCTTCATGCCGGATTTCCATTGGATCAACAGGTCCGCACGTCGGCTGCCCCAAGACCAAGGCGGCTCGCTGTGTCCACAGCACCACTACAGGCCGGCGAACTGTTTGGGTTCCGCGTAATCGTTCGCACTATGTTCTCGGCACGCACAGGCAACTCGAGGCGATCGGCGCATCGGCACGGGACCACGCCTTACCGAAGCGCTCCTCGACTTCCTTCGCCTCCGCCCCTGCTCCTCGTTCCTCCAGACATCGACTCAGCCCGTAGAGCGACCAGCCGTTCTCCGGCCAGTCCGCAAGGTCCTCGCGATACACCTTCTCGGCCTCCTCGAAGCGCCCGGCGCTCATGAGTACGGCACCGAGCGTGTGCCTCACAGGCTGCATCCACTCCGGCGGCTCCATATAGCGCAGCCGGTCCTCCAGGGCGATCGCCTGGCGGAGCGCACGGACGGACACATCGATGTCGCCGCGGCGATAGCTGATCTCGCCGTCGAGGAAGTACTCCGCGATCTTGAGGATGTCCGCCGCAGGGTTGATGGCCATGAGCGAGCCTTCCGGCACCTGCGACGCCGCCTTCTGAAACGCGACGCGCTCCTGCGCAGCCAAAACGATGTCGCCTTTCGCCGCATAGGCCACGCCGCGGTTCATGCGCCACATCGCCGTCGTAATGGGTAGATATGACGGCGGGGCCGGCTCCTTGAGGATGTCGTCCCAGCGTCCGAACCGCTTGAGCACGTCGTAGATCGCCCCCATATACGGATCCACCAACGCTGCTTCGCGCTTCTTGTAGTCCTCGGGCACGCTCTCGACAACCTCACGCGCCGCCCGAACGGCGACTTCACGGCGGCCCTCCATCATGGAGGCAAAGGCCAACATATGGTGGTTATGAAGCATGTACACATGGTAGAAGCCCTGTCGCGGCGCGATCGTCCGGTAGGCACGGTCTGCTGAGATGGCCAGTTCATTCTGTTGCGCCGCGTCGGCCCATCGTCCGGTGAGCACATAGATATGCGACGGCATGTGCACCAAATGCCCCGAGCCGGGAACCAGGTCACGGAGTCGCTCTGCCGCCGCGTTTGCCTTCTCCGGGTGCCGAGACGGCTCGACCGTATGAATGTAGAGGTGATTCGCGCCCGGGTGCTTGGGATCCAGGCGGAGAACTTCCTCGAGTACAGCCACGATCACCGGCGTCTCCGGCCGAGGCTGCTGATCCTGTGTCCACAGATCCCAGGGCCGCAGGTCCATCAAGGCCTCGGCGTACAGCGTGCCGACGTCCGGGTCCTGCGGGTGCTCTTCCCACACTTCGGCCATCGCGTCGGCATACGCTTTGTCCAATGCACTACGGTCGGTCGGCGCAGAATCGACGTAGCGTTTGGATAGCGCCTCGATCAACGCGCGCTCTACCGGCGTGGCGTGTGCTCGGGCGGCCATGGCTTTCTGCAAGGCCTGCCAAGCCGCTGCGGCGCGCTCCGGCGCGACCGCGGGATTGTTAATGTGTGGCCCATTGCATAGCGCGACACCCCACCAAGCCATCGCGCAATCAGGATCGAGTTGAGCCGCCTTCTCGAAGGACCGGATCGCTTCGTCATGATTGAACGCGTAGGCCCAGGTGAATCCCTGATCGAAGCACCTCTGGGCGAGCGGCGACGACGTCGTCACCTCACGATGGTGATCCCCCAGACCCTTGTACAGGGGAACATCGCTTTCGGCCTTTGCAGTGGCTACCGCCGCCCAACCGGATACGAGGATCAGACAAGGCACCAAAGCAATTGTGCGTGCGAGCAATCGAATGGACATCGCCGCCTCCGTCCTTTCTTCGTGGGAAGCTTTCAAAACCGGCGGCTACACGAAGATATCCGAAGTGCAGTCGCCGCCTGGGTAGCGAATTTCATGAGCGCGGGCCGGACCGGCCGGCTCCTTGCCAAAGTCGACCAGGAATTTCGGGTTGATCGTCAGACCGCCGCGCTCGGTGTCGCAGTCGATCTGCAGTAGATACGACCCCTTCTTCGCGATGTCCGGGTAGAACTGGTTGTCCCAACTGCTCAACAGCGAGTTGGTGACGTACAGCCGCTTCCCGTCCAGGCTCAATTGGAGCATCTGCGGTCCGCCGACCAGCTTCTGCCCTCGACGCTCGGCGGTCTTGCCGATCACGCCACCACACCACACGCGTCCGACGAGCTTCGGTTGCGCCGGGTCCGAGATGTCATACTGCCGGATGTCGCCGTGCAGCCAGTTGGAGAAGTACAGGAAGCGGTCATCCATCGAAATCAGCAGATCGGTAATCAGGCCGGGAACTGGGAACGACCAGCCTGCAACCTCCACGGGCTCCACTTCGATGACCTTGTCCGTCCTCCACTCGCCGCCTCGCTTGTGCATATGCCACATGGTGCTGCTCAGGGCGGCACCTACGAAACCGTGGGAGCTGTCCGGATCGTGGTGGAACCGCACCTCGAGAGGGATCATGCCGGTCTCCCCGAGCTCCGCGGTCTTGACCAGCTTGCGCGCGCTCCAGTCCCAAAAATGGACACGGGACCCGTACTTGCCCGCCTCCACGTCCTTGAGATCGAAGCCGCCGGAGTACGTGTTCGGGGCGGCCCACTCGCTGCTGACCATGACGTTGTGGCGCGGCTGGTACCAAAAGTCATAGTTGTACTGCATGCCGGCCGCGTCCCGCTCCCAACGCCCGAGGATGTCGAATTCCTCATTAAGCAACAGGAAGCCGCCGGGGCCGTGGCCCTCGCCGTCCCCCAGCATCGAAATCATCACGCGCCCGTCCGCCAGGCAGTGCACGCTATGCGGCGCCGACAGATCCACCTTGCCCCGAATCTCCTCGGGCTCCACGACTTTGTACAGCTTCAGTGCGCGGGGGTTTGCCGCATCCACGACGTGAATCCGCCCGGACTTCAGTCCGGGCACCACCAGATAGCGCCGCGATTGGGTCGGATCGCCATGACAGCTGCTGCACGCGTTCCAGCCAAAGTGGTGCAGCTCATCGCCCAAGTTCGGCATCGCGAGGCGGTGGACCACCCGCGAGTACGTGGGCGAATCCGGATTGACGTCGATGGTCGCCAGGTAATCCGGGGCGTCGATCCCGGTACCCACGTAGAGAGCCGTTGCGTACAGCAGCTTCTCACGCGGCCCGCCTATGGCCTGTCGGGGACTCGCATAGCCTGGACCGCAATGCGAGTGCCCACCTGATTCCTCTTGAGCCGCGAGTAGCCGGCCGCGCTTCGTTAGACTGGGTAGCAACGCACCCCCAACGGTGACAGCAAGAAAGTCCCGCCGTCGCATAATGCACCTCCTGGCCCGAACATGAGGAGGACTGCGCACGCGTCATTCGACTTATGGCACGTCTCAGCGATTCTCCGTAACGAACACACACAAAAGACAGCGCTCGATGCTACGAAAGAGGGCCTCCGGCCTCTGCTAAGCCTACGCTGACTCGCAAAACGGCCTGATGGCTGTATCCGTCAAGATCTCGGCGACTGTCGTCTCGGCGAACGCCCGCTCCACCAGGGCCGCCGCTTCATCGAGTCGGCGGTGCAACGGGCACAACTCGGGCTGGTGCGATTCAAGCCCCAGCGGGCAGCACGGCACACGCCTGGACGGGTCCACCGCGTTTACTACGTCAAGAAGCGATATCTCCTCCGGAAAACGAGTGAGCCGAACGCCGCCGGCCCGGCCCGGGTTCGACTCGACGAGCCCCGCACGTGTCAGCGCTGGCAGCACCTTCGTCGAGAGATACCCCTGGGGCACACGCGTCTGCTGCGCGATGCGTGCGGTGGAGAGTGTTGTATCCGCGTGATCCGCCAGCCAAACCACGGTTCGTAACGCATACTCCGCGCTGCGTGATACCATCATGGCCAGTCCTCGCCCAGACCTTTGGCTGGCGGGGCATGAGCCCGCACCGTGTCACTTCCCGCCACAGCCTCGACCGAGAGAGGGTACACAGGTGGACGATAAATATCAACCTTAATATTGAGGTTAAAGTTACGACTATCGCGGCGGCCCCATCAGGGCCGATGGGCAAGTGCGGCCGGCTGGTACCCCGCACCGGAATCGCGGCTCTCCGACACAGCACTGACTGTAACGAACGTGTCGAGCGTGCCCTCGGTCCGTCTTTGCGTTTGTCGCCAGTTCGTACGGGAGCGGCCACCCGACAGCTGCTCGACCGATAATCATCTCACATGTGTGTCTGTCGCGGGGCTCTCTCTGAATCCCAGGCCCAAGTGACGCCTCTCCCGACCTCGGCCCTGCCCGTGCCAGACACGTCCTGAATTACGCCCTGCGCACCGTGGAGCCCCGCCCTATGGTCGATACACACCGCCCATCCTACCGCTGCACACCGCGCGGCAAGCGTCAAGACCGACCGGTTATCGCCCCCCCCGGTTTCGCTTGTGGTTGACAGCCCTGTCGTTTATCATCATGGGTGGAGTGAGGATGCGAGGGGAAAGCATACCTTGTGTATCTTCCACAAGCTTGCTGTCTTATCAATGTGCACTCGTTCTCAAGAGGAGGGACCAACATGAGGTCCGCAATCAGCCTCCTGGTGTGTCTTGCTGCACTTGCAGCCGGCAATCCATGTCTCGCGGACATCGTAGCGCTCAAGCGCGATGCCGACCTGTCCGTAACCCGTGGACTGGACGCCACGTTCCAGAACGCGATCAGCGGCGCCACGATCACCGTCTACAGCGGACCGGACGCGGCCATTGACGCAGACTTGTACATCAGCACCACATGGGCTCAACAGAACCTCTACAAGAACACGGGGGCGCTGGCGCTCAGCAAGCAGAACGTGCCGGCCATATTTAAGTTCGACGTCCTATCGCTGCCGGGCTTCCTGGGCGGATCGGTCGTACGGAGCCAGTTGCGAATCTATTACCCCGCCGGGAATTCAGGGTACAACAACACGGGTTACATCACGTCCTTTGACTGGGCCGAGGGCAACAAGAGCGGCGACTACGGCGATTATCCGGGCCTGCCGCCGGCCGCCCCCGGCGTTACCGGAGCCCACCCGGCCGGCCTGAACACCGGCTCCTACCAAGACGCCGACGGCCTGCCCGAGTCCGACCCGAACCACGGCCCGCTCGCTTCCTGGGCCGGCAACGATTACTTCACCCCGACTAAGGACAGCAGTGCCGAGACGGTCGGACGAACGGCGTACTCTTACACCGACCCTCTCCCGGACGGCAACAACCCCAGCTACGACGGATTCGTCGTCATGGACGTCACCGAGTTCGTCGACCTCTGGGCTGCTGGTACGCCCAGCTACGGCTTCTGTGTCGACAGCGTCGGCAACTACCGAGCCTACTTCAGCGAGAATACCATAGGCCCGGACTTTCAGCCGACCCTGTTCATCGAGTACCTGCCCCACGGCGATCCCAACCCGGTGACTGATCTAGCGGTCGGCAACCCCGATTGGTTCAGGCTCGATCTTACGTGGACGGCGCCCTCAGCCGTGCCCACCGGCCCGGTCGCCAGCTATGACATCCGCTATTCCACCAGCACAATTGATGAGGGCAACTGGGATCTGGCCACCCCGGTCGATGGCGAGCCCGTCCCCGCCAATCCTGGCGACCCCGAGAGCCTCGTGGTCAACGGCCTCGATCCGGAGACGACCTACTACTTCGCCATGAAATGCGTCGACGCCATCGGCACGGTCAGCGCTCTGTCGAACGTAGCCAGCGGCACGACCGATCCGCTGGACACGACACCGCCGGCCGCCGTCGCGGACCTGAACGTGGCGGATACCAAACCCAACTACGTCGACCTGGCCTGGACGGCCCCCGGTGACGATGGCAGCACGGGTACGGCGGCCGAGTACGACCTGCGCTACTCCACCTCGCCGATCGATGAGGGCAACTTCGCCTCCGCTGTTTCGGTGCCCACATCTGCACCACAGAGCGCAGGCAGTGCCGAGTCCATCTCCATTCACGGCCTCACGCCCAGTCAGACCTACTACTTTGCCATCAAGACCAGGGACGAAGTGCCCAACTGGTCGACCTTGTCCAATGTACCCAGTACCACCACCTTGGAGGCAGATCTGTTACCACCCCTTGCCGTCGACGACTTACAGGTAGCGGCCATGCACATCCATGCCGCGTACCTCGCGTGGACGGCTCCGGCCGATCAAGGCACCGCAGGAACCGCCAGCTATGACATCCGTTATTCCACCAGCATGATCGAAGACCCTAACTGGGATTCGGCCACACAGTGCGTCGGCGAGCCAAACCCGTCCGAGCCCGGGATGACCGACCAGTTTACGGTCACGGGCCTGGATCCCAATACCACGTACTACTTCGCCATCAAGACGGCCGACTACGCCGAGCCGGCAAACGTCTCGGGTCTGTCCAACGTGGTCAGCGGGACGACGCTTCCGCCCATCGAGC
>CBFCZG010000204.1:0-8235 GCA_965602375.1 uncultured Phycisphaerae bacterium | reverse complement strand
GCGCTGAAATGGTAACCGAGATGCGCCGGCATTGCCCCCCGCCCCCTTCCCCCGCCGGCCGCATCTGTCCGTCACCCGCGTTAGTGCCGCCGTCGCCGCCCTGCCCCTAAATTGACAGGCCCACGCCCCGGTTGTAGAAAGTGCTGTCCGCCCGGATGGCCAAGAGACGCCCAGGATCAGCGGGAATGACAGGACTGCTTGCCCAACTCGGCGACCGGACCCTTCAGTCTGTCGCAGCATTCGGTGCCTTCTGGCGATTCTTCGGCCAGATCTCTTCGTGGATGGTGGCCGGAATCAACCGATGGCGCAACTGGCAGCTCGTCGCGCCGGTAGCCTATGAAGTGGGCAATCGCAGCGTGCCCGTCATCTTGATCACCGGCACGTTCGTCGGCATGGTGCTCGCTGTCCAGGCCTACGAGCAGTTCCTCTCAGCAGGACTGGAAGACCGGATGGGAGTGGTGATCAACCTCTCCGTCGTCCGCGAGTTGGGCCCGGTCCTGGCCGGCGTCATGCTTGCCGGGCGCGTGGGCGGGGCCCTGACCGCCGAGTTGGGCACCATGAACGTCACCGAACAGATCGAGGCCCTTCGCAGCATGGGTGCCGATCCGATCCGTTACCTCGTCGTGCCACGTTTCCTCGCCTGCCTGTTGCTCACGCCGTTTCTGACCATCTACTGCGACGTTATGGGCGCGTTGGGCGGGTGGTTCATTACCGTCAAAATCTTCGACGTCCCGTCCGAGCCCTACTGGCAGTTCACCGCATCCGCTCTCGAACGATGGGATCTGCTCGTGGGCTTCATCAAAAGCGTCTTTTTCGGTGCAGCCATCGCGGTGATAAGCTGCTACAAGGGGTTCCACTGTCGCCACGGCGCCGAAGGTGTGGGCCGCGCGTGCACTGAAAGCTTCGTCACCAGCTTCATCGCCATCCTCGTGTTGGATTTCTTCATCGGATTCTTCATGCAGGCCTTCTACAACTTTATGTGGGGCTTCAAGCCCGTGCTGTAGATGCACCATGGATCAGGCAAACGGCGAACCAGTTATCGAGTTACGAGGCGTCAGCAAGCGATTCGGTGACTTGCACGTGCTCGACGCGATCGATCTGAAGCTCCATGCGGACCAAACAACCGTCATCATCGGTGAATCGGGCATCGGCAAGAGCGTCCTGTTGCGCCATACGATCGGGCTGCTGAGACCCGACGAGGGCGAAGTCTACTTTCAAGGCCAACGAATTGACACCCTGGGCGAGCGCGAACTCGTCGGGGTCCGTAGGCGCTTCGGCTTCCTCTTCCAGATGGGGGCCTTGTTCGACTCGATGACCATCGGCCAGAACATCGCCTTCCCCCTGTTGGAGCACACCGATTACGCCGCAACACGCATCCGGCAGCTCGTGGCTGAAAAACTCGCGTTGGTCGGCCTGGAGGGTCTCGAGAACCGCAAGCCCGCCGAGCTGTCCGGCGGACAGCGCAAGCGCGTTGCCCTCGCCCGAGCAATCGCCCTCGACCCTGAGGTCATCCTTTACGACGAGCCGACCACCGGCTTGGACCCCATTCGTGCCGAGGGGATCAACGAACTGATCGTCAAATTCAAGCAGGAGCGCGGCGTCACGGGCGTGGTCGTAACGCACGACATCCATTCCGCATATGTTGTTGCCGATCGTATCCTCATGCTGCACGCGGGCCGGTTCATCATCGATGGTTCGCCCCAGCAGATCCGTGCGTCGACCGACCCGCGCGTGCGACAGTTCGTCTCGGCATCCGGGCAGGCACAAGGGAAGGTAACGACCAATGGCTAGCGAACGTAGTTCCGAACGGCGGCACAATCTTCTCGTTGGACTGTTCATGCTCGTCGCCCTGGCTGGGCTCGCGGTCCTCATCGTATTGTTCGGCGAAATGCCCGACTGGCTGGTCGGTACCCGTACCTACCAGGTGCACGTCTACTTCGCGCAACTGCGGAGCGTCACCATCGGCACCGACGTCGAGATGAGCAGCATTCGCGTGGGTCGCGTAGGCAACGTCCAGCGGCGGGATGCCGACGACCCGGCCCTGGGCGTGGACGTAACATTGGATATCGAGAAGTCATATGCCATTCCGCAGGACGCCACCGCTCGCGTACACGAAGCCCCTCTGGGCTTCGGCCGTCCTATGGTCGTGCTCGACGTGCGACGAGCCGCCGCCGGGCAGTTCGTCCCCCGCGACGGATCGGCCGTGCTCGAAGGCGAGTTGGTCAGTGCGTTCGATCAGTTGATCCCTCGCGATGTCGTCTCCACGCTCCAGCGCTCGGCGCGACAGATCGGCGATCTGGCCGAGGCCCTCACGCCCGTAGCCGACGATCTGCACGAACTGTTCGTCAAGAGGTCCGTCGAGCAGGTCGACAACGATCAAACCGGCCAGGTGATCCCCAACCTCTACACCGCCGTGCACCGACTCAACGATTCGCTCAAACACTTCAACGAGGTGCTCGGCGATCCAGAGGTCAAGAGCAACCTTCGCGAGGCCATCAGCAACCTCCGAACCGTCACCGAGGACGCACGCTCCGCCGTCCGCGACCTTCAGGCTTTCGCCACCAAGGCCGAGACCGTCGCCGACGACGTGCGGAACATCACGTCCACTTTGTCCGGCACCGCCACACGGACCGACCAGCAATTGGACGTCATCGGACGCAAGATCGTTGACAACGCTGACAAACTCTCACGCGTTCTCGACCACCTCGACCAAGCCGCACGCGGACTGGCCCAAGGTGAAGGTACGGCCGGGCGCTTCGTGAATGATCCTCGGCTGTACGAGTCCCTGGTGCTGACCACCCAGCGTCTCAACGAAGCCATCGCCGATCTGCAAAGCCTCGTGCGAGAGTGGAGGGAAAAGGGCGTTGCCATCCAAGGCGTCGGCCTAAAATAGACCCGACCCACCTGTAGTGAACCGTCGTTACAATGTCATTGCCTGAAAGGAAGACCAAGCTCATGGCAGTCAAGCGTTACGTATTGGCCGGAACCGGCGGACGCGGTGTAAACATGTTCGCCAAGCCGCTCGTCGAAGACGAATTTGACGGCAAGGCCCGACTCGTCGGGCTCTTCGACCGAAATGCCAGCCGCATGCGCGCCGCCAACGAAATGCTGGGCACCGATCTGCCCACCTACACCGACTATCGGAGCATGCTCCAGGATCTCGACCCTGACGGCGTCATCATTGCCACGCAGGACAGTGCGCACTGCCAGTTCCTCATCGAAACTCTCCAGGCCGGCAAAAGATCCATCTGCGAAAAACCGTTGTGCACCACCGCCGAGCAGTGCCGCCGTATCGCCGCCGCCGCAGCCAAAAGCGACGCACAGGGACTGGTCACTCACAACGCTCGCTACGGAGCCGCCAGCACCGCCATCAAGCAAATCCTCGCGTCAGGCCGCCTCGGACGCATCCTCACCATGGAATACCACGAAATGCTCGATCGCCGACACGGCGCCGACTACTTCCGACGTTGGCACCGGCGCAAGGCTAACTCCGGCGGCCTCCTCATCCACAAGGCCAGTCACCATTTCGATCTGCTCAACTGGTTCGCCGAATCCCTGCCCGACAAGCTCGTGGCCGTGGGCGACCTCGCCTTCTACGGAAAGAATAACGCGTTCCGCCACACGCGCTGCCGCGGGTGCCCGCATGCCGGAAAATGTGACCTTTACGTAGACATGTTCGCCAACGAGCGATCCCGTAAGTTGTACCTCGAGACCGAGGCCGACGACGGATACCTGCGCGACGCGTGCGTGTGGGACGACCAGATCGACATCGAGGATCGGGCATCGGTAATCTACAACTACCAGAACGGAATCCATGTAACCTATACGTTGCAGGCCTTCGCCAGCTACGAAGGGGAACGCATCATCATCGAGGGTACTGCCGGCCGGCTCGAGCTGTCGGCCGCCAAGGACACCCGTTGGGCCGCCGGTGACGTGACCGTGCACGGCATGGAGGAACTAGTAGGCGAACGGCTCCGCGTCTTCCAGCCGGGCAAGGGCATCGAGGACGTCGAACTGAAACGCGCCCAAGGAAGTCACGGCGGGTCCGACCCGTTGCTGCGGCACGAGTTTTTCGCCCGCGACGCCAGCCAGCCCCCCACCGATCGAATGGCCTCGCTGGATCAGGCCATCCAGGCCGTACTGATCGGCGCAGCCGCCAATCAATCCATCGCCACCGGCCAGATGGTTGACGTTCAGCAGCTCCTGAAGTGACTGAGGATCCTGGTACCGTCTGATGGGCGCCTGCCGTGCGGGTCGCTGCACTCTTACAGCCGAGGGCAGACCCGCTTTCTGGTGACGCAGTTATGCCTACGAGCTGTCTGGGGCTACTCGCGCTGGATCTCCTGCTCCACACCGTGACCCCGGGGGCAGTCCACGCACGAAACCGCCCGCTCACGTCACCCAACCAACATCGTCAGAAGCTTCGATAGCGGCAGCAGCACCGCGCCGGCTACGACGAACCCGAAGTATTGCCGGATCGATCTGCCCGTGATGCGGCTGCGAACGACCGTCCCGACCTTGGTGCCCGAGAACGCCCCGAAAATCAGCGCCGCAGCCAACGCGTAGTCGATGTTCCCCACAAAGCCGTGCTGGATCGTCGCGCTAAGTCCCGAGACGAAGGCCAACATCAGACACGTCTGCGTCGCATACTTGGTCGTCTGCCCGATCAGGTAGAACAACACCGGCATCATGATCACGCTGCCGCCGATGCCTAGCAGGCCGGCCACGAATCCCTCGAAAACCCCGAACAGGCACAGCAATGGTATGCTGATCCGCCCACCGGGAATCGTTCGAGCCGAACCCATCGGTGGGATGCGCACCCACGCCAGCATCCCTCGGTGGTTCTGCTCATCGTCGTCCTGACCGCGGCGAAGCCAGAAGTTGTCGATAAGCATCCAGGCCGCCAGCGCCACGAGGAAGCTCGCAAAAACAGCCTGCAGAACGAAATCTGCCGCCAGAAGCTCCCGCGAGAACGCGCGAATGGCGCCCGCCTGTTTCAGCCGCTCGACCACCGCTAGGCCAAGACGTGTGCCCGGTGGAATGCCCACAGCCATGGCCGCTGCGACGCGAATCCCCAGAAACCGTCGATCCAACTGCCGCCACAGCGCAATGCTCGACCCGCCCAGCACGTGCGCCGCGCCTGTACCGATCGCCGTCGTCATCGGCACACCCAGTAAAGCGTTCAGCGACGGCACGATGATGAAACCTCCGCCCGCACCGAACAGGCCCGTTGCCGTGCCCACGCACAAACCCAGCACGACCGCAGACAGCAACAACGGCCAGTCAGAAACCAAAGACATGGAAGATAGCAGCAGTGCCTCCAACAGCCTCTCCTGTCATGTCACGAATGCTCAACGCACCAGATCGCTGCTTTCCCCATCCTCCAGCCCGAGGAAGCGATTCCCACAACGGCAGTCGCCGGTCTTACGTGTAAGCCCACATTAGAGGCTGCTATCACCTGTCGCAACCCCCTTCTTCGATCACCACGTCCATTGGCTTTCCACTCACCTCGCGGTACCATGGCCGCCAACGAGACCCGGAATCGGCTCGCGCCTGCTCAAGCGGCGGCGCCCAACGTCCGATTATGCACAGGTCTCCCTGGTGGATTCTCGGTAAGCGCTATGACCCTCCCGGCATACTTGTCCAAATCTGGCGGATGGCGCAGCCTCGGGTCGGCGTTGGCGCATCTGCTGCTGTTCTCGCTGGCATACTTTCTCGCCTTCGGGCTTGCATGGAACTTCCACTTCTCCAAAGCCCCGATGCACCTCTTCCTGCCCGTCATGGTCCCCACCGTCGTCATCAAGCTGATCGTTTTCGGCAGGATGGGGCTCTACCGTGGCTGGTGGCGGTACACGGGCTTGTACGAACTGCTGACGATGGTGTCGGCCACCCTCATCAGCTCGTTCATCCTGCTTTGCTTCGTATTTGGCGGTGAGTACCTGTCCGCTTGGCTCCACCAGCAGCGGCTCCTCCCCAACTTCTCACAACTGATCTACATACTCGACTGGGGGGCCACCATCGCCCTGGTCGGCTTTGCCCGCGTGGGCGTGCGCCTCTACCACGAAACCGTTCGCCCCGTCGCCCCCGGCGGGCCCTCCAATCTGCTGATCATCGGCACGGGCGATACCGCCGAGGCCGTCGTCCGCGAAATAGAACGCATGCCCGAGGAACGCTACCGCGTCGTCGGCCTGCTCGACGACGATCCCGCCACCTGGGGAGGCCAGATTCACGGCATACCCATCCTCGGCAGCACCGAGCAGGTCCGCGACATCTGCCGTAAACAGGACGTCGATGAAATCCTTATCGCTCTGCCCGCTGCCACCCGACGTGACCTCCGACGTGTCGTCGAACTGTGCGAAGGCACCAACGCCCGCTTCCGCACCGTACCCGACGTCCAGGAGCTGATTGCAGGCCGCGTTCGCGTCCACGACCTGCCCGAGGTCAACATCACCGACCTGCTCGGGCGTGAGGAGGTCAGCCTCGACGAAAACGCCATCGCCAGTTTCCTCAAGGCCAGACGCGTCCTGGTCACCGGAGCGGGCGGATCCATCGGCTCCGAACTGTGCCGCCAAATCGTCCGCTACCAGCCGTCTGAACTCGTCCTCGTCGAGCAGGCGGAAAACAACCTCTTCGAAATCGAACGGGAGGTGTCGCGCCGCGACCCCGGCCTGACCGTCACTGCCCGCGTCGCCGACATCTGCGACGCCGCCCGAATCCACCGAATCTTCGCCGAACACCACCCCGAGGTCGTCTTCCATGCAGCCGCCCACAAGCACGTGCCCATGATGGAGCGTAACCCCGGCGAAGCCATCAAGAACAACATCCTCGGAACCCGAACCGTCGCCGACGCCGCAGCCGCCGGCAAAACGGGCAAGTTCGTCTTCGTCTCCACCGACAAGGCCGTCCGACCCACCGGCATCATGGGCTGCACCAAACGCGTCGCCGAAATGTACGTCCAGCAACTCAGCAGCCATGGCCAAACCCAGTTCGTCACCGTGCGGTTCGGCAACGTCCTCGGCAGCAGCGGAAGCGTGGTCCCCATCTTCCAGGAGCAGATCGCCGCCGGCGGGCCCGTCACCGTTACCCACCCCGACGTTACACGATACTTCATGACCATCCCCGAAGCTTGCCAACTCGTCATGCAGGCCGGCGCCATGGGACGAGGCGGCGAGATCTTCGTCCTCGACATGGGCGAGCCCGTCAAGATCGTCGACCTGGCCAAAGAACTCATCACCCTTAGCGGCTTCACCCCCGGCGAGCAAATTGAGATCACCTTCACAGGATTACGGCCCGGCGAAAAGCTCTTCGAGGAACTCAGCAGCGAGGGAGAGGGCGTCAGCCGGACCACCCATCCCAAGATAGGCATCTGGCAGAATCGACCTGAAAGCATGGAGGCCGTCTGCCACGGCATGGCAGAGCTGCTCGCCATGGCCGACGAAGACCACCTGGACAAAATACGACAACGGCTCAAACAGCTCGTGCCCGAGTATCAGCCGCCCAGCCAGGCGCCCGCCCCCGACTCACCCGCCACGACCCGCCCACCCGTCGATAGCGCCAACGAATCCACCGTCCGACGGGCGTGACCATCGCCCTGACTCGATTATCACCACTCAATCTGCCCGACAAAATGACCGATAAACCCCACTTGGAGCGCCAGCCGACGCCCTCGTCGCACGCCGTCGGCTTGGAACGATGCAATGATCGATCTCGTCTGTCCTGCCTGCAAAAGTACTTTCCACGTGGGCGTCGCACGGCTCGGTGCACGCGCACGCTGCCCTACGTGTCACCGGCTCTTCGTCGTGGGTGATCCCGAGCAACAGCCCCCCCCAGCCCACGTCCGACGCGTAGCGACCGGCCTGCGGAAGGGTGCCGTCGTAGTCGTGCTCCTGCTGGGCCTGATCGCCCTCTGCACAGTCGTCGCCGCCGCGATGACTACCCACTGACCGGATCAAGACGCGTCCGACGCTTTCTCCGCCGCGCCCGTGCCCAACTCGTACCCCACCGTCGGATCGCCCAGAGTCTCGGTCTTCTCCTCGATCTCCGTCCCTTCCGTCTTGCCCAGCAGCCCTTCCCCCGGAAGGCAAAGGATCACGGCAGCAGAGGTCAGTTCGGGCAACTCGATCACCAGTCGCCCAGCCGCGGCTTTGGGCAACACGTCCTCCGCTTCGGCCCGGCCCGCGTAATGTACCTGCACCCGGCCGATCTTGCCGGCGCCTCGCAGACGCAGGTGCACGT
>CBFCZG010000203.1:0-8259 GCA_965602375.1 uncultured Phycisphaerae bacterium | reverse complement strand
TTGTGTTCGTCGGTCGGTTCGACGCGAACGGGTTCGGTCATAGTCGAGCCTTTCCTGGGTGCGGCGAATGGGTGTGATACGTCGATGCAGACGGCCTGCCTGTTTGGCGGGGACGGTGTGCCATCATCCGGTGGCCTCGCGCGCGGCGTCGGATTCCGAAGGCGATCGTGTGTCGGCGGGCGACGGGCCGCTGTCGAGCCTGCGCCGGGCCGTGCGGATCAGGATCGTCAGCCCGGCGATCACCACCACCAGCACGGCGATAAGCACCCAGGGGACGCGGCCCTCGGAGATGCCTTTGACCACGGCGTCGCTGCCGACCACGTAGAGCACCGTGCCGGGCAGCATGCACAGCCACGACCAGAACACGTAGGTCCAGAAACGCACGCGCGTCAGTCCCAGTCCGTAGTTGAGCAGGTTGAAGGGGAACAGTGGCACCAATCGCGTCAGCGCGACGATGATCGCGCCGTGTCGTTCGGTAAGCTCGTCGAGGCGGCGGAACTTTTCCTTGGATGTCAGCCATCGCGCCACCGCGTCGCGGGCGAAGTAGCGGGCGATCAGGAAACACAGGCTGGCGCCCAGCGTCGAGGCGATACTCACACAGATCACGCCCAGCACCGAGCCGAACAAGGCGCCGGCTGCGACCGTCAACGCCGAGCCGGGCAGCGCCGCGACGGTGGCCACGGCATACAGCACGATGAACACGATCGGGCCCATAGCGCCAAGCGATTCGATCCAGTCGCGCAGATCGCTGAGGCGCTCGCCGACCCCAAGGACCTTTGCCAGGACCAGCAGGGCGATCACACCGGCTAGCAATACGACGGGCCGCCACCAGCCTCGCCGTGCGGCCTTCGCCTGGTTCGTCTCGGCGGGCGAACGTGGGTACTCAGAACCGCCGTGTTGCTCGGTTGAAGAGGTGGTCATACTACTTTGTCTCCTGCTGGTTCAATGACCAGTCGTAGTCGGTGTACTCGATGCGGTAGGTTCCCGTTTCGAGGTACCGACGATCGTCCGGTTCGAGGTAGCGACTTGCAAAGTTGAGCACGGCGCGTTGTGCGTCGTTGTGGTTGGTGAACTTCTGATCGGTGCCGTAGCGCTTCACGAAATCCTGGCCGAACCATTTGAAGATCGGCGATAGGAAGACGGTGTTCGCATCGCGGTCGATGCGGAACTTGTCGGGATGGGCCAGGAATCGCCTGGTCTGATCGTCCAACTGGGCGTCGAGCTTGTCGCCGAGATAGGGCTCGTTCCGCAGCGGCGGGCAGCCCATGGCCGCGCACACGAGCGCCATATGGATTCGCGGTTCGTCGAACTGCGTGCGCAGCGTGTCGTGCTCGATCTGATTGAGGGTCATCCGCCTGCCGGTGACGCGGAACTGCAATTTGCCCCACACGCCGGGGATCTGGCGGATGCTGTTTTCGGGGTAGATCAGCGACGCAGCCAGGGAGGCCTTGATGGGGTAGTGTTCGAGAATGGCTTCGAGGGTCAGTGCGTTGTAGGCGTTGATCCAGAAGGCGATTCTGGCGGCGGCGCTCCATTTTTCGTACTGCTCAGCAGATACACGGGCGAGCAAGGCGGCGAAGGTGTCGAGTTGCTGTCGGTCGTCCTTGAGCGAGGGGTAGTCGACCATACCGCGATCGTCGACGTAGGCGCTGAGCGCCGCGACGTAATCGTCATAGGAAAACGCCGGTTGGGTCGCGATGGTCGAGGTCGATGGGAATTCCAGCAGGCGTGGGCCGGCGCGTGCAATCATCCACCAGCCGCCAACGGCCAGTCCGACCATGGCGACGACGGCTACAACGATAAAACGCTTGTGCCAAGCTGTCATCCGTGCTTCTCCGGCGCGACCACTGAGTTCTGCCACGACCCGACTGCGGTCAGAACCGTCACCGTCGGTTTGGATTATACGCACGAGCCGTCCGGCCGTTCGCGGCCAATCACGTGAGGGCGCCGCCGCAGGACGATCCGCTGCCGGCCGTGCAGCCGAAGCAGTGCTCGCCGGTGACGATCCTTCGTTTTTTCAGGACAGACGGATCAAATCGTATGATGTGATCCGGCGCGCCGTGGTCGACGGGACAGCCCAAAGCCAGGTTAAAATCGCAGTCGTAGAGCGTACCGTCCCACCCTACGCTGATCTGGTGTCGGCACATCAGCGCATCGATCGTGTCGGGGTTGAAGGCGTCCTCGAGCAATCGGGCATATTGCCGCTGCTGGTTCGTGCGGCGCAAAGTCGTTTGGAAGCGTCCGATGGGCATGTTGGCGATGGTCAGCAGCCGTGAGAAGCGGATCGCGAAGCGCTCGTGCAGTTGGCGGCGGTAGTCGGCTTCGAGGGCTGCCTGATCGGGCGGCAGGAAGGGCCCGGCGGGATTGTAGACCAGGTTGAGCCCGAGAGCGGGATCGACGCCGTATCCCAAGGCGTTGAGTTGCCTGATGATGCGGATGCTCTTGTCGTACACGCCCGGGCCGCGCTGGGCGTCGACGTTTTCCTCCAGGTAGCATGGCAGAGACGCCACAAGCTGCACACGATGATCGCGGAGGAACGTGGGCAGGTTTTCCATGCCCGGTTCGGCCAGCACGGTCAGGTTCGTTCGCGTCTGCACCTGCCGGCCCTGCTCGCTGAGGGCTTCGACGAACGGGCGGAAATGCGGGTTGAGCTCCGGGGCGCCGCCGGTCAGATCGACCAAGCGACAGCCGACTCTGTCGGCGGCCTGGAGGACGAGCTTCATGGTGGGCCAATCCATGCACGCCTGGCGCTGGGGTGAGGCGCCCAGGTGGCAGTGCACGCAGTGCTGATTGCACCGCAGCCCGAGGTTCACCTGGATGGTGTCGATCTCGACGCAGTGAAGCCGGTCGCCGGCGGCGCGGGCGATCCGCCTGTCAAACTCGTTCATACCAGCTGGCTCCGGCCCGGACGCTCGGTGTGCGACAAGCCAAGCCGTTTACGCATGGAGTGCGGCCTGTCGCTTGCAGTGGTCTTCCAGCACGATGGCAGCCATCGCCTCGATCACGGGCACGATCCGCGGGCAGATGCACGGGTCGTGGCGGCCCTTGATCTGGATGGTTGTCTCGCGGCCACTCGCATCGATTGTATGCTGCTTGCTGCTGATTGACGACGTGGGTTTGACGACTACGCGGAAAACGATGTCGGCGCCGGTACTGATGCCTCCCAGGATGCCGCCCGCGTGGTTGGTGGCGAACCCGTCGGGGGTGATGGGGTCGTTGTGCTGGCTGCCGGTCATGTCGGCTGCGGCGAACCCAGTACCGAACTCGATACCCTTGGTGGCGCCGATCGACAGGACACCCTTGGCCAGGTCGGCGTCGAGCTTGTCGAACACGGGCTCGCCCAGGCCGATCGGCACGCCGGTGATGCGGCATTCGATGATGCCGCCCACGCTGTCGCCGCGGTCGCGGGCGGCTTCGACGACCTTGACCATCTCGGCGGCGGCCAGCGGATCGCAGGCGCGCATGGGATTGCGTTCGATTTCGTCCACGTCGACCGTTTTGCATTGGATGCCGGCGGCGCGCCACGTGTAGGCGACGATGTCGACGCCTCGGCGGGCCAGGAGCTTTCGCGCCACGGCGCCGGCGGCGACGCGCCCGGCCGTCTCGCGCCCCGAGGCCCGCCCGCTGCCTCGGTAGTCGCGAATGCCGTACTTCTTGTGATACGTGTAGTCGGCGTGCCCGGGGCGGAAGACGTTCTTGATGTTCTCGTATTGCGAGGGGTCGGCGTCCTTGTTGAACAGGATCATGAGGATCGGTGTGCCGGTGGTCTTGCCCTCGAACAGGCCGGAGCGAACCTGCACGGTGTCGGGCTCCGAGCGAGGCGTCGTGACCGACGACTGCCCGGGCTTGCGGCGATCGAGCTGGGTCTGCACGTCGGCTTCGCACAGCTCGACGTCTGGCGTGACGCCGTCGACCACGACGCCCACCGCGCCGCCGTGGCTCTCGCCGAAGGTGGTTATGCGAAACAGGTTGCCGAAGCTGCTACCGGGCATGTTCGTGCTCCTCGATGCAATGAATCAACTGGTCCAACGCCTGGTCGACGCCGAGTGCGTCCAGCTCGACCACTCGATCGGCCAGTTGACGGTAGACAGGTTCGCGCCGGCGACAGAGGTCCAGGAAGTCGGCGACGGGATCGTTGCGATCGACAAACGACGGCAGTTCGCTTGCCCGCAGACGTGCGACCAGTTCGTCGTCGGGCACCTTCAGGTAGACGATGAGCCCCATGCCCTTGAGCAACTGGCTGATGCGCTCGTTGGTGGCGGTGCTTCCGCCGAGGGCCACGACGTTGGTGGTGTCGGGCTTGTCGAGTTTCAGATACAGCTCACACACGACGTGGCTTTCGATGTGGCGGAAGCGCTGCTCGCCGTGTCGGGCGAACAGCTCGCGTACGGTGAGCGTCTCGTCGGCGTCGCAGGCGTAGTTCTGTTCGATCAGGCGGTCGACGTCGTAGAACGGGCATGCCCACCGCCGGGCCAGGGCGGCGCCCAGGGTGCTCTTACCGCAGTGCTTCATGCCGATCAGGACGACGTTCATGGTCTCACGGACAGCAGCCGATCGAGTCGTGCGATGGATCGATGCCCGTTGCCGATCCCGACGTATCTTAGCGGTGGTCGGGCGTTCGCTCCAGGGGGAGCTAGGCGTGCCTGAGGACGTTAGCGGTGGCGATGCAGCGTGATGCTACGATTCTTTGAGGGCGCCGATGAGTTCGAGGACGGCCTTTTTGCCGTCGCCGAACATCATGAGGGTGTTGTCGGCGGCGAAGAGGGGGTTGGCGATGCCGGCGAATCCGGGGCTGAGGCTGCGCTTGATCACGACGACGGTGCGGGCCTTGTCCACGTCGAGGATGGGCATGCCGGCAATGGGGCTGTCAGGGTCGGTTCGGGCGACGGGGTTGACCACGTCGTTGGCGCCGATGACCAGCGCCACGTCGGTCTGCCGGAAGGCGGGGTTGATTTCGTCCATTTCCTTGAGTTTGTCGTAGGCGATGTCGGCCTCGGCCAAAAGCACGTTCATGTGTCCGGGCATGCGGCCCGCGACGGGGTGGATGGCGAATTCGACGTCGATGCCTCGCGATTCGAGCAGGGTGGTCAAATCGCGGACGGCGTGCTGGGCCTGGGAGACGGCCATGCCGTAGCCCGGAACGATGACCACGCGTCGGGCGGCGTCGAAGAGCATGGCCACCTCTTCGCTGGCGGCGGCCTTGACCTTGCCGGCGTAGACGTCGTCGTCGCCGGCGCCGCCGGATGCGGCCGGTGGCGCGATGCCTGTCATCACGTTGGCCAGCGAGCGGTTCATCGCGCGGCACATGATCCGGGTGAGGATCAGACCCGACGCGCCGACCAGCGAGCCGGCGATGATCAACACGTTGTTGTTGAGCACGAACCCGGTGGCGGCGGCTGCCAGCCCGGAGAAGGAGTTCAGCAGTGCGATGACGACGGGCATGTCGGCTCCGCCGATGGGCATGACCAGCAGTACGCCCAGGAGGGCGGCGGCGGCGACGACACCCCAGTAGAGCACAAGCGCCTCGGGCGAAGCCACCAGCCACACTCCCATCGCCACACAGAGCAGGCCCAGGGCGGTGCTGACCACGCGCTGGGCGGGCACATGGAATGACTTCTCGTTGATCAGGCCCTGAAGCTTGGCGAAGGCGACCAGACTGCCCCAGAAGGTTACCGCGCCGATCACGCCGGAGGCGGCGGTGGCGATGGTCAATTGCATTGCGGCCGCGCCGGTCGCGACGGCGACGGTCTCGGTCAGCGCAGCGCCGGCGACGAGCACCGACGCGCCGCCGCCGAAGCCGTTGAACAGTGCGACGAGTTGCGGCATGTCGGTCATTTGGATCTTGACGGCCAGCAGGGCGCCCACGGCGCCACCGATGACGAGCCCGGCGAGGATGTAGTGAAACTCGACGATGTGACGATCGAGCAGTGTCACCACGATGGCCAGCAGCATTGCCAGCGCCGCGAGCAGATTACCGCGAACGGCGGTTCGCGGGTGCGTCAGACCCTTCAGTCCGAGGACAAACAGCACGGAAGCAACGAGGTACGCGAGGTTGACGAGGTACGTTTGCATGGTTTACCCAGCCTTGCGGAACATCCTCAGCATGCGGTGTGTGACCAGGAAACCACCGACCACGTTGATCGTGGCGAAGATGACGGCCAGCAGACCCAGCACGGTGGTTACCGTCGTATGCTGCGTGCCGGCCGACAGCAGGGCCCCGATCAGCGTGATGCCGCTGATGGCATTGGAGCCGGACATCAGCGGCGTGTGCAGTGTGGGCGGGACCTTGGTGATGATTTCGAAGCCCACAAAAATCGCCAGCACGAAGACGGTCAGGGCCATGACGAGCAGATCCATGGTGTGTGTCTCCTATGAGTGGTTCGGCGCCGAAGCCGACGCGTCCAACAGGGCCTGGATTTGGGGGTGCACGATGCGGCCGCCGTGTGTGAGCAGCGTCTCGCGTGTGATCTGATCGTTCGTATCGAGGTTGATGCTGCCGTCGTCGATCAGGTGCAACAGGAACGTTGTGACGTTGCGGGCGTACATCTGGCTGGCGTGGTAGGGCGCGCTCGACGCCAGGTTGAGCGGGCCGATGACGGTGACGTCGTGCGCGGTGACGGTCTTGCCGGGCCTGGTGAGTTGGCAGTTGCCGCCGCGCTCGGCGGCCAGGTCGACGACGACCGAGCCGGGCTGCATGCCGGCGACCATTTCGTCGGTGATGAGAATCGGCGCCTTCTTTCCCGGCACGGCGGCGGTGGTGATGACGACGTTGGCTTCGGCGACGGCGTGGGCCATCAGCTCGCCCTGTCGGCGATAGAATGACTCGTCCATCGTTTTGGCGTAGCCCGATGTGTCCTCGGCGTCGCCGGTTTCGATCGCCAACTCGACGAACCTCGCCCCGACGCTTTCGACCTGCTCCTTGACGGCAGGGCGTATATCGTAGGCGCTGACGACCGCGCCGAGCCGACGGGCGGTGGCGATGGCCTGTAGCCCGGCCACACCGGCGCCGACCACGAAGACGCGAGCCGGCGCGATCGTGCCCGCCGCCGTCATCAACATGGGGAACATGCGGTTCAGCGCGTCGGCGGCCATCAGCACGGCCTTGTAGCCGGCCACGGTGGCCATCGAGCTGAGCGCGTCCATGCTTTGGGCGCGCGTGATGCGTGGCATGAGTTCCATCGCCAGAGCGCTGATCCGACGTTCAGCCAGCGGCACAAGGGCTTCGGGCTCGGCCAGCGGCTCGAAGAAACCGATGACCACTTGGTCGGCACGAAGGAAGTCGAGGTCGGCATGGCCCCGGTGGGGATTGGCGCCGCCCGCTCGCACCTGCACGAGCACGTCGGCCGCGTCGAATAATTCGGCTCGGCTGGGCGCGATCGAAGCTCCGCTTTCCATATATGCCTGATCTGGGAAGCCGGCCGACGCACCCGCCTGGGTCTCGAGCGATACGTCCAATCCGTTCTTGATGAGTGTCGAAACGGCCGCGGGCACAAGCGCCACGCGCCTCTCGTCAGGGTAGGTTTCCTTAGGCACGCCGACGATCATGGGTCTGGCTCTTTTCAATTTGATACGGTTTTCGTTTCACTCTGCATGGTTCGGGTCACGTCTCACACAGCCGCCGCCGACTCCGTAGGTTCTTCGAGCGGTGACAGCCGGGCAGATAGCCCTCCTGCAAAAAGTCATGACGTCGCCGTCCGGGTCTTGTTTGGGTATGGCGCGGCGTAACGTATGGGGTCGCGCTTCCGGGTGGCTGGCGTAGACTTGCATTCATAACACGGACTCCGTTGCGTGTCAACTGTACCGTGCGCGTCCGTCTTGCGCCGAACTGCCGGTGCCGGCGCGGTGTCTAGCCGGTTTCGGGTGCTGCGCGCGGTTGCTCGCATTCCCCGTCCACGCAACGGCGCGCAAAGCGATACCGGTTGCGCGCGAAGGCTCGATAGGCCACGTGGACGAGTCGATCGATACCCGGCAGAGACGAGAGACGCGCCAGAGCACTGAAGCCGGGAAGCTCTCGCCACACCCAGCGCAGCGCGTCGACGCCGACGAACACCCGCCCGTCCGATGTCTTGACGTGCATGAACTGCTGCACGCTCGCTGCGTCGAGACCGTGGTCGGCGGCGTCGAAACCAGGTGAGGCAATGTCAATCAGCCGCAGGCGCCGGCGCCGATCGAGGCGGCGCCACATCTGCGCCTCCCGGTCGCAGACCGAGCATCCCCCGTCGTAAAACACATCCATCCGATGCGCCGAGTTGGTCCTTT
>CBFCZG010000202.1:0-8261 GCA_965602375.1 uncultured Phycisphaerae bacterium | reverse complement strand
AACGTCTACGGTGCGTCCAAGCTTGCGGGCGAGCACCTGACAGCCATCGCAAGCACACGCTGGACCATCGTGCGCACGTGCGGCCTCTACGGCCTGGCCGGTGCAGCGGGCAAGGGTGGCAACTTCGTCGAGACCATGCTTCGACTGGCAGGCGAAGACAAGCCTCTCCGCGTAGTATCAGACCAGCGCGTCTCACCGACAAGCACCTGGGAACTGGCCGGCAAGATCGCCGAGCTGATCAACGTCGGCCCGTGCGGACTGCTGCACGTGGCCGCCCCCGACAGTTGCTCGTGGCACGACTTTGCCCGGGCCATCCTCGATCGCGAACGTCCCGGTGTTTCGGTCGAGCCTATCCGCTCGGATCAGTACAAGACCAGAGCGAAGCGCCCCTCGCTGTCGGCTCTGGCCAGCTTGCGCCTGGCGGAGGTCGGCGTCGAGCCGTGCCGTTCCTGGTGCGGTATGTTGCAGGAGTATCTTGACGCGCGCCGGCAGCGCGTCACAACCCAAGCGAGCCAGGTACGTCAAGCCCAATGAGTGAAACAGCCACAGACCGGGCCTCTACCACCGGCGGGGAATCGACCAATCCAGGCCGCCCAACCCGAGCCGAGCCTGGCGTTTCGCAGACGCTTCCCGTCACGGTGATTCAGCCTCGCCGCGGTTGGATTCCCTTCGACTGGAAAGAGTTGTGGGAATTTCGCGAGCTGCTCTACTTCCTGATCTGGCGCGACGTGAAGGTCCGCTACAAACAGACCGTGCTCGGCGCCGCCTGGGCTGTCCTTCAGCCACTGGTATTCATGCTGGTCTTCACACTGATCGCAGGGCTGACGAACCTGTCAACAGATGGGGTTCCCAAGCCTGTATTCTACTTTACCGGACTCGTGCCCTGGCTACTGTTTGCCAACGCGGTTTCCCTGGGGGGGCAAAGCCTGGTCAATCAGCAGCACCTGCTGACCAAAGTGTACTTCCCGCGCCTGTTCGTCCCCGTCGCCCCCGTCGGCGCCGGACTGCTCGACTTCCTTCTGCAAATGATCGTGCTGCTGGTGATGATGATCGCCTATGGGGTGGCGCCGTCGGCCGTGGTCCTGCTGACCCCGTTACTAGTGTTGCTGACGCTGATGGCTGGGACGGGTATGGCATTGCTGCTTGGCGCGCTCACGGTTACCTACCGCGACTTTCGCTACGTGATTCCTTTCCTGGTCCAGTTGTGGCTGTTCGTCTCACCCGTGATCTACTCCGCCAACCAGTGCCAGGAGAAGTTTCGAGAGACTTGGGGCGTCCTGCCTGCTATCAATCCCATGTGGGGCGTGGTGACCGGGTTCCGCGCCGCCCTGATCGGCACACCCGTCAACGCCACCGAGTTGGCGATCTCTGCTGCGTCGTCGATCCTTGTGCTGCTTTTCGGCGCCGCCTACTTCCGCCGTACCGAGCGGCGCTTCGCCGACGTCGTCTAACATGCGTTGAACTGCATGGACAGCTGATATGTTGCCGGCCATACACGTCGAGGATCTGGGAAAACGCTACAAGATCGGTGTTCGCGCGCCCGACGATCGGACCTTCCGCGAAGCGATGGTCGGTCTGTTCACCGCCCCCATTCGCCGGTTCCGCACGCTCAGCGAACACGCCGAAGAGGACGAGACCATCTGGGCCCTCAAGGACTTCAATCTGGAGGTCCGGCCCGGCGAGGTGATCGGTGTGGTCGGGCGTAACGGCGCCGGCAAGAGCACACTGCTCAAGATCCTCTCGCGCATCACCGAGCCCACCACCGGGCGCGCCCAGCTGCGCGGGCGCGTGGCAAGCCTCTTGGAAGTCGGTACCGGCTTTCATGCCGAGCTGACCGGCCGCGAAAACGTCTTCCTCGCCGGCGCCATCCATGGCATGCGCCGAGCGGAGATACTCCGAAAGTTCCACCAGATTGCCGCCTTCGCCGACATCGAACGGTTCCTCGACACACCGGTCAAACGCTACAGCAGCGGCATGTACGTGCGCCTGGCCTTTGCCGTGGCCGCCCATCTCGAGCCGGAAATCCTCCTCGTCGACGAGGTGCTGGCCGTCGGTGACATCGAGTTCCAACGCAAATGCCTCGGCCGCATGCGCGAAGTGGCCACCGGCGGACGCACCGTCCTCTTTGTCAGCCACAATATGGTGTCCATCGAATCACTTTGCAGCCGCGCCGTGCTGCTCGAGCAGGGCTGCAAAACCATGGAAGGTGAGCCCCGGCACGTCGTCGAGACGTATCTTGCATCATTCCGACGCAGCACCGGCAGCGTCGCGCTCGGCGATCGGACCGATCGCACCGGCGGCGTGCATGCGCGCTTCACCGACGTCCACCTCTACGACGCCGACGGCCACATCACAGCCAGCGTGCCCATGGGCGGTGACCTGACCGTCGAAGCCGAGTTTGTGTGCAATCAGCCGCTGTCCCGGCCGCGCTTCCTCGTCCTCTTCACCAATGGCATGGGGCAGACCATTTTCCACGCCAAGAGTCATGCCGCCGTCGACGTCATGCCCGACGCTGGCAAAGGCGGCAAGGTACGGTGCCGTTTCCCGGCGCTGAACCTGCCTCCGGGAATGTACTCCATTGCGCTACGCCTCAACGACTCGGTGGCGCAGCGTGTCGATGGGATCGAGATGGCTGCTTCCATCGAGGTGACCGAAGCCGACGTATACGGCACCGGTCGAGGGGCCCAGGAGCCAGATGACGTGATGTTCATGCCCGCCGAATGGGCCTGCGACTACAAGTAGATTCACACGCAAAGACACGAACGTACATGAGCAACCCCGTCGTCAGTGTGGTGATGAGCGCCTTCAACGCTGCGCCCTTTGTCCGCGCCGCTGTGGACAGCATTCTCGCCCAGACATTCCGCGACCTTGAGCTGGTGGTGGTGGACGACGGCTCCACCGACGAAACGCCACAGATTCTCGGCCAGATCGACGATCCGCGGGTTCGTCTCTTACGCCAGGACAACGCCGGTCACGCCAGCGGCCTAAACACTGCTCTCGCCGCCGCGACCGGTCAGTTCATTACCTTTCTTGACGCCGATGACCTCTGCGATCCCACACGCGTCGAGAAGCAACTGGCGGCCCTGAAGGCCAATCCGAACATCTATGGCGTGGGAACCTGGGAGGTCGTCGTCGATAAGGACGGTAACCCGCTGACCTCCCCCACGCTGCCGTGCGAGCCCGAACAGATCCGACGCGTTTACGCCGAGGGCCGTATGGGACTTAACGGCATGAGCGTGATGATCCGGGCCGAAGTGTTCGACGCGGTCGGCCGCTTTCGCGAAGCGCTCAATCCCTGTCACGACATGGACATGTGGATGCGGGTTACCGAGCGCTTCGACATGGCCTGCCTGCCCGAGCCGCTCTATATCTATCGGCAGCATCCAGGCGCAGTGAGTCACTCACGCAAGGCCCGCATGCGCTTCATTCGCCAGTTGGTTCTCGATCTGCGGCAAGAACGGCTGGCCGGAGGAACCGACCGCCTGGACCGCGGCGAGTCCCTCGAGATTCCCACGCTCAGCGAGGAGCCGGGAACGACATCCTACCGCCGAACAGCGGCCTGGTACCACGCAGAGCGCAGTCGGCGCCTCGCCCACGAAAGTCGATGGGGCCCGGCGCTGCGGTCGGCCGCAACGAGTTGGCGCGTCAACCCCGCCGACGCTTGGCAATTGAGATTCCTCGGACGCACGCTGGTGGCGGCCCTGTTCCCGTTCGCCCGCGTCGATTCCCTTAAAGCTGCCCTGCGCAGCGCCTTGCTGGGTCCGCAGAATGGCTCGGTCACCTGCTGCCGTGACCATGGTGACCAGGGACGTTCCGACGCTCGCGCGGTCCACCGTCCGCTTACTAGCACCCTCGTCCGCGACATCGAAACGTTTGAAGCCGTCTCCGCGCAATGGGACGCGCTGCTGGCAGAGAGCGATACGCCGCAGGCCTTTTTCAGCTCGTCAACCTGCAACCTGCCATTCTGGCACTGGTACGGCAAACAGCGTGAGTTGGCCGTTGTGCTCGTACACGATGCGACCGGCGAACTCGTGGGCGCTGCCCCTTTCTATGTCGAAACCACGGGTCGCTGGCTCGGCCGACACCGCCGTCTGGCTTTGCTGGGCAGTCCCGAAAGCGGCGCCGACTACCTCGACATCCTCGCACGCCCCGGCTGGCGGCTTGCTGTTTTCCGCGAGACCTTCCGCTGTCTCGAGCGCGAACGAGTCCGCTGGGACGTATTCTATCTCGACTACATCCTCGACAATTCAAACACCCTCAGCCTGCTCAAAACTCGCTCGTTGCCCCATAGGTTTTGGATTCACAAACGACCCTCCTCCGTCTGCCCCTACTTCGAGTTGCCACCCACGTGGGATGAGTTTCGCAAAGGGCTCGGTAAAAGTACCCGCAACAACATGCGACATAAGTTGAACGTCCTCCGGAGACGATTCAGCGACGTCCGATTCGAGTGTGTCGACAACGAGCGGGATGTCCCCGAACGGATCCGCACCATGATCGAGTATAAGCAGACTAAGTACGGCCACCAGTTCGACTACGATTACGTGGCCTGGACCGATCAGGCGCTTGCCGCCTTGCGTAAGGGCCAGTTGCGGCTTTGGGTCTTGTGGGTCGACGGTCAGCCGGCCTGCATCAGCTTGTGTTTTGCCTTCGCCGGCCGCATGTTCACGCAGGCCGAAGCCTACCATCCCGATTACGGACGGCTCGGCGTGGGTTTCCTCCTCAGTGCCCACATGTACCACGCCGCCATCGACGAAGGCGCGCGCGTCTGGGACCTCAAACGCGGCGATGCCCCGCACAAACGTATCTGGTCCTCATCCGCCAGACGTACGGTCCAAGTTCATGCGGTGCCCCAGTCCGTCCCCGGTGCGTGGGTGAACTTTTGGCAATACGGGGAACTGATGGCACGGATCCGCCGCACCATGGACGACGGCTATCGTGCCCTCCGCCGGGCCGGGCGGGTAGCCTTGACTCCGCTCGCTCGCCATTGCCCCCGTATCCTGCCCGAGCGCTTCCGCCAACGCCTGCTCGACCCTCCGGGCCGGCCTGGCGACCAACTGGAATGATTGATCATCTGCCATCCTTGCTGCGGAACGGTTAATGCCCTCCAACCATAGACCCAGCTACCTCGTCATTCGCTACGACGACTTCGGTGCCGCCTATTCCTCCCGGTGCGCCGCTCGCCTCCAGGTCGAGCAAATGCTGGCCCGCGAAATGGCTGCGCGACGTTGGCCTTGGCTTGGTGCCATCACGCCTCTTCAGAGCGTACACCCCCACAACGCCGACGAGACCGGGCGGGTTCCCCTGCGCAACGACCCCGATCGCATGGCTCTGCTCCGCGAGGTCGTTGACGACGGATGTTTTGAGCCTGCCGTCCACGGCCTGAACCATCACACCTGGAAGCAACTTCCCAGGTTCGGAACCGAGTTCGCGGGCCTCCCGCAGGACAAGCAGTACCACATCCTCCGTGAGGCGAAGGATCAAGTCGAACAACTCGTCGGCCGCGCCACGCCGGTCTTCGTGCCCCCCTGGAACAGCTTCGATCAGGCCACGGTCCGCGCCGCCGGGCAGGCAGGCTTCGAAATGATCTCAGCCGGTCTGTTGGAGCCCGTGGCCAATCCAACCGATATCGCCATGGTCCCCGCGACGATTGAAGCCGTTCACCTTCAGCAGATGCTCGACGCCCAGCAGACCGTCCCGCCTGGATCGGTAATGGTGCTGCTGGTGCACGCGCCCGACTTCCGCGTCGCGGACCCACACGCCGGATATCTCGGTTTGCATGAGTTCGTGCCTCTGATCGATCGCGCCATCGAAGAGTTCGACCTCGAAGTCGTGCCCATCCGGCAAATCCCGTCCCGGGCGAGTCCTGGTCTGGGTCATCGGGTGCAGCGCGCCGTCCACCTGTTCGATCGCCGCGAAGCACTCTACGACCTTCCTCTTTTGGGTCGGTACGCACAAAAGAAGCTGCTTCCCTACGCATGTGTGCTTCCGCCGGCGGCCGCGGCGATGCGAGTGAGCCTTGCGCTCAACATCCTGCTGGTTCTGGGCTGCCTGATCTGGATGACGTTTGTCGGGCTCGTCGCCCTGGCGATCGTACGGCTCAGTCCCGGCTGGACCCGCCACGTCGTCGCGGCAGTCTGCGCATGCGCCGGCGTCGCCCTGACCGTACACGCCGCACGAAACGCCTGGCTGAAGCGATTTCGAGGCCGATGGGGCACGCGGCGCATCGGCTATCGCACGTGGACCGCCCTGGCAACCGGATCGGCCGCCGTAGCCGCTCTCATCATCCATCTGAGCCTGTCATGAGTGTGCCGAAACAGCATCGTCCGGACCTTGCCGTCGTCTTGTGTGTCTACAACGGCCGACGCTGGCTCACCCAGGCCGTTGATAGCATACTCAGCCAGACGTTTCCCGACTTTCGCCTCATCGTCGTGGATGACGGTTCCACCGATGGTTCCGGCGAGCTCGTCCGGTCGTACCGTGATCCGCGCATCGAGCTGATCCATCAGGAACGCCAGGGATGCGGGGGCGCCCGCAGTGCCGGCGTGCGAGCCGCCGACACCGAGTTCGTCGCCTTCATGGATGCCGACGACATCTCCGAGAAGACGCGATTGGCGCTACAACACGAGTTTCTCGTTGCCCATCCCGATGTTGCGGCAGTGGGCTGCTCCATCCGCATTACGGACCATACGGGTCAGCCTGTGTTCACGCAGCGTGTGCCGACCGGGGCCGCGCGGTGTCGTCGGCGGATCCTTCAGGAAAAGTTCTACTGCTATGGCAGCGCGCTCATGGTCCGTCGCCGGCCGGCCGTCCATGTAGGCTTGTTCCGCAGCTTCTTCGAGCAGCGAGAAGATGTCGACTTCATGCTGCGCATGGCACAGAAGTACCACATCGACAACGTGCCCGATGTCCTCTACCGCTATCGCATGAACATGGAAGGCGCCAGTCACCGCGACCCCCGGCCGGGACATTACTATCATCGCATAGCCTACGAGCTGGCATGCGAACGGCGAGACAAGGGCTGCGACCGCCTCCAGCGAGGCGTGGCCATTCAACCTTACAAAGCCAATGGCCGACCCCAGCCCGGCCCCAGGAACATCGACGATATACTCTATCATCTGCACTTCGCCGAGGCGCAACTCCTCCGCGAGCAGGGCCAGACGCACGCGGCCCTCCGCCACCTCCTGAAGGCGTGGACGTTGGCTCCCCTAAGCCGGCGAACACTCCACCGCGCGATGAAACTGCTCCAAACACGCCCGGACCGATCCGAGCCCGAGCGATACCGATGACCGCAGCTTCAACCGAACACCCACGTCGTGTGCAACCGCCTCTCACCGGCCAAGGGCCGACGCCTCGCATCGATCGGCCGTTCCCTGCTGCCGATCGAACCGACTACGGCGGGACCACTTGCCCGCCCCCGCTGATCGCCCATGTGCACAATGACCCGGGTAAGTTCGTCCAAACCGCAGCCACCCTCGACGCCTGGACCGACCGGCTGCGCGAACGCTTTCACAGAGGCATGTGGCGAGCGGTGGGGGCCGTCAGCAAAGTCGTCACAAGGGGTGCCTCCTGCCCCGAAGGCAGCTCCGTGCGGTCACTCACCCGGTGGCGCACACCCAGGCCTGTGGTTGCACCGATCTTCATGGTGGGTTCGCCACGCAGCGGAACAACCGCCGTCGCAAAAGTGCTCGGCCGCCACCGCGAGTTGCGCCTTCTCAGCGAGGCAAGACCCATCTGGTACATGGCCGTCCCCGATATGGCTGAAGAACACTACCACTGGGAAGGCGACAGAATCGTCGGACGCATGTACCTCGACCAGGACGACGCCACGCCCGAGCGCCAAGCCGTGCTGGAGCGTGAGTTCGGCATCCAGTTGACCCTCGCCGGGAAAAAACGACTCTTCGAGAAGTTTCCCGCCAACCTCTTCCGTGTTCGCTGGCTGCACGCCATATGGCCCGACGCGACCTTCCTCCACATGGTGCGCGACCCGTTCAGCACCACGGCCTCAAAGAGCCAACACTGGCCCTCTATCGACGACAGGCAAGTGCCGGGAATCGCCGTACGCAGGAACCTCTTCAACCGTTTGTTTCCCGAGTATGCTGATCTGCTGGCCACCGTTCGGACCGCGACGGAATGGTATCTGTTCGAATGGCGCGTCTACACCGAGGAAGGTGAACGTCTTCAGCGTGCGTTGCCCCACCAGTATGGCATCTTCCGCTTCGAGGACGTCCAGTTGAATCCCGAGTCGGCGCTGCGCGATATGT
>CBFCZG010000201.1:0-8265 GCA_965602375.1 uncultured Phycisphaerae bacterium | reverse complement strand
CGCTGGGGTTGGGCGCGCGGTCGGGTTACCGTGTGCAAAGTTCCGGCCCGTTTGGCCGAATGTAGAAGTATGAGTCGTCCTGAGCGAAGACAGCACCGACGCCTCGAGATCCGCCTGCCGCTGGAGTGCTCCAGCGCCGAAAGCAGCGGGCGGCCCGCCACGTTCCGAACGGTCACCTTCAATATCAGCACTGGCGGCGTCTATTTCGAAACCGAGGCTAGCGACATCAAGCCGGGCATGCGGCTCAACCTGGAGCTGACCGTCCCGCCCGGCGATGGGCACTTTCCCTACCAGGGGCATGTCACGGGCACGGCCGAGGTGGTCCGCGTCGAGCCGCTCCCGCCGAAGACCGACGCCAGCGGCAAGACCCGCCGCTGGTCCGGCGTGGCCACTCGTTTTGACGAACGCCTCAAACTCTCGTTCTGAAGCAGAACCCTCCCGTGCGCTCCGCTCTGCCCGATCCGCGCGCAATGTCCGAGGCCGCTTATCAACACTGTGAGAGCCCCCATGATTGAGGGTGTCGCCCCGCCGAACGCGCCCGGGAGGACTCGAACCTCCAACGTTCAGATTCGAAGTCTGCTGGCGGGATGACGTTACCACTTGTGGAGCAACGAGTTGCGAATACGCCGAATCCTGCTTGGTGCCATGCTTGGCGTTCCTGTAGCGCGTCGGGCCGGAACTGGCTCAACTGATCGGCGCCTGGGCCACGTTGCCAGAGGCCATCCGCAACGGCAGCATGGCGATGGTCAAAGCCGCTACACGTGCTGACGACGCTGACGGCACTGACAGGAGGCCGTGACTGTGTGGGGTGCGACCTACCGGTCCAGGAGCAGCCGAATCGCTACGACGGAGCGTAACCGAAATCTCGCCCAGAGAAGAGTCTGGTATCCCCAATTGTTCTGTGGTAACCTGACTCCGTGCCACTTCGGCCTACCTGGGGTCTGGCCATGATCTGTGGAATATGTTCTCGGGAGTTTGCCGGACCAGCGGCCAAGGTTTATCAAGGCCGAAACGTTTGTCGAAAGTGCTTCTATTCGTTGGATCTGGGGGCATACACCCCTATGGAGTTGGGTAAGATCGGAATCCTGCTTGTGCTTAGCGGGGTACTGTTCGCGGGAATACTTGCGGGAAAGAAGGCACTAGGGCCACAGGTGGACGATGCTTTTCATGCATCCCTGACGGTGTTCGCCCTAGCGATCTGGATGTGGTCTAAGTCAAAAGTAGCTTGGCGTTTGTTCATGGTTCTAATCGTCGCTTCTGCGATCACCGCTCCGATTATGGCCTATCAGGGGATCGCCGCCCCGATATCGCAGTTAATCTGCGGTTGCGAAGAACAACAGCCGTTTTCGTTTGGAGTGGTCTTTCGTGTCTGGCACGAATTGGTCTTTGGTAGTGGGGCGATCCTGCTCGTTGCCGTGGGGCTGATCCGCGTCGGGAAGAGGGTTTTTCATAACGCTATATACTTCGACAACGATATGAACTTTCAGCCGACACCGAAAGTTCATAAATCCGCGCAACCGATTTTCAGTTAACGGGGTAGGGCGGTCAGCGCTGGCGAAGCTTCCGCGTACCGATGTAGATTCCCATAGCGAAGAACCGCATAGACGCCGCCAGCTTCGGGTTGGAGATTCCGCGCCTACGCCCCTGCGGCTTCTGTCTGGACGTCGGGCGTCGGTTCAATAGCGGACGAGCGATGCGCAGCAGCAATCAAACCAACGCCAGAGGATGTAGAAGATGGCACGAAAAGCTTGGTGCCCTGCGTGGCGGGGCAGCGGTCACCTGCGAGCGCTTTTTGGTCCGCTCCTAGAGCTTCGCAAGCGCAAACGCGCGGTAGCGCGCCGCGCATAACCGCTGCAAAACGCGATATCTCGTGCGCCACGGATCACGCCCCGGCCGCTGCAGTCAGCACAGTGCGCAGACGCGCCCGGGAGGACTCGAACCTCCAACCTTCAGATTCGAAGTCTGCCACTCTATCCAATTGAGCTACGGGCGCCCAAATCTGGGGTCTACTCTACGCCCCTCACCGCTGACGGTCAATGCACGGTGGCGCCTGCCCCCAAACCCTTGACAACCTGTCCGGCGCCTTCTAGCGTTGTGCCCCGATTGATACGCTGCTCGATCGACCGGTCGGAATCGTGCGAGGGCCGTACATGCCATCTGAAGAATCTGCCTTCATCATCATTGGCGAGAACATCCACTGCACCCGCAAGGTCAAAAGGGGCGGGAAACGCGCCACGACGCTGCCCGACGGCACCGAAGTCGTGGTCTACCAACGGCCCGACGGCGCCGAGGCCCACATGCCCGTCCCCGAATCCATCCGGAAGGGGCAGGCCTACGCCAATGGCATGATCCCGCACGTGGCTGCGGCCGTCGAATTGGGCCTCAGCGACGACGCCGCACAACAGGCCATCGGACGCGAGTACGTCAGTTGGCTCGCCCGGCGGCAGCTCGACCGCGGCGCCGCTTTCCTCGACATCAATGTCGATGAGGTAAGCACCGACCCCGGCCGCCGTAACCAGGCCATACAGTGGATCGTGCCCGTGGTGCAGGCCGCCTGCGACAAACCGCTCTCGATCGACAGCAGCGAACTGGCCACCCTCCAAGCGGGACTCGAAGCCTACGACGAAACCACCGGTAACTCACCGGCCATGCTCAACTCGGCCTCTCTCGAGCGCCCCGCAGCCGTCGAGTTGGCCGCTCGCTACAAGTGCCCCACGATCGTGCTCGCCTCCGGCAAAGCCGACATGCCCGCCGACGCCGATCAGAGAATGGCTAACATCCAGGGCATGGCGGGCATCTGTCGCCAAGCCGGGCTGGCCATGTCGCAGCTTTATATCGACCCGCTCGTGCTGCCCGCCTCGGCCAGTCCCGAAGCACCTCCCCATGTGTTGGACACCATCCGCCGCATCCGCGCCGAGTATGGCGGTGAGGTCCACATTACCGGCGGCCACTCCAACGTCAGCTTCGGCCTGCCCATGAGGCGGCTGCTCAACGCCGTCTGGATCGCCCTGGCCATCGAGGCGGGCGTCGATAGCGGAATCATCGATCCGATCACCTCCCACCCTGACGACATCGCCCGGCTCGACCGCAACAGCCAGACCTTCAAGATGGCCCGCGCCGGCTTCGAGGGCAAAGACCTCTACTTCATGGAGTTCATCGAAGCCTCGCGCGCCGGCAAGCTCGAAGACCCCTTCGCGGCAGCCTAGCAGACTAGCCGCCGGCTATTACTCCAGCGCCCACGCGCCCGCCCCGCTCCGCTGCAATGTGATGCTCAATCCCCGCGCCCCGGTGATCTCAAACCCCTGCCCGTCTATATGCAGGATCAGTCGCCCCGGTGCACGCCCCGACAGTTCGCCCAACTCCAGCCGAAGCCGCGACACGTTCCGCGTGTCCACCTCCAGCCGGCTGGGGCCGGTCAGATGCCCTTCCGCGTACGCCTCCTTACGCCCGTCGTCCCGGGCCTCGATCAGCATCCAGCCCTGCTGATGGCGCCCCGGAAGCCTCACAACCAGTCGTCCTCGCTCGGGCGGCTCCGCCACCGGCGCCGACGCGGGTGCGGAACTCACCTGTGTGGTCGCCGGAGACGCCGGCTCGCTGCGCTCCGCCACCGGCTGCCGCTGACAGCCCGCCAGTAGCACCACCATCCACAAAGCCACCCATCGCCGACAGGACATCACCTGCTCCCGACTTTGCCCAACTCCAGCTCTGCCGCCAGTATTACACGCCCGCAGCTCCATGGCTGCAATCGCCAATAGAGCAGAACATCCCCCGGCAGGCGCCGCCCACCCTTGAAGCCATCTCTGCCGGACGGTACCGTCGGGGACAGCCGCCGCAGGCCGGGCCGGACACCCCAGCCGGACCAGGCGGTCGGTGTTTGAACCATGGCTATCGAGCAACTGACACCACGACAGATCGTTCAAGCCCTCGACCGTCACATCATCGGTCAGGACGCTGCCAAACGGGCCGTGGCCATCGCCCTGCGGAACCGCTGGCGAAGACAGCAGTTACCGGACGAACTGGCCGAAGAGGTCGCCCCCAAAAACATCATCATGATCGGGCCCACCGGCGTGGGCAAAACGGAGATCGCGCGGCGCATGGCCAGTCTGGTCAATGCCCCGTTCGTCAAAGTCGAAGCGACCAAGTACACCGAAGTGGGCTACGTCGGCCGAGACGTTGAGGGCATGATCCGCGAGCTCGTCGAGTTGGCTATCGCCATGGTCCGGCGGGAGATGACCGAGGTCGTCCGCCACCGCGGCGAGGAACTCTCCGAAGAGCATCTTCTCGATGCCTTGCTGCCCCCCGTGGGACCGGCCGGCTCCGGCGAAACCGACGTCGCCGAGCGGCGCCGGCGAACGCGCGAGAAGCTCCGCGCCCAACTTCGTGAGGGCAGCCTCGAAGAGCGAGACGTCGAGCTCACCCTCGATCAGCGGGCGGCGCCGGCGGGCATGTTCGCTGCCTTCGGCGGCGAACAGTTCGACCCCCAACTTCAGGACTTCCTCGAGCGGCTGGTGCCCAGCCAAGCCAAGCATCGCCGTATGAGCGTCCGCGAGGCCCGCCGCATGCTCTTCCAGCAGGCCTGTGACCAACTCATCGATCAGGAGCGCGTCAAGGAAACCGCTGTACAGCGAACTCAGAACAGTGGCATCGTCTTCGTCGACGAGCTCGACAAAGTGGCGGGACGGCGCATGGATGAGGGGCAGCCCGACGTTTCGCGCACCGGCGTCCAGCGCGACCTGCTGCCGATCATCGAGGGCTGCCACGTCAATACCCGCCACGGCTCGGTGTGGACGGGCCACATCCTCTTCATCAGCGCCGGCGCGTTCACCCAGTCCAAGCCCTCCGACCTGATCCCCGAGTTGCAGGGACGCTTCCCGATCCGCGTCGAGCTCGACGAGCTCAGCCAGGAGGACTTCGTCCGCATCCTCACCGAGCCGGAGAACGCTCTGGTCACCCAGCAGACGGCTCTGCTCGGGGCCGAGGGTGTAAACCTGCGTTTCACGCCCGACGCCATCGACGAGATGGCCACCATGGCCTACGTCGCCAATGAGCAACTCGAAAACGTCGGCGCCCGGCGACTCTACACCATCATGGAAAAGGTCGTTGAGGAGGTCAGCTTTCTCGCCTCCGACGCGGCCAACAAGGACATCGTCATCGACGCCGACTACGTCCGCATGCGCCTGGCCGACATCCTCGAAGATAAAGAGCGCAGCGAGTACGAACTGTAGGACGCCTCGGTCGCAGTCAACGCCGTTTGGCGACACCCCAAGGCGGCGCGTGGTGCGCCGCAGGTTCGTGTAGCGGCGACCCGAACCGCGGCGCTGCATTTCGCCACGTTCGGGTGGCGGCGACACGGCAGGGCGTGTCACGGTAGGGACTCCACAGCCACTCCAATCCGCACCCGCTCGCGCCTATTTGCATCCGTTCGGGCGGCGCATAGTATAACTGACCGACGAGTTCGCCCTGCGCCCGGCGGGTCGGGCTCGATGTGCTCTGGTAGAAGGAGTGGAGAATGGGTCTTGGCAGAATAAGGCTCTGTATTGCGGGTCTGGTGGCTTTGTTGATCGGCATGCCTTTGACCGAGAAGGCCTTTGCCGGGGTCAGTGGCATTGTCACGTCGGGCATCGACTTGGCCTGGTCCATCGTCGACCTCTCCGGCGGCGAGAGCTAGCCCTCCCCCGTGGTCGCATCGGCGGCCATGAGCTCCTGCGCTACATCCCTGCCCCACCGGGGGTAGCCCCAGAGGTATTGCGACGGATCGCCCAGTACCAGCGCTTCCAGTCCGCGCAGATAGCGCTGCGTTACGTAGACCACCGGGTCGTCCGCCTCGGTCCACTCGCTGTGATTCATGATGTCGGTGACGAGGATCTCGAACCGAAAGCCCTCGTCCACCCGCCGCAGGCCCGCGACGATCACGTCGGCGTTGTAGCGCCACGCCAGCAGCCCCACCGAGCGCATGACCTTGGTCGGCAGGCCCAGGAAGGTGGCTGCCAGGCCACCCCGTTGGGCATGATGGTCGGCTACGATCGCCACCGCGCCGCCGCTTGCGAGGATCTCGCCCAGTCGCGGTCCCGCGCGCTCCAACGGAATCAACTGGCATCCCCCGCGGCTGCGCACCCGACGCCGATACTCGTCGAAAACCGCGTTGCCGTGTCGCCGATACACCACACCGGCCCGAACCCCATTGAACCCCAGAAAGACCGGCAGCAGATCGAAGGGGCCGTAGTAGCCTGTCAGCAGAATCACCGGCTGCTTCCGCTTCAGCGCCTCGACGAGTCGTCGCCGATGATGCTCGGCAATGCGCCCGCCGTAGCGAAACCACGTACCCGGATGCAGCAGTCGATCCGCCAGCAGAAGATCGGTCACGTTCCACACGCGGTGCACAAATGCCTGCTTGGCGATCCTCGGCACCTCGTCACGCGCGACGTGTCCGCCCAGCGCCGCCCGCCCCTGCGCTTCGCTCTGCATCCGCAACGGATCGAGCAGGCCATACAGCACCCGCCCCAGCCAACCCGTCACCGCATAGGCCACATTGGGGCCAAGAATTGAAAAGTACACCCCCAGCGCACGGCGATGCACGTTGCCCAGCCACACCACCGCACGGATCAGCGCGCGCGCCACCACGTGTCGCGTCGTGACCATCGTTCAGCCATGATCGTCCGGCGGCCACCCCGGCGTGTCGGGGGAGCGCACGCTGGAGACCACGTTCCGCCGGCTTCGTCGCTGCCTGCTCGTCATCCCAACTCCTGCACGAGGCTACAATACCGTGCCACCCGTTCCACCGACGTGGACGGGGTCACCGGACTGCCCAGACTCATGATAAACCGGTTGCCGTTGCTCTTGCCGATCCGAATCTGCCCCTCGATCTCGTCGCGAAGCTGTCGCTCGCCGCCGTTCTGCAACACGCCTACGGCGTCGAGGTTGCCCAGCACGGCGAACCGACCGCCCACCCGCCGAACCACGTCCGCCAGCTCGATCGTGAACCCTTTCTTGCTCTCCTCAAGCGACAGCGCGTCGGCGCCGAGCGAGAGAATCGACTCCCACTTGCCCGCCGGGTCGCCGCAGTAATAGTAGATGCTCTTCATGCCGCAGTTGCGAATCTCGTCGATCAATCGGCCAAGCACGGGAACGTTGATGGCCTCGAACGCGGCCGGGCTGATCATGTCGGTCAGGCACTCCTCGATCCAGATGCCCGCCGCGCCCAGCGCCGCCGCCTGGCGAACCGATCGCACCGCGTGGCTCAAGAGCCGCTCACACGCCCGGCGCACCAGATCGGGTCGCTCGGCGACCAGCAACATCATGCCCTCGAAGCCCCACAGCGAGTAGCAGCTCCACAGCGGCGACGACACGTGCGCGATCGGGTACAGCTTGCGGCCGAACTCTTCCAGCAGCGCCGCCGCCAGATCGCCCCGTCCCTCGGCTGCGAACCGCTCCGAGTCGAACGGATCGACTGGCCGGATCGACGCGTCGACTTGCCCCGGACTCTCCGGTAAATGATCCAACGATATCTGCCGCGACACGCCTTGCGGGTCCCACCCGCCGATCACGGGCCGCGTGAGTTTTTCCTCCCGGTGCTTCCGCACGCGATAGACGCCGTCGGCCCGTTGCTCGATCACTGTGGCCGCCCGCTCTGCCCGGCTGGCGCACGCGGGCAACGAAAACCAGTCCTGCCGGGTCCGCTCGATCACGTCGCGCCGCCAGATGAGCTGCTGCTCGACGTCCGGCGAAGACTGATACCACCAGGGACAGTCGGTCAGTTCATCCCAGTGATCGCGGACGTAAATGCCCTCGTAGCAGATCACCGCCGGGACCGCTGGGGTGCCGCCGGGCGACAAGGCGGCTTCAATTTTGCTTCTGCCGGTCATCTATTCACTCACACTGACATTCACACACCCAACTGGGGTGGAAAGTGTTGCCGCTCGGACATGGATTCCTCTGAGCCTGTCGGTGGGTCGACGACCCACCCTACATCTCTTGTCGGTGATAGTTGCGAACCGGTATTCCATCTTCATCATCTTTCGCGAACGACTGCTTCAGGCGCGGCTTTCGGTCGTCGCCTGAAGGCAACGGTTCGGCCTGGTTTTCATCATTCACATCAGCCGCCGACCACCTGCATGGCAATACGGGCCCACTCAAATAGCCGCTCCGGCTGATAGCACACGGTGCTGATGTCCTTCAGAATGTACTCCAGCGGGCAGTCGTATTTGTCGCATACCTTTCGAGTTGCAAGCAGGTCGGCCCGGACCCGGTCCGGACTGAACTGGACTG
>CBFCZG010000200.1:0-8282 GCA_965602375.1 uncultured Phycisphaerae bacterium | reverse complement strand
CGGTCCTGCCAAGTGCCTTAGGATTGAAGGCCGTGGCGGGCAGCTACGGCTTGGACTTATCGTCGACGGCGCGCCGCTGCGCCTGGGTCGGGATCGCATCGAGTCGTCGTTTCAGTTCCTCGAAGAGCTCTGCCGTGGCCTCCTGGTCGGTCTTGACGCGAGCGCGGTCCCGCAGCTCCTCGAGGATCGATTGCGCGGTCACCTGTTGGTTGTCGTCCAGCCCGTAGCGAACAATGAAGTTGGTCACGTACGCGGCCCACTCATCGGCGTCCACCTGTACAGGCGGCGGCGCGGCTGTCGTCTTCGTGGTCTGGGTCTGGGCAGCGTCCTGGATCGCGGCGGCATGGATCGGATCGTTCTGAAGCCCCCAGTCCTGCGGCCGCCAGGTGCCCTTCTGCCACTGGCGCATCATGGCCATGCGCTGGTCGACGCGTCGTCGCGTAGCCGCCACGTCACGGTCGAAGCGGTTGCGCTGTTCGGGGGTAAGGCTTCTGGCGAACTCGGCGGCGGAACGATCCAACTGACGCCTCATATCTCTGGCCATCGGCTCGATGGTTTTGCACCAGCGAGCCACCTGTTCGGCGGTGAAGGGTTTGCCGGCCGCTCGCGTGGCGATGACTTCCCGGGCGATGGGCAGCAGCGACCTGGCATGCCGAAGAAACGAAGCCCACCCATCGCGCGTCGCCATGGTGTACAAGGCCTGCCGCTGCTGCGCGTCGAGGTTGTAGCGTTCGACCATCGCGTCGCAGAAGGCGTCGAAACGCTCGTTGATCTGGCCGGGGGGAAAACTGGCGAGTTTTTCAATCACCTGCTGTGCGAACCGATCCGACTCGCTGTTCCAGCCTTTCTGCCGCCAGATATTGCGATTGGCCTCCAGGAAAAAATCGCGTTGTCGCTGCCACGGGCCGAGCTGTTGCGCGTCGCGGATAAGCTCCTGAAGATGGGACAGCCATTCCTGGCGTGTGAACGGCTCGTCGGCCTTGCTCGTCCCGACAGACGTAGCGACCATCACGGTCAACGCTTGCAGAAGCTGGGTCATGCCGTTCGCTCCCCGTTTGAGGTCCCTGGCAGCGCATTGTAGGCCGGGCAGTAGCGGCCCCTCAAGTACCGACTCGTGCCGTCACAGGCCTCCGCACTGCGCCGACAGAGTCAATCGGGCCCGCGAATCGACCTGTTGCCGACCGCAGCGGGTGGCGTTAGATTGTTGGCGGTTTGCACCCGTGCCGTCGTACTGGTGGCAGCGGTGCCTTGCCGTCCACAGATCGCTCGTCCATGGCTGGTCCAACAGCGATGCCGGCGGGCTGGAGCCGATTGCTATGAGCAGGAAGATTGCCGCCGATCTGATTGTCACCAAGCAACGCTTTGCCCTGGTGTGCAGCCGATTCAACGAATTCATTACGCATCGTCTGGTTGCCGGGGCGACCGACGAGCTCGTGCGGCACGGCGCCGACGATAGCAGCCTGACGGAGGTCTGGGTGCCCGGGTCGTTCGAGATTCCTCTAACGGCCAGGAAGCTGGCCGAGAGCGGCCGATACGACGCGGTAATCTGCCTGGCCTGCATCATTCGCGGCCAGACCCCCCATTTCGACTACGTCGCCGCCGAGGCGGCCAAGGGCATCGCCCAAGTAGGCCTGCAAACGGGCGTGCCGTGCATCTTCGGCGTCATCACGGCCGACAACCTCGAACAGGCGGTCGATCGCGCCGGTACCAAGGCCGGCAACAAAGGCGCCGACGCCGCACGCACGGCGATCGAGATGGTCAACCTGTTGGCGGCGATCCAGGCCGACGGCAAGTAGCGGGTGCCATGTGGTCCACCATCGTCGCGAGGCCCGTACGCTCGCCCTGCAAGCATTGTGTCAACTTGACGTGCAGGGCGCCGATTCCCTCGATGACCTGACCGATTTTCTTAACGAGAGCGCCACTGACCCGGCTGTGATCCTCTATGCCGGGCAACTGGTCCGCCGTACGTACGAGCGCCGTAGGCGATACGATGAGTTGATTGCCCGCGTCGCGCTGCATTGGGAAATCGAGCGGATGCCGATCACCGATCGCAATATCATGCGCATGGCGTTGTGTGAGATGCTGGATCAGGACGAGCCGCCGGCGAAGGTGGCCATCGACGAGGCAATCGAATTGGCCAAGATCTTCGGTACGGCCGAGTCGCCACAGTTCGTCAACGGGGTGCTGGATGCGGTGCTGAGATCGACCGCCGGTTCGCACGGCGATGTCGTTCCACCATAGGGCCTCGCCGCAAGACTGCTCGCGGGCTGTACGCCCTCGCGCAAACCGCCCCGATAGTCCCGAACCGCGGCTGGGCCGGCATGGATGTGTGGCCACGAGGGCGGCCGGCGTCGCCGGTTTCTTGGTCTTTGGTCTATCGCGGGATTACCGACCGGTTGCACAGCCACGCCCCGCCGATCACCAGGAAGCACGCGAGCCAGATCCCCAGGCCCATGGCCACCCCCAGGTATGCGCACGTAATGATGGTCGAAAGTAGTGGTATGAGGTAACTCAGCGACGCAACCAGGACGATGCGCCCTCGCCGCATGGCAATGTCCCAGCAGACGTAGGCGGCCAAACACGGACCGGCCGAGAGGAAGATCAGCTCGGCGATTGCCCTGGCGCTGACATGTGACGTTTCGGGCCTGGCAAGGCGCATCGCCGCCAGCAGCACGCCCGAGGCCAGCACGAACACAGGCACGGCCCCACCGCCGGCTCGGCCACCCAGTCGACGACTCAGGTTCGAGTAGAGACCCCACAGCACCGCGCCCACCAAAGCCGCAAGATAAGGCAGGCAATTCTCGGTGAGATTCTCAATCAACACAGACCAGCGAAACGCGCCGCCCTGGAGCATGGCCAGCGTCACGCCGGCCGTCGCGGTAGCCAGACCCAGCGGCAGGGCCCGCCGTGGCTTGTGGTGCAGGATCGGTACCGACAGAGCAAGCGTGAGACTGGGCCAAAGGTAGTTGATGATGCCGACCTCGATGACCTGCTGGCGTCCCGAGGCCAGACCGACCGCCAAGTAGAGACAGACGGTGTACCCGACGAACAGGACGCCGCATACAAGCAGGTAACCAAAGGGAAGACTGCGAAGGGCTGCCATGCGTCCGTGACCCAGCAGCAGGTACGCACAACCCACCGCACCACCGAGCAGATAGATGCTCGCCGCGGCTGAGAGCGTACCCAGTTGCTCGGTGAGGCTGCGCGACAGCGCAATCGTCGTGCTCCATAGGACGATCGAGAGAACCCCCAACAGCGTGGCGGCGTTTGGGCCTGTGGATGGTTCGTTCATGGACGTTTACGTCCGTATAACCGCACCCCACCGCGGGCGAGCGGCAACGAACAGCTCCCACTTGTTGAGCCGGGCGGTGGCGCGTCATACTATTGGATGAGGTAGGTTGGGGGAAAGGATGCAGGCTGTGCAGCACGTGGCTCGATGGGCTTTCGTAGTGGTGATTTTGGTGCCTTCGGTCGCCACGGCGGGGCAGGAGGTGATCCTACCGGACGTCTGCACGGCTTCGTGGGACCAGCCGGAACTCTATGGCCTCATCAAGGACGGCAACGATATTCTCCCATTCGGAACGGAGGACGTGGCTGTAGAGTTTTTCGTCGACACGGGGGCTTCAGGGTTTGTGGTGAGCAAGGTCATTGCCGATGCGTTCGGCATCGGTTGGGCCGACTTCGAGGGGTACTACACCGAAACGGGCATCGCCGGTGTGGAAATAGGCGACGTCACGCGCCCGTTCACGATCAAACTGATCAACGGGTCGCTGTGGACCGTACCGCCGGAAGTGCCCGAAGCCGACTTCGACGATTACGGCGAGTTCAACCTGTGGGCCCGCCGGACCTTTGACGAACTCGAACTATGGGATCCCGTCAACATTGTCGGCATGCCGATCATCCGCCAATGCGTTATGGACATCGATCCGACGCCGATCGCCGAACTCGATCGACTCCGGACGTATCTGCTGCCGCACGGCGACCCCAATATCCCCACCGATCAGCTCAGCGCCCACGTGGCGCTGCGGCTGGTTAACTTCCTGCCGGACGAGCCGCCGCCCGGCGAGACATTCCCCTCGTCGGCCGACAACCCGGTCATCCCCAACATCGTGGTGCGACACGGCGGCCACAGCTCGGTGGGCACGTGGCTGTTGGATACCGGCGCGAGCGCGAGCTTCATCTCGATCGCGCAGGCCAATGCGATCGGCCTGACCCAGTACACCAGCCTCGACGACATCCTCAACGCAAACGACTTCGACTTCAGCACCGAGGTGGGCGGCATCGGCGGCACGGCGGTCGTGCCGGGCTACCTGGTCGACCAGGTCCGCGTGCCCACGATGGAGGGTTTCGAGCTGGTCTTTGACGACATCGAGCTGTTGGTCATCGACGTGGCCGGGCTCGACGGAGTGTTCGGCATGAACTGTCTGGTCCCGTCGCTGTCGCTGTATCGAGAGGCGGAAGGACCCGGCTACTTCGAGCGGATCGTGATCGACACCGCCAACGCCGTCATGGGCCTGGACATCTTCGACGACGCATTCATCGTCCAGAGCAACCCGGATCTCGACGGCGACGGCGACGTGGACGCCGACGATGCCGCCATCATGGCTGCCGAGATGACCGGACCGATTCGGCTGACGGTTCTGGAGGCCGAGCATTACGGCACGAACACCGAGGGCAGCGGGACGGCCGAGGGTTGGGGCTGGGTTGAGCAGACAGGGGGTGGCTCGATCGGCGACGGGTATCTGGAGGCCCTGCCCGACGCGGGACTACTCGTTGGCGGCTCGGGCGTGATCGAGTCGGACTCGCCACGACTGACGTATCCGACCTACTTCCCGGAGGCAGGAGCATACTTCCTGTGGCTGAAGGGTGCGGCCGACGATGCGGGCGACGACTCGGTGTATTACGGCCTGGACGGGGTTGTGACCGGCACACTGGCGAGTGAGGCGGCTCGCTTGCCGATCGGCAGCGGGTTCGGCTGGCTCTCGCAACGGGGAGACGGCGAGCGACTTGTTATCGACGTACCGTCGGCGGGCGTGCATACCTTGGACCTGTGGTTCCGCGAAGACGGGGCAAAGATCGATCGCCTGGCGCTGGCTGCGGCAGAGGCGTACGTCCCCGCCGAGCCGCCGGAAACGCGACACATTGCCGACCTCGACGGCGATGGCGACGTGGACGTGGTCGACTTTGCCATCCTCGCCGAGGCGTTCACAGGCCCGTAGATCGTTTCCGCCATCGATGGAGGCGAGACCGTTTCGCTGTTGAGGGTGCAGGACTGGCGCACCTCTCACCATCCGCTCGCGATGCCATAGAGCAATCCTTGTGTGGCGGTGCCCGCTGATGGTAGATTGCCCGCATGCACCGCGATCTGATTGCTGAGATCGATACCGACGCCATCGAGCACAACGTTCGATTGATCCGCGGCCACTGCGGCGCCCACATCCGCATCTGTGCAGCCATCAAGGCCAACGCCTACGGTCACGGCGTGAGCGTGGTGGCGCCCGCTTTGGATCGTGCGGGGGTGGACATGGCGGCTGTCGCCACCATCGGCGAGGCCATTGAGCTGCGCGGGCTGGGCTGGCAGCGGCCGATCCTGTGTATGGGACCGGTCTTTGCCGCACCTTCAGCCGCCGAGCGGGCCGAGCGGATCGAGGCGGCCGTCCGCTACGACCTGACGGTGACCATTGTCGACGGCTACGGTGCCCGCGACCTGAACGAGGCAGCCGGTCGGCAGAAAAAGCACGCCCGCATCCACGTGAAGGTCGATACCGGCATGAGTCGCATGGGCATCGCGCCGGCGACCGCGCTCGATTTGATTCCCAAGGTGGCGTGCCTGCCCAACATCGAGCTGGAGGGGGTGTACACGCATCTGGCGACGGCCGACCAGGACGACCACAGCTTTGCCCGCGAACAGTTGACCCAGTTTCGCCAGTTGGTCGACGCGCTGCGAGGTAGCGGCGTCTCGGTGCCGCTGTGCCATGCTGCCAACAGCAGCGCCGCCCTTCTCATGCCCGAATCGCGATTCGACATGATTCGGCCCGGCCTAAGCCTCTACGGCCACCTGGCAAGCCAACAGGGCCCTGCCCCCCTGCCGCTACGACCGGCGTTGCGGTTGGTCTCGCACTTGGTGCTTACCAAGCAAGTACCGGCTGGGCACTCCGTGGGATACGGCTGCACGTTCCGCACGCAGCGTGACTCGCTGCTCGGGGTGGTGCCCATCGGCTACAACGACGGGTATCTGCGGGTCTTGAGCAATTGTGCGTGCATGGGCGTGGCTGGCGGGTATGCGCCGGTGGTGGGGCTGATCAGCATGGACCAGACGGTGTTGGACTTGACCGACCTGGCGGCGGCCGGCTCGGCGCCCCACGTGGGCGACGAAGTGATCATCATCGACGAGAAGGCGGACGAGCCTAACAGCGTCGAAGCCCTGGCGCGTATGATGGACACCGTGCCCTACGAAGTGACGTGCCTTCTGGGCAATCGGGTGGCCCGCATAGCCCGCGGCGAGCGCGCGGGCGTGGAGCAGCAGCAGACGTCGGCGAGGGTCGCCGTCGGGGGGTGAGGCAGGACGCCTGTCGCAAGGCCGTATTGGGGGCAACTCTCAGAACGGCCAGACCTGCTTGAACTCGATGCGGTGGCCGGCGGGGTCGGTGACGTAGACGCGCTGCTCGCTGAAGTCGAGCCCGCGGTAGTCCTCGTAACGGATCTGGAAGTCGTCGAGCTGACGTCGGAGCTGCTCGAGGCTGGGGACAATGATGGTGGCCCGTCGCGCGGCTGGCTGGGCGGCGGCTGAGTTGTCCAGTTCGAAGCGAATCTGCAACTGCTCGGTCTGAAAGCACAGATGCCCGGGGTGTTCGTCGCTTTCAACCAACTCCAGGCCGACCACGGCCCCGTAGAAGGTGCACAGGTCGTCGGCCGCCCGCGGCTGGGCGGCAAGATGGATGTCGGCTATGGCGTGCAGCCTGGCCTGACTCATGGCCCGTCAGCTTCCTTTGCCCTTCTCGTCGGGGTGCGACTGCGTGTGGCGGAGCTTCTCGAGCGTCTCGTTCTCTTCGTCGAAGCGCTTGTTGGTGTAGGTGGGCAGCTTTCGCTTGGCCAGCTCGCGGTCGAACTCGAACAGGTCGTCGAGGCCGGCAAACTCGCACGCCTCCTGGCGGCTCCATAGCTCGGCGGCGTAGATGCGACAGGCGATCTCGAGGCGCAACTGCCCCTCGCTCAGCCCTGTCGCTCGGACCAACTCATCACTGATCTCGATCGTCATGCACAACCCCCGATCCTTGGTGTATCCATCATAGCAAACCGCAGCCGGCGAGCAAGGACCGGGGATTCAAGCCCCTGGAGGGGTGTCGCGCCCAAGTGCCGCAGGGCCAAGCGCTTGCGGGTGCGGGCCGTTCGCGTTGCGGCGACCATCGGGGTCCACTAGACTGGGTGTGTCGTTTGGGAAACGAGCCGTTTTTTTTGCAGGCGCGCCCGTGCACACCCGCACGCTACCCGAAAGCGGGCGCGGGACCGGGCTCTACCGCCCGGCGGCGCGATCCGGGGCCGGGGAGGTGACTCGATGCGGCAGTATCGATTTGACGTACACGGCAAAACGACCCTACGACTGTTCGGCTCGGACGCCAAGCTGACCGGCCAAAGGGAACTGTCGGCCAAGCAGGTCGATCAACTCGTCGACGAAGTGGAAGCGGGGTACGGGCTATCCTCTCGCGACCTGCCAAAACTGGGACGCCGCCTGTACGCGTGGCTGGACGGTCCGGCCGAGCGGTGGCTGGCGAAGGCACGCCAAGGGACGCCGGGGCTGGCGATTCACGTTGACGTGGAAGAACGCCTCAGGCACCTGCCCTGGGAGCTGCTGTGCGAGGACAAGGTATTCCTCTGCGGGCAGGCGGACTACCCATTCACGCCCGTGCGTCGCGTACACGATGTGCAGCGCAAAAATGTCAAGGAACAAAATCGCCCACTACAGATGCTGTTTATGGCCTGCTCGGCGGAGGGGGACGAGCCGGTCCTGCACTTCGAGGACGAAGAGCAGAGAATCGTCGAAGCGACCGAGAAGCAACCCATCGAACTGGTGGTGGAGGAGTTGGGCAGCCTGACCGGTTTGGCCGAGCGAACTGAGTCGTTCGGGCGCGGGTACTTCGACGTGCTTCACCTGACCGGCCACGCCGACGTGGTAAACGACGTGCCGTGCTTTGTCATGGAGGACGACTACGGCGGACCCACTGCGGTGACCGCACAACAGATCGCCGAGGCGATGGGGGGCCTCTGGCCGCGACTGGTCTTTC
>CBFCZG010000199.1:0-8286 GCA_965602375.1 uncultured Phycisphaerae bacterium | reverse complement strand
GGCAAACGGGATGGGCATGACCACCCCCACCGCCAGGCCGATCAGCGAAAGCTGGATCCGCTTGAGCAGCCGGCCGACAACGTACACCCCGGCGAAGATGGCGAACGTGCCGAACATCCACTGGAGATTGAACAACTGATCCAGCATCGCCTGGGTGGCTGGGCTGATGTTCTCCATCGACGCCGAAATCCAGATACAGAGCTGATTGGCCCAGACCGGAAGGATCACGTCGGCGTAGGGGTAGGCGGCCGACGGAATCGGGGCGATGGCCCAGTAGATGCTGATGAACAGGAGATTCGCCGCCATACCCACCGGATAGGCAACCAGCTTGGCCACGATGAGACTGCGCGGCGTGCACCCAACCAGTTCGGCCGTCTTGAAATCCTGCACCCAGCTGCTCGAGCCCAGCGCGATGGGCCAGGGGGCAAACCACACGCCGATGGTCTCGGGCCGGATTGCGAGGATTAGTCCTTCGCGGACGTACGGCGGATCGACGCGAAAGCCGGTGGTGCCGATCGCGCGAATATCGATCAGACTGAACAACAGCGACCAGAACAGGGCAAACGGGAAAATAATAATCCACGGAAACTCCGGAATGAGAATGCGGAACAGCACCACGCATCCCACAATGCTGGCCACAAAGATCCCCAGCAGCGGGCCGATCGCCACCGTCCGCTCGGAGCGAGCGCCCCGACCGGTGGCCGCCAGCCCTTTGAACGTGCGGACCAGCTCTCGCGGCTGGGCGAAGATATGCAGCAGGCCCGCCGCCACCATGGCCCCGATGAACACAGGCATCCAGACGAAGAGTTGGTTGGGCACCATCTGCTTGACGCCCATGCCCTGCACGTAGCGCTCGAAGTATTGCCGGTGCGTGGCCGTGTTGACCCCGTCCAGCCAGGGCATGGCCTGCACCACGCTGCCCAAGCCGATGCGGGTCAGAAAGTCGTCCAGCCCGCCGACCGCCCACGCGTTGCCCACAAACTGCACCGCCAACGCACCGATCAGCATGCTGACCACCACTCGAAACGGAATGATGAAGCCGCCGGTGAAGGCGAGAATGTCGGTGGCGATGCCGAACGACGCGCCGCGCAGCTCGTTATGCAGTCCGCGGTTGAAGTCGATCCAGGGGATAGGGTAGTTGACGATCTTCTTGCCCAGGGCGATGGGAAAGTAGACGACCAGGCCCCACACCGTGCCGATCAACCCACAAACAGTAAACGTTCGCTTCGGACCCGGATCGCCTCGCGTCAGGGCTTTGCAGGCGTCGGCAGGCGGATGGGCAAAGGGAAACGGGAGCTTCTCCACCTTGATGAACAGCTCGCGCCCGATGATGCCCATGGACAGGTCGGCGAGCATATGAAAGATCCATGACGCCGTGCCCACCAGGATCGGCACGAGCCACGCATGGTGCAGGAACGATCGCTGCTCGACGACCTCGCGCGGCGGCGCCCACCAGGTGGGCGCGGCCTCGCCGAACGTGACTATGCGGTTGAGCTTTTCGTCGAAGTAGCTGAAGATCTCGGAATTCGCGATATCACATACACGGAAATAGGCCGGGTGGATCGCATAGAGGTAGAAAAGCATTTGACCGGCCGCCACGGCCGACACGGCATATACAACGAATGCCTCAGCCGTGGTCAGCGGGCGTCGCGACAGACGTGCAGCCTCGACCCACAGAATCAGGGCGATAAAGCTGATGGGTCCGAGGAGGTTCTGGCCGGCCACCAGCAGCAGGTAGATGTTGGCCGGCATGAGGATCAGCGCGCCGTAGAGGATCACCGGCCAGGTGCGCGCGGTCAGCCCGCTCTCGAGCTTCCCGGTCAACTCGGGAGGTTCGTTGTCGGCGACCGTGGTTGGTACCTGCTCAGGCATGAACGGGCACTCCGCCGAAGAGTTCGCCCGCGCGGTCGGCAAACGCGTCACACTGGTCGGGCGTCATGGCCCGCCAGTTGAGCAGATGCTTGCGAAGCGCGTCGACAAAAACACGCGTGCCCTTGTGCCACAGATAGTCCGGTCCGCTGAGCCTGCGAAGCTGCAAGACGAACTGCCAGCGATCGGCCTGCATGGCGACGGCCTGGAGGCTCACGTACTGCGTAACATTCCGCTCGAACGGCGCGAGCCACACTTCCATGTCAATGCTGTGCCATCCGTCGGTTCGTCCGGGAGTGGGCGGCGTCTGACAAACAAACCGTCCCGACCGTTCGCCCTGATGGATCATCAAAAAGTCAAACGCATAGGTCATGATACCGTCGAGCTCGCGCTCGCTGGTCGCAATAAACGGCAGCGGAACCCGCCAGTCGTCGCCGGCCGGCTCGCTCTCCACGCGCCAGGTCCGCTCCAGCGACGGGTTCACCGTCCGCGCGGCCACGGTAATCGGGTAGATGCTGCTAAGCAGCATGGCCGCCACCGCCACCAGCGTGGCGATCAGCACGTAGACACCCAGGTAGTTCGGGTAGAAATTCGGCGGCAGAAGGTCGTAGTAGGAGAGCGTCCGCAGGATGATGATGCCCACGAAATACCCGAGAACGCTGGCCAGCCCCGCATACACCAGCGACTCCACCAGAAACATACTCGCCACGTGCCCGGGAGACAGGCCGACCGAACTGTAGATGTTGATCTCCCGGATCCGCTCGTAGACCGTGCCGGTCATGATCGCCATGATCATCAGCACGGCAATGGCCAGCATCAGCCACATCATCCCCGAGCCGCTGACCTGCGTGGCCAATCGCATAGAGATCATCTCCACGCGGTCCTGACCGGTCGTCGGATCGATGTAATGACTGAAGACGTCCACGTTGCGTATCTCGTTGCTCAGCCTGTCGGCCAATGCGCGAATCTTGTCGCGATCGTGCGGAATCACGACCATCGACATCACCACCGGTGGGAGCATTCGATACTGCTGCACAAGCCGACGGGGCAGGATGACCATCTGCTTGCTGGCGGCATGGAGCGGCCTGAGCGGCTCGGCGGTGCGGGCGCTGGCCGAGTCGATCGGCGTGATGGGCAGCCCGTCCAGGTCGCTGAGTTGATCGAGCGGGCCGGCCACCGCGGCCGTGGTACCGTCCGGCTGAGTGATCTGCTGCTCGGCCTGCCAAATCCCGATGACCTCCAGCGGGAGGGTCATCAGCTCGACCGTGTCGCCCACCGACACACCCAGGGCCCCCGCGGTGGTATTGGGCAGGAGAATGACTTCCACGTCATCCGGCCCGATACGCCGGCCCGTAATAAGATCGTCGATGCTGACCGTCTCCCGCTGCCCATCGAGGGCCAGATAGCTGTACCGTAGCAGCGTCTCCTTCTCGTCCATGATCTGAAGGTAGGGCACACCCACCTTCCGATCGTTGGCCCGCACGTATATCTGTCCGTTCTTCGAGTAGTTGTCGTAGCCGTAGTTGACGTACTCGCGGCGGATAACCGTGGCCTCGTCCTGCAAGAGGCCTTCGTACATGTCGACCATTTCCTTCTTCAGGCCCTTGTTGTGATCCGAGGCGTTATATATCTGCACGCCGAAAAAGCTTGATGAATTGATCTCGACCGGCTCGCGCAGCTTGAACTGAAACGTGCTCGAGGTGGTCAGCAAAACGAGCGCAGCCACCAGGACTGTAATGGTCGTAAGGGTTAGGCCGGTGCGAAGCCGGCGCCGCCGCATGTTGGACACGCTCAGAGACAACGCGGCCGAGATCACACCGGCCCGCTCGGCCTCGCTGCGCTGCGTCAGAAGCGCCTTCGATCCGATCGCTCGTAGCATCGCCACCCCGCGCGTGCCCAGTAGAATGAGCGCCGGAATCGTCAGCACCACGATCACAAACGCCACCACCGTCACCACGATGTTGGCTGCCAGATGGAATCCCGGGTGAAAGATATAGAGAAGCAGCACGAACACCGCGAACACGACAGCCGCCACGAGGCAGGTCCGTAGCACGGTCGGCTGCGGCAGCAGCAGGCGCTCCACGAGCAGCGCAAACGGAATCAACAGCACGAAATAGAAGACCGTCGTGGACACGACGTCGTACAACAAGCGCCGGACGCGGCTGTACGCCTCGGCCTCGTTGTTCCAGGCGAACATGTCATCCGCCAGCCTCCGCTGCCAACCGGCCTGGGCCTGCTCGTTCTCAAGCCGTGTAAGGATCTCCTGGGTGCGACGGTGATACTTGTGGGCGAGCGGGCTGCCGACATCATACGCCTCGAACTCACTCAGGCGGCGCCGATCCAGCCGGTACAGTTGTTTGACGTAAGCCAGGGAATCAGCCTCGCCTTCCTCGCCGAACCGAATCGTTTCACCGCTGCGCACTCGGTAGCCGTGCGCCACGCCGTCGGCGCCGACGTTGGTCAGCGCCGTGAATTTCGCCAGCGGCGTGCCCAACAGAATCTCCGCAGCCGTGCTCTCGGTCGCCACCGCCTTGTCGGACGGCGGCAGGAAAACCAAAGCCGTGCCCTGCCACTGTGTGTAGCCCCAACTGCTCAACTCGGTGTGTGTGGCGATATTCCGCACCTCGTTGACGCGCACGTACGGATCGACACCCCGGTCCTGTTCGTTGCCCGGATCACCCCAATACATGTACCACTGATCGACCACGTCGACATTGAAGCGCCGCCGATCGGGATCAATCAGGCTGAACAACTCCACGCTGCCGCACTCAAAGAGCGTGACCGGCACGTACAGGTCCCAGTAATCCAGCGGACGATCGGTGCACTGAAAGCCCGGCGCACCGTCGCCGTGCATGCCATAGTCGGTGGCGTAGACGACTCGACCGTCTTGATCCAGAGAATACGCCACCGTGTTCTGCGTGATGGTCGGCAGCGGACAGTGCAGCGTATTGAACATGAACGAAGGTTCATCCAGCAACTCCATGTCCTTGAACATGAAGCACTGGAGATTACGGTGCCGCAGCCGACTGGGGGCCAGCGGCACATAGAGATAATTACGCAGACGCTGTCCCAGGCCACGATACTTGGCACTCATGGGATAGGAGTAGACGAACGTTCGATAGGAGTCGTCCTGCCCTTGCCCGGGCAGCCGCTCGGCAAACCAACCGGTGCTGGGGTCCCAGACTTGCACTCGCCCTCGCAGTCGAGAGAACAGGCCGTAGGTGCGCTCCTGTCGAAGTTTCGGAACGACGTGCGGCCACTGCTGCGCCGGATAGTGCAACAGTTGCCGCATCATCGCCAAACTGATCTTGACCTGCGGTCCCAGATGCTCGAAACGCTCGTCGGCGTTGGTGCGCTGGAACGTGTCCAACGGCGTGAAGTGCGTCAATCGATACAGCCAAGACGTCTGGAACGCAAAGCTGGGAAGGTTCAGCGCGCTCCACGCTTCGTTGGCGGTGGGAAAGCCCGGCGCAAAGGCCATCGGGCACCGGTCGTCGCGCGGCGCCATCGGGTCGTCCTCGGCAACCGGCAGCATCGGCCTGGTCCCTGCAAAGACCTCCGCAGCGCCCACGCGATCCCCAAACCCCTCAAGCACGCTATCCCGCCAGCCACCGCGATTGAACAGCGCCCGGCGGAGCCACAGATACGATCGCTCCGGCCTGCTGTCCCAGGCGTGCTCGCGCATGAGACTCAAGTTCGGGTTCTCGGTCGAGTAATCAAGACCGATGGCCAGCTTCACCCTCCGGCCAACCTCGTCGAAACCGGGGCCCGGATACGCGATATAATCGCGCGTGCATCGCTGCGACTGCCAATGGCCCGAGACGGCAATGAACCGCAGATCGCACGCCGGCCGATGCTGCTTGAAATATCGCGCGATCTCCAGCAGCGCCGATATGCCCCATATCTCGTCCCCGCCCAGAGAAAGGTCCGGCACGATGCTGCGTGCGTCAAAGTGCGCAGCCACAACGAATGTCCGCGACCGATCCTCTCCCGGCACGATCATCTCGACGCACGGCGCTCGCACCTTGACCCAGTCCAAACGAGTGCGCACCGTCACCCGCACGTCCTCGCCCGACGCCAGGCCCTGGCGAAGAGCGAGACCATGCTCCCGCGCCAGCCAGACGCGCGGCATGTAAAGCGGCAGGATTTCGAGGTACTTCAGATCTGCCTGATCGACCGTGGTGAATTCCGGCTCGATGAACACCGCGGCGTAGGCGCCAAGTTCGCGTGCACGCAGCCAGGCCTGACCGCTGTTGAAATCCAGCAGAACCACCGCGTCGCGAACGTCCGCATTCTGCCATCGCTCGACGCGACCGTCGCCCAGATCGATGAGTCGGCGCGGCTGTTCGTCGCCTGCCCGCGTGCGGCATGGCTGAATACAGTTGGGCATCAGCGCAAATGCCTGCCACGTCTGCGGCTCGCCGTCCGGACCATGGATCGTCACGGTGGTGTGCTCGCGGGCGTCATGGTCGGCGCCGAAGCGATCGAGCGGCACGGTCACCTCGCTGGAGAAGCAGCGCACCGTACCGGCGCCGCCGTCCAATTCCTGAAACGCCGAGCGGACGTAGTCGAACGTCCGCTCGCACCCGACCTGACCCGTCTGCCGCGATCCGAACGACGCGATCGTGACTGCATGCTCCCGAATCTTCGGCAGCATGACGTCCACCGCGTCGGACAACGCCTTATAGTCGATGGGCGCGGGCTCTCCCGGCCTGCTGGAAGGTCCGCAGCCGACCAGGGCCAACGCCAGAACCCCGCCGATTGCCAAACGCCCAATCAAAGCAGAAAGCCCTTACCGATGGCCACGTGCTTGGCCATGAAGACCACAATGCCGAAAATCATGCCACACAACAGCAACACCACCGCCGGCTGCACGCGCTCGCGGAAATAGCGCACACCCAGCCAGCGGAAAACCATCGACTTGATCAGCCACGCCAGCAGAAAACTGAACCAAACGTGGTACGGCGTGATCATCAAGCGATCGTGACTCCAGGTCTCAGCCGCGATCACAAACCCCACCGGCGACAACGGGAACCACGTGTATTCCCTCCTCAGGTAGAACAGCAAACCCGTCAGAAGGATGCCCCACCCCATATTGATAATGCCTTCGTACCGATAGTAGAAACTGGATGCACTCTCGTAGTAGTACACGCGTGAGGTGCTGCGCACCCCGTAGGAAATCGCACGTTCGCTCCAGTTGGTAAACGACTGGTAGACCGTCGGCGCCCGTTGATAGCTGTTCTCGAACCCGTAGTTGTACATCAGCGTGAGGTACAACGGGCCGGTCACCACCGCTACCACAACCATGCTGAGAAATATGATTTTTGCGATGTCGCGAACGTTGGCCCGCACCTCATGCCCCACCTTGAACGCCTCGAGCAGCATGTTGTGCGGCCCATAGGTCTTGAGCTGTCCGGCAAAACCCCATTGCATCCAGTGGATGGCCCACGAGTTGCCCGAGGTGGCCAAATGCTCGTAGCCCGGCAACGTCGAGATGCTTGGGTGATCGTGCAGCAGATGGCGCTGTATGCTCACCATCTGGTGCGAAGCGATGTTGTTCTCATACGTCGCCAGCATACCTTCGGCCCGCTGACGCGTCTGAGCGATGCAGTAGTACAAAATGAAGAACAACAGGAACAGCATCTGCGCCAGACTCGTCGCATAGCACGCCAAAGCCACGAACCCGATCGTCCCGACGATCATTGCCACGGTGATCGGCCAGCGACCCAGTTCGTCGTCGCTTTCCGGGTCGGTCGGCCTGCCGCCCCACAGTGAACGCAGATAGCCCCAGATCGTCCGCCGGTTGAACCACACGCTCCAGATGAACAACCCCGCACAGCCGCCCGAGCGAATACCCCACTTGACGAAATTGTCCCAGTGCGTCCGCCCCACGTCCAAGCCCAGCCAGGCGAAGATGCTCGGCGCCAGCAGGCTCACCAGCACGTAGGTCAGCGCCACCGTCAGCAGCACGTCGGTCGGCATGAGCAGGAACATCGCCAGGACCATCGGTCCCCAAAACAGCTTCAGCGGCACCTTCGGCAGGACATTCAGGGCGGTCAGATCGAACCCGCCCAGCACGCCCTCGTTACCCGCCCACGGCAGCATGGGAATCGGCAGGCTCGCCGCCGCCTCACCGGCCGCGTAATACGTAGCCGGCAGACACATCGCCAACCCCACCCCAAATACCGCCCAGCGCTGCCACACCATCGGCTGGTCGTCGGCCTGAATGACCCCCAGCGCAGGCTGCGCCCACACGAACGGCAACCGCTCATGCTCGATCCACCGCTTGCGCAGCATCAACAGCAGGCCCATCAGCATCGCTTCAAAACACACACAGACGGCCGTCCAGTACCCCATCGGCCGCCACCACAGCCGCCACGGCACGTCGCCGCCGTTGCCGCGGACACCCTCGAGGTA
>CBFCZG010000198.1:0-8333 GCA_965602375.1 uncultured Phycisphaerae bacterium | reverse complement strand
ACGGGTTGGCGGCGAAGTCCATCAGCCGCTGCACGCCCTCGGTGGGGTCGGCGTCGATCGTCGCTACCGGTGGATGATTCACGCCCGCCGGAGGCGCCTCGACGCTGACCAGTACCTCCGCCGTGTTGATACCGCCCTCGTCGTCGGTGACCGTCAACGTCGCGATGTAGTCGCCTTCCTGCGCGTAGACGTGCTCGGCCAGCGGGTTGGCAACCGACTGCCCATCGCCGAAGCGCCAGTGATACGCCACCACCTCGCCGTCCAAATCGAAGCTGTCGCCGCCGTACAGAAGCACCGTCAGCGGCGCCAGCCCACCGGCCGGATCGACATCGGCCACCGCCTGCGGCGGCTGGTTGTAGCCACTCGCCACAAAGGCCTGCAACGTGGTGGTCCGCGACCAGCCCGAATCGGTAACCACCGTCAAACGGATCGGGTAGTCTCCCGGCGCAGAGTAGGTATGCTCGAAGGCGTCGTCGTCCTCGACCACCCGTCCGTCACCCAGCTCCCACCGATACCGAACGGCCTGCTGCTCCCACGGCAGCCGCACGTCCGCCTCGAGCTGCACGGTCATCGGCGCCCGGCCCTGCGGCACCTCCGGAATCGTCTCGATCTCGACTGCGAACTCGCGCAGCGGAATGAGTAGACTTACGTTGTACGGAGTGTCCGAACCGGCCGGCACGATCCGGGCCTGCACCTGGTACTCGCCGTCTCGTGCGTACGTATGCACGGCCGGACACCCGCTGCCCGTCGTGCCGTCACCGAAAATCCAGGTGATCTGCTCAAGGTCGAGCGGGCTGCCGTCCGCCCGGTCGAGATCGAGCCGCACAGCCAGCGCATCGTCCGGATCGTACAGCTCGGCGACGATCAACACCTCGTCCGAAGGAACACTCTGGCCCTGAACCTCAGAATCGGTCGGCCAGGTCGGAACGAGCGGCCGATAGCTCACACCCGAGCCGCACCCGCTCGCTTCAACCAGCAGCCCCACCCCACTCAGCACAGCCGCCACCGCCACAACGAGGCGGCGCATGCCTCGGCCAGGTAGGTGCCCACGGCGAAGGCGCGGCTGCCGACGGTGGGTTCGCCACACCCCTGTCGATCGATAACTCGACAACACGACTCGACCTCGGTGATTCCGGGCACCATGTAGCGATCTGCCCGGGTAGCCCATTTCGTGGGGCGGCTGGTGGCAATGCCTTGGCTCCTCGCCGATGCTGCTCTGGATGGCAAGGCGCGCCCAGCCGCTATCGTGGTTGGCGCCGTAGTCCATTATGACGCAGCCGTTCACGCGATGCAATGCCTGCCGTCCAGCCCTGCCCGCCATGCCGGACCCAAACGGTACCCCTAACGGCTACCGGCACCCGCCCAAAGCAGGCTCCTCAGCCGCGTCGGCATGACTCATGCGTTCCTCGTGGGCGCTGTCGATCTCTGCATCGGTCCATACCCATCCGGAACTCGCCATACGGCGCTTCAAAGCATGTTCTTACTGCGAAGACTTTCTGCCTGCACGGCTTGATTCGCGATGCCTGCGCTCCGCGCCTACGCCGACGGGCCCTTGCCTCGCCCAATCGCCGGATGCTTCCTGCATCGCGCCAAGCTCGACAGTGCCCTCCGACCGCGATACACTCGCCGCGCACAGCGGACGACAGGTGAACTCGCCGCTTCGAGGGGCAACAGTTGTGTCAGGTGCTGTCCCGACTGGTGAACGCGTCCTCCGGCGCCGTCCGGACCCCCGTGCCACGCGCGTGCTGCTCATCGCCGAGGAATGCAACCCCGATTGGACCTCCGTCCCGCTGGTCGGCTACAACTTCTACCGGGCCCTCTGCAACGAAGCGCGGGTTACACTTGCCACCCAAGTCCGCAACCGCGACGCCCTCTCGCGAACGAACCATCCTGCCGATGAAGTCGTCTACATCAACTCCGAGGCCTTGGCTGCGCCGTTCAGCCGCGTCGGGCATCTGCTGACGTTGGGAAGAGGACTTGGTTGGACAACCAGACAGGCCCTCATGTTGGCCCCGTATCTCTACTTCGAATACCTCGTCTTCCAGCGGTTCGGCCGTGTCCTCCGGCGGGGCGACTACGACGTCGTCCATCGCCTGACACCGCTGACACCCACCTACCCCAGCCCCTTGGCATCCTGGACGTCCGTGCCCTTTGTGCTTGGCCCGCTCAACGGCGGCCTGCCCTGGCCCCGCGGAACAACACGAACTCGAATGGCTGAAATGGAGTGGCTCAGTTACGTTCGCCGCGCGTACGTGCTCCTTCCCTACCTCCGCAGTACGTACAACAGTGCCGCGCTGGTCATCGGCGGGTCCACCTATACCCTCGGCGCCCTGCCCCGCGGCGTCCGCCGGCGCGCCGTCTACATGCCCGAAAACGGTATCGATTCGGATCGGTTCAACGCCAAAGGTCGCGTTGCTCCCTCTCAAATTCGCCCGTTCCGAATCCTCTTCGTGGGCCGACTTGTTCCCTACAAAGGTGCCGATGTGGTGCTCGAGGCGGTCGGCACCTCAGAGCCCCTCCGGCGGCAAGCCGAGGTCGTTATCGTCGGTGAGGGGCCCATGCAAGGCCGGCTCGCCCGCCTCGCCGAAGACCTCCATCTTGCCGACCGTGTCCGCTTCACTGGCAACCTACCCCAGCATCGGGTGGCCGAAGCGTGCCGCGACGCGTCGCTATTCGCCTTTCCTAGTCTTCGTGAGTTCGGAGGCGCCGTGGTTATCGAGGCGATGGCCTGTGGGCTGCCAAGCGTCGTGCTCGACTATGGCGGGCCCGCCGAACACGTCACCGCCGATACCGGCTTCAAGATCCCCGTCGCAGACCGCCCGCAACGGGTCGCCGCCCTGCGATCGCTACTCGAACGCCTTGCTGCCGACCCCACGCCCCTCGACGAAATGTCCGCCGCCGGCATCGACCGGATTCGACGGCTCTATACCTGGCCCGCAAAGGCGCGTCAGATCGCCCGGTGGTACGCCAACGTCACGCAGCAGAACCCTCGTTCCATCTGAGCCGACTCCACTGCCGCGCCACACCAATCCACACGCCGCCATGCCGCGGCCAGGCAACGCTCCCCCACCCTCATCGTCGCGCTCAACGCTCGAACGCGCCGATGTCGTAGCCGTTGCCGCTTGGTCGTCTCGCACCGTCCCAGTCCACGAATACCCCCGGCACGGGCGTGCCCGCATCGACCGCTGCCGAGCCGCTCAGCAGCCGAAAATCACCCCCGGCCGCGTTTACAAAGCCCGGCGCGCTGGTCAACAGGTTGTGATCCGCCACCAACCCCGACCCCGACCCGACGATCAGTTGTCGATTGCTCGTCTGCGGCGCCGACGCCAGGTTGCTCCGCACCACCGTATCCTGTGCGCTGCTGTCGATCGAGCACAGCGTGAACTCGCTCGCCGATCCGCCCATATAGGCCGTGTTGTTGAACACCTTGATGTCGTGCAGCGACGATCCCACGCCGCCCTCCATGTGCACCGCCTTGTACCACGTGGCGCCGCCCGTTGCGTCGAAAATGTTGTTGCGAACCGTCACATCGTCCGCCCTGAGATACACTCCCACCGTCGTCTGCTCGTCGGGCGTAATCACGTTGCGCTCCACCACCACGTGTCGCACCGGCTCGTCCGATTGCGCGTTCTCCGGCGCGACCGCCACCACGTACGTGCTGCCGCGGAAACTGTTCCCCGACACCACCACGTACTCGGTCGCCGGGCCCTGTCCCAGGTCGTAGCCGTGAAGCTTAAGCGCCTGACGCGTCTGCCCCGGATAGTGGCAAATGTTTTCGCTGATCACCGCCTTCTGCGTGTACCACACCCGCAACGAGTGCGACTCGACCATGTCCGTGATCCGTGTACCCAGCACCGCCAGACGGGTGCCGCCCAAGTAGACACCGATCCCCACGATATCGTGCACGTTACACTCAACCACCGCGTTCTCGACAAACGCCGTGCCCGAAGCCGTGCACCCGATACCCACGTCGTACCCGTCGGTCTCCACACGCAGCAGAAGCCACCGAACCGCTCCTTCCCATCCCAGGCTCACGCCCCACGCCCTCGTTGCGTGGTCCGGCGACAAGCGAACGTCCATGATCCGCCAGTCCGACGCCCACGGGCCGCCGCATTCCAGACCCGAACCGTCACCCGTCATCACGATGTGCGGCTTCGGCCGTGACCGATCGTCGCTGCCGTCGCTGTAGTAGTACGCCCCGATGATTCCCGGACCCTCCCAGCCGATCCGTCCAGTGTCCGCCGTCGTCCACGTGTCGCCCCGCTTGAACAGAATCCGACGGTTCGTGCCCACCTTCGACATTGCCGCGCCAAAGCTCGCCAGCGGCGCCGTCGGCGACAGGCCAGTGTTGCCGTCGGAACCCGACGAACTGCTCACGTAGTAGGTGGTGCCGCTGAACGCCGCAACGGTGATCTCCTGCTGGTATACGTATGTCCCGCCCTGTGTGTCGGTGACCGTCAACGTGACGGTGTATGTGCCCGGCTGTTCGTACACGTGTGTCGCAACGTATCCCATCGCTGCATTCCGGCTCTTGCCGTTGGTCGACCAGGTGCCCGCATCCACGTCGCCGAAGTCCCAGGCGTAGCCCAGGCTCGCATAGTCGCCGTCCGCCGGCTGAAGTACGCCGCTCGCCGGGTCCACCGCATCGAAGAACACCGCCAACGGCGCCATCCCGCTCGTCCGACTTGCCGCCGCCATCGTGTCGGCCGAATCCGCGTTCACCGTCAGCGACACAGCCCGCGTCGTGGTGCCCGTGCCGTTGGTGGCATTGGTGAACGTCACCCAATCGCTGTACGTCCCAGCCGTCAGGCTGGCGGCCTGCGAATTGATGCTCACCTCAACGCTGACGCTGTCTCCAGGGCTCAGGATGTCGCCTGTTTCAGACAGGTCTACCCAGCTCGCCGACTTGCTGGCCGTCCAGCTTACCGCTGCCCCGCCCGTATTGGTCAGCGTGTAGCTGACACGTGCCGGACTGAACGGCCCGCCTTCCGTCCCCGAGCTGCTCAGCCCGCTGGCCGGCGACACCGACAGCGCGCCCGCCCCGGACGCAACCGAGGTCGTCAGCGCGATCGTTCGGCCCAGATCCCCCTGACCACTGATCGGACTCAGCACCAGATCGCCCGTGTGCTCGCCGGGCGCCAGCCCGCTTCGGTCCACCGTCAGCGTCACCGTCTTGCTGTCCTGAGGACCCGAGCTGGTCGCCGGCAGGCCGGACACGTCTACCCAGTATGGTTTGCTGGTCACCTCGCAGGTCAGAACGCCCGCGCCGTCGTTCCATACTTCGAACTGACACACGCTCGAATCGATGCCGAAATCATGGCTGTCGATGCTGGTGGCCACGGCCACCACGGCTATCGTTACCCCCACCGTCTTGGTCACGTCGCCGGCCCGCACCTGGATCTCCGCATTGTGGGCGCCGGCCGGCAACGCGGGGCGATCGTCCTCGATCGTCAACACCGTCGTTTCCCTGGCTGGGCACGATCCGGCCGCTGGACTCACGCTTAGCCAGCCATCCGGCCCCACGCCGTAATCGACACTTGCATTGTACTCAAGTTCGCACGCACCCGGGTTGCTGATTTCTATGCTTGCCTGTGACCCTGTATCACCAAAATCGACCGACGGCGGCCACACCGCCAACTCCGACAGCGTCAGCCACGTTGAGTGGTAGCCGCTCGCGCCTTCATCGTCGGTGACGACCAGCCGTACGGGGTACGCGCCGCCCGCGGTGTAGGTGTGGTCCACCGTCACTTTGTCGGGGCCCTCCTCAACCGCGCCGTCGCCGAAAGCCCAGTAGTAATAACTGATCTGCCCGTCGGTATCCGTGCTCGCCGCGGCGCTGAAATGCACCACGACGGGTGCCACGCCGCGCTGCGGATCCATGACGAAGCTCGCCGTCGGCTTGCCGTTGATGTGGATCGCCACCGCCGCCTGATCGCCTCCACCGTCGTTGTCGATGACGGTCAGGACGACTGTGTAGTCACCCGCGTCGTTATAGGTATGCGTAACCTCAGCGCCCGCGCCGCTTACGCCATCGCCGAAGTCCCATAAACAACTCTCGATCAACCCGTCCGCATCCGTGCTGCCGCTTGCACTCAGCGTCACGGTCAGCGGCGCCGTTCCCGCCGTCGGGTCGGCGCTGATGGCGGCTGTGGGCAACTGGTTCGGGCCAGGGCCGGCGGCCTCAACGCTGACGATCACCTCGGCCGTGTTGCTGGCGCCGCCGTCGTCGATCACCGTCAGCGTGGCGGTATAGTCGCCCTCGTTTGAATAGGTGTGCTCAACGAGTGGGCCGCCGGCACTCTGGCCATCACCGAACTGCCATGCGTACGAAACCACCTCGCCGTCGCTGTCGCTGCTGCCGGACCCGTCAAATAGCACTGTCAGCGGGGCCTGACCCGCCGTCGGCCAGGCATCGATCACCGCCTGCGGACTGATGTTGCTGGCGGCGGATACGTTTATGGTTGCCGCGCCCGATCGTGACCAACCCGCGTCAGTCACCACCGTGCCACGCACCTTGTAGCGGCCGGGCTCCGTGAAGACGTGCTCGGTGCTCTGATCGCCCTCGGCTACCTGTCCATCATCGAAATCCCAGCGGTAGGTGGCCACCAACTGCGCCAACGGAACCGAGGTGTCCATCGATAGCTGTACTGTCAGCGGGGCCTCGCCCGCCGCCGGCACCGACTCGACGGTAACCTTGAATGCCCTCACCGGCAAAAGCACGCCCGTAGCGCTGGCCGTCTTCGGCGTGGCCACGTCCGTCGTCACCTGAACGTAGTAATCGCCTTCGGCGGCATAGGTGTGAATCACCTCCACCCCGATGTCCGTCGTGTCGTCGCCGAACATCCATATCACGCCGTCGTCGGTGAGCGAACTGCCGTCAATGGCCTCGGCACGAAAATGCACCGTCAACGGATCGTCCGGATCGAACGACTCCGCCACGATCCGCAGATCACCGGATTCGCTCTCGACCTCGATCGGGTCGGTAGATTCAAGAGGATTGAGTGGATCGAACGCGGCGGATCCACATCCGCCGACCTGTCCGATAACGCCCGAAGCCGCTACCCCTACCAGCAAAGCTATACTGTACAGTCGCATGCACTTTCCCTCCGAGACCGCCTTAAACTGGGTAAACTGGGCGCTCCAGGCGGTCCGCCACGAAAACTACGATTCAAACACCCACGAGGCAAAAACGCCTGTCCGTCAAACGTCCGCGCACGCCGCGCCAGCGTGCGTCTTTTCCACTTTGTTTGGGGGACGACCGACTGTTGCGCCACCGTCGAATCGGCTCGTTTAGCTGGGCGCGCCGCACTCGACAGTCAGTCGGTCGTGTTTGGGCTGGCGCCTTCGCCCCCATTATCGGCTGCGCGTCCAGATCGCATTGACCCAGGACAATCAACGACGGTGGACGCGCGCGGCGCACTTCACCCCTGGTAGTATTAGGACGGGCGGTTCACCCGGCCGCGCCGCGTTTGAACCACAAAAAAATTCTTTCGGAAACTTGGGCGGCGATGGGACAGCGCGCTTTACTCGTGCAACAAAAAAGGCGCCTTGTCCGAAAATAACGCGTTCGGCGCGAATTGTGTTCCTTGCGAGTACGCATTGAATCGGGCGATTCGCTTTTAGGACATTAAACAATGCGGTACTGATTTACTTCCATGGTACGACAATCGCGTGCCCGGCATAGGGATAATCACACCATGATCGCTGTTCTCAATATCCGTAACGGTGTACGCGCAGATCGGCGCGCGAGTGTGCACTTTGCGCACCGCGCGAGCCTTGCCGGCGAAGGCAGACAGCGGCTGCGTCGATGAGACGGATCGCCCCTTGCCAGGTCTTCGACTATGCTGTACGCGGTTCGACTAAGGATGCAGCCTGGTCGTGGTAAAGGCAGGGGCCCCACGCGCCTGGGAAATAAAGAGGAATTCTGGTATGGTCTTGCTTCTTTGATAAGCGTCTCGCCGGTTGAGGCGCACGGCACGGAACGCGACCGCCATGCAGGTCAACGGGAAGCACTATCGCACGGTGTGGCTGGAGGGTGGCTTGGTCAAGATGATCAACCAGCCGTTGATACCGCACGCCTTCGAGATCTTCGAGTCGGCCGGCTACGAGGAGACGGCGTGGGCGATCAAGACGATGGTGGTCCGCGGCGCCGGGGCGATCGGGGCGACTGCGGGGTTCGGCGTGGCCCAGGCGGCACTGACGGCTCCCGACGGACGGATTGCCGCCCATATGTGGGAGGCGGCCGACGTTATCCGCGCCACGCGGCCCACCGCCCAGAACCTCTTTTATGCGGTTGAACGGGTGCTTGTGGCGGCGGGCTCGGCCTCGGCGGG